>JAQVER010000107.1 GCA_028697885.1 Desulfocapsaceae bacterium
CCGCAAGTCTTTTGACATCAGCCGCCTGACAGCGTTCTTGGCTGACCAGGGCCATACTGTAAATGATTTTCAGGAATCAAGTTCGTTTTCTTTCCTGGAGATCAAAAAGTCAAAAGCAATCAAACCATCAGCCACAACCAAAAAAGCAGCATAAACCCACATCAGGGAAAAACAGTTCCCATTGTGGGGATATGTATTTTCCTGAACCTTATCAATCTTTTTTAGGAGAACAACATCATGAACAAATCAATGGTAATCGGCAATTTAGGCAATGACCCAGAAATTCGTTACACCCAGAAAGGCACTGCTGTGGCAACTTTTTCTGTCGCTACTACTGAAAAGTGGAAAGATGCAGAAGGAGTACAACAGGAGCATACCGACTGGCACCGAATTGTAGCCTGGAGAGGACTTGCCGAAATATGCGGAGATCACCTCAAGAAAGGCTCAAAAGTCTATATTGAGGGCAAGATGCAAACCAGAAAGTGGGAAGAGAACGGTATTACTCGTTACACCACTGAGATTATTGCCAAGAGCATGGAAATGCTTGGTGGCAATAACTTTGATAAGGCAACTGACTCATCTTCGGCTTCTAATGGGGATCACCTACGGGATAATCCACCATCGCCGGACATGGAAGTTCCATTTTAATCTGATATAGCAAAACCAGTTCACCCACCAGGGGCAAAGCAACCCCTGAAAGGGAAGTCTTGCCCCTTTTTTACTTTTTCAGGAGGCAAGATCATGGCTGTACTTATCACACCCGATGGAGTTACAACAAATGTTTATGCGAAGAAAAATGAATTTACGTTGAACGAAATGTATTCTCTGCTTTCCTGCTCTATGGTGCAAGCAATTACCATAGAGGATGGTCGAGTAATGTGGATTGACGAAGAAGGCAAGTTGAAGCCGCACAGTGTTAATCCTGATGCCACTAAAATGCTCCATGCAAGTGGTGGCATGGACGACGACTATATTGCAGGGCCTGTATTGATTACCGAATACAGCGAAATTCAATAACCGTAAGTGCATTTCCCACCAGGGGCAAAACAACCCCTGCAGGGGAAGTCTTGCCCTTTTTTCATTATAAGGAGACAAGACATGGCACGACTCGCATCTCAAGCAAAAGCAGGTTTCTTTCCAACACCGGATAGTGTTGTTTCCCTGCTGAAAACAAAAATATCGTTTGAAGAAGGCGCTCGGATTTTAGATCCCTGTTGTGGTAAAGGTAAAACCCTTTCCCAACTGGCTGGCCCTACGATTGAAAATATCAATGGCATCAGCCTGGAAATAAAAACGACACTGACCTATGGTGTTGAGCTTGACCACCAGCGAGCCACGGAAGCCAAAACACGGCTTTTCAAGGCAGTATGGGGCGACGCTCTTACCGAGGCTCGAATATCATCACAAGCCTTTGGTCTGCTCTACCTCAATCCTCCCTACGATACCGCAATTCAAGCAATCCACACAGACGACAAACGGCTGGAGCATCAGTTCTTACGCTCTTATAGCCGGACATTGCAGATTGGTGGCATTCTCGTTTTTGTTATTCCCTATTATGTGCTGAAACATTGTGCCAAGACACTGGCCCGTAATTTCAAGGTACAGGTAGTGGGGTTTCCAGATGATGAATTTCCTCTTTTTATGCAGTGCGTTGTCTTTGGGGAAAAAAGATACATATCAGAGGAAAAAGCCAAAGCAACCCAGGAACATCTGGAAGAATTGGCTGACATGGCACCGGAGGATTTTCAAAGCGAGGTATGGCCACTGGAAACTATGGCCCCAATCGTTGTGCCGGCAGCTAATAAGCCAATAAACTTTCGCGTAGATCGTCTTGACCCACTGGAAGCAATTCCCGTGACAAACAAGGCTGGAATCCTGAAGGATGCTTTGAAGGACCTTACTCCTGCCAAAAACAATAATATCCGTCCATTGACCTCGCTTGAAAACGGCCACCTGGCCCTTATGCTGGCGGGAGGATATATGAACGGAGCCATTGAGAAAGATGGTCGGCAGTTGGTCATCAAGGGCGTTATCCATAAAACAGAGAAAATCGTCCAGACCTATGAAAATGAGAATGGTGGCGGTTCAATTACCACCAAAGATCAGTACATCCCGACCGTCAAAATCATCGACATGCAGACTGCTGAATTGATTATCGTTCAGTAATCCTCATCCAGCCCTTACGGGAGAAACCTCCCGCACAGGGGATTTCTCCCGTTTTAACCATTACCTCAAGGAGAAATTTGAATGACGACAAACTATCTCACTGTTAAATGCGCCGGATTTACCGCCTACTGCAATGCTCTCATTGCAAGAACGGATTATGGCGATCTCCAGGCTTGCATGTTGAGCTTGATCGGCACACCATCCCATATCAAAAGTCTCTCGGCACTCATTTACACCGGAGAATCTTGCCATATATCAGGAGACAATCTTGACACAGAACTGAAATTTGCAGGGCCAACACAGACTTGTCGTTCTCGGAAAATCGGAGAGACAGTTAATAAAGTCCTGATCACCAATCTTTTCAGCAAAAATAACAATACTGCTGCTGTCTTTGGCCCTGATCTGTCTGTTGTACAAGAACGGGCTTTTCGTCGTCTTGATGCAACAACGACCATTCCGCTGAAACCACAGTGGCAGGAATGGCTCTGGGAAACAATGATATCCCCTGAAAAGCTCTACAGTTTTGGAAGTAGTGAGTTTCAGAATGAATTTCAGGAAGCGTATCTTTTGACCATCCCCTGCGATGAAACATTAGAGTCGCATGTGCTGGAAGCAATCAAGCACGGACAAATCCAGTAAGTACCCACCCATACAGGGGAGAATACCCCCCTGCCCGGGCCATATTCTCCTTTGTTCAACCATCACCAAAGAAAGGAGAGTTATGGAAGCTATCACCGACATGATCGAGCCAATAGACGTACAAAAATCCGTCAAGCTGGCCGAGTTTCTTGACGAATGGGGCGATATACTCAAAGCCGAAGTCGTCAAGAATATGAACCCTGTCTATTCCCCGAAAGCGGAAGACGATTGGGATTTACAGGCCAGAGAAAAGTTACAGCAATTACTGCGTAAACCGTTTGAGTCTCAAACCAGAAAAGGCATTTTGCCAATAGCCCGATCTTTCTTCAAAGAGGATCATAAGGCTGATTTTCTGGTTGGCGAGATGGGAACGGGGAAGACCTACATGGGATTGGCTGTTGCTCATCTGCTTCCGAAGCAGAGCAAGCGAATCCTTATTCAATGTCCTGGCCACCTGGTCAAGAAATGGATACGGGAAGCTCAGAATACAATCCCAAACTGTAATTGCACCAATCTTAACGGAAAGAGCCTTGATCTTCTCATAGCCAATAAGCTCCAGCTGACCAAACCGGTTGGTACGGAGATATGGGTTATGGGAAAAGAGCGGGCAAAACTGCATTTCCAGCGTGTTTCCCAAATGATGACTGTTTGCGGGAAACCATGCTGTCCTGAATGCGGACTACAAATAACATCAGAAGGAGAAACCTGCGAATATTGCAAGGCCCCTATGTGGATGGCAGATAGAACCAAGGTCCGCCGCTACGCCAAGGCTGAGTTTATCAAGCGGTTTTTTCCCAAGAACTTTTTTGATCTCCTGATACTGGATGAGGTGCATGAACTCAAGGGTGGCGGCACAGCCCAGGGTCAAGCCATGTCCTGTCTTATCGCTCGCTCTAAAAAGGTACTGGCTTTAACAGGTACTTTGATGGGAGGATATAGCTCGAATCTGTTTTACCTGCTCTGGCGGATGTTTTCTCGTCAGATGAAGGCCGGAGGTTTTGAGTTTGGAAGGTCAATGCACTTTGCAGAACGCTACGGTGTTGTGCAGAGAACCTACGATACCAAAGATATAGATGCAAGCCTCAACCAAGCCAGTATTGGCCGGAAACTCGGAAAGTCGCGGGTCAAGGAAGCGCCGGGAATATCACCCCTATTGTTACCAGATCTGCTTCTGGAGCATTCGACCTTTGTTCGCCTGGCGGATGTAAGTGATGCTCTGCCGGAATACGAAGAGATCATTGTTCCGGTAAAAATGGAACATGAGCAGAAAGAAGCATACAAGCAGATTGCCAAGGATTTGACCGATGCGACATTTCAGGCATTGGCCCGAGGCGACATGCGGCTTTTAGGAAAAATGCTTCAATCTTTACTGGCGTATCCTGATGGATGCAGACGCGAGGAAATTGTCACCCTTGAAATAGCAGGTACAGAGGAAACAGTGGGCTATGCCCCTGCCCTTGAAATTGACCTGCTGCCCAAAGAAGAAAAGCTGCTGGAAATTATCACGGCTGAAAAGAAAAAGGGAAGAAAGGTAGCTGTTTTCCTGGAACACACCGGAACGCGAGATTTACTGTCAACATTAGAGGAGAAACTTCATACGCACGACATGAATCCTCTGATTTTACGCAGTACAGATGTCACTCCTGAGCATCGGGAAGACTATCTCAAGGAACAGATCAAAACAGGGCTTTATGACTGCCTGATCTGCAATCCCAACCTGGTGAAAACCGGACTTGATCTTTTAGACTTTCCTACGATCATCTTTTTTCAATGCGGGTATTCAGTTTTCACTCTCAGACAAGCCAGCCGCAGGTCATGGCGTATCGGGCAAGATCAGCCGGTGCGGGTGTTTTTTATGGCCTATGCGGACACCATGCAGGAAAAAGCTCTGTCGCTCATGGCCCAGAAGATGGAAACATCGTTAGCCATAGAGGGAGAGCTGTCAGATAAAGGGCTGGCCGCATTATCTGAATCAGAAAACAGTATGATGTACGAACTGGCAAAGGCTTTGACTGGCAAGATTGCGGTCAAGGATATGAGTGAGGCCTGGACCAGATACCGACAACGAGAGTTGCTGGGCAATATGTCTATGGATGATGATCAGGCCGTTACCGTAACAACTACCACAACCATGACAACAAACTCCGGCACTGCCACGGTCACGCAACAGTACGTTGTTCGCGGGACTGTCTATGTCAAGAAAACCGGAGCCATCGCTTATGTCGGTAACAATCGCTTCGACCTCAAGGACGGATTTGTCTTCTGGTCAGGCAGAAAGATTGGCTGGTATGATCGACAAGGTTGTGGAGAAATTAACGAAAAGCCTATCCGTATCTACAAGCCGGAACAATCGAAGTATTTTGTCCTGGCTGAATTACGAAATGCGGCATAACCCATCAACCCATAGGGGCAAACAACCCCTGCAGGGGAAGTCTTGTCCTTTTTTCATTACGGAGGAAAAATCATGAATAAGTCAGAAATCGAAATGATGGCCGAACCATTAGAAAGGGAAGTTACTGAAAAGTCGACCATAACAATCAAACTGACTACACGACTGCGGAACAGTGCAAGAAGGGCTGCCGAGAATGATTGGCCTCATTGCAACGTGCTCCATGAAGCTGCAGACGAGATAGAGCGCCTACAGAAATTGATAGGAAGTAATGATCCGGTAGCTCTGTTGAAAGAGCTATTGAAACATCACCATCCTGTCTATCTCTTTGAGGCCATCGCTGATCATACTGACGCACAGGAGGCATCATCATAATGGATTATTATTATGATCTCGAAGTAATGGCTGACTTAATGGCCGATTATTTTGAAGCTGATCACCAAGAAAAAGAAAAAACTGAATAACCAACAATGGTAATCAACCCACCAGGGGCAAACAACCCCTGTCGGGGAAGTCTTGCCCCTTTTTTATTCCGACTCAAAGGAGGCAAGATATGATTATCAATCTAATTAGAAGTATGCGGAATACTGCAAAAAGAACCGACAAGACCAACCTCGGCCATTGCATCCTGCTTTTTGAGGCTGCAAATGAGATAGAACGCTTGCAAAAGAAGCTATCTGTTGCAGAAACCCGCAGAAATCAAACCACCAGGAGCAAAACAACCCCTTTGTCTTTGGTAAGGTCGTATCCCTTTTTAATTCACAGAAGGAGATAAGGCGATGCAGTTATTTATCAAAGACGAACAAGGGCAGTACATCACTGCGACAACCCCCGAAATCATCAAAGAGGGGCGTAGCCGTACTCGCTCCACACTGAAAAAAGGATCTGAATTTATCGGAGGTTCACAAGCGGCAAAGGAAGCAATAGCCTCAAAAATCTCTTCCTACCAACATGAGGTCTTTGGCTGTCTGTTTCTGGATACCAAAAACTGCATCTTGGAATGGAAGGAAATGTTTCAAGGGACTATCGATTCGACAACAGTTTACCCGCGTGAAGTGGTCAAGGAAGCCCTGCGGCTCAATGCTGCCAAGGTTATTCTCGCCCACAACCACCCTTCAGGTAATACTGACCCATCACCACAAGACATTGAATTGACCATAAAACTGAAAGAAATCTTAAAAATCATAGATGTTAAGGTTCTCGACCACATAGTCGTAGGGGATGATTTAACGTCCTTTACGGATATGGGCATTCAATTTTAGCTCAATTCTACGCAACCAATATCAACCCATTAACCCATCGGGGCAAAACAACCCCTATGGGGAAGTCTTGCCCTTGATTCTTCAATCTCATAAGGAGACAAGGCCATGATAGATCAGAAAATAATCGACAAACTCCAGAAATTACTTGCTCTGTCTGCAAGTGATAACGAAAACGAAGCTGCCCTTGCCATGAAGAAGGCCGAGGAACTGATGCGTGAACACAACCTGTCCGTTGCTGATGTAGCTCTTGATGGAAGTGGTGCTCATGTAGGTTCTGCAGAAGTATGTGGACTGACCAAGACTTCCCAGACATGGGAAATCTCCCTGGGAAGCTTCATTGCCCAAACCTTCAATGGCCGAGCAATTCGTACCAGAAACAGCAGTGGCTGGAGTTTCACTTTCGTGGCCGGCCAGACAGATCTGATTATCATCACCGATCTGTTTGAACGACTGCGCTCAACCATCAAGCGGATGAGCCAGGCTTATGTGAACTGTGCAAAGGATTTTACTAGAACTCACGGTAAATCCCTGCATAACAGCTATCGTCTGGGAATGATCAAAACAATCAGCCAGCGGTTAGAACGTCTGAAGCAGAATACTGCTCCGACTGATAGCCGTAATTCCTTTGGGATGACCGGTACCGCATTGATGGTGATTAAAGATAAAGCGGTTGACCAGCGAGTTAATCGGCTTTTCCCGCGAATAAAAACAATAATGTCAAGAGCCAGTCGTGTTGATGGCAACGCCTACCAGCAAGGTATGACTGATGGTAATAATGTCAGTCTGCATCGGTCTGTAAACAGCGGGTCCCCTGCCCCTCTGGGCCTTGGAGGTCGATAATGAAAACTGAAAGAAGTCAATCCTGCTTATTCTGCAATCGAAAAGATACTATGCCCGTATATTCATGCTGCCTTGGCAGAATGGGTATATGCCTTGAGTGTGCAGAGAAGGCTAGAACAGCCTTGCTCAAGCACAAGCATCCAGAGAAAAAAGTTGGCAAAGTTATAGCTATTCCAGAACCCAAATAGACCCATCAACCAATCATCCACCAGGGGCAAAACATCCCCTCTGGGAGTGTCTTGCCCTTTTTTATCTCATAAGGAGTAAGACCATGATAGCAAACTTCTTGTACTTTCTTTGTTTAGTTTGGTTCTTTCAGATTTTTACTGGCATATTTGCCGGCTGAAACGACCCTGACTAACTGCACCGACTAAATTATATCAACCCATCAGGGACAAAACTTCCCTGACGGGGGTCTTGTCCCTATTTTTTTTAATCTCAATTTGGAGACACGACCATGACCGCACCTATATTTATGAGCAATGACCTTATCGTTAAGTACGCTTCAGCTGCAGGCGCCACTGAACCTGTTGACAAAGTTTCAAGTCGTTACACCTTTGTTCCAACATTGAAAGCAGTTGACCTGTTGCGTGATGCCGGCTGGTTTCCGATCAAAGCTGAGCAAAGCGGTACCCGTATCTTGGATAAGGAAGGATTTCAGAAGCATTGCATTCGTTTCACCAGGAATGAAAACTTTGAAATGAGGCCGAAAGATGAGCGGGTCGATTTGGTTCTCTATAATTCTCACGATCTGGGCAGTTCTTTCAAGCTGATCGCTTCAGTCTGGCGGTTGGTATGCAGCAATGGTTTGATGGTTGCATCGGATTTTGCCAACTTCACTCATCGCCATGTCGGGTTTAACGAGAATGATTTTGTTGAATCGGCTGATAAGATCACCGCATCTGCTACTCTCATCAATGATCAGATGGATTACTTGAAGGGCATTCCGTTAGGATACGATGAACAGATCGCTTATGCTGAATCCGCTCACAAGCTGGTATATGATGATTTAGAAAGCGCTCCCATTGTTCCGGAACGGTTATTGACACAACGCCGTTTTGATGATGGAAATAATAGTCTATGGACAATATTTAATCGAGTTCAGGAGAATATAATTAAAGGCGGAATCAAAGGTAAAGTCTATGGAGAGAATGGCCCTCGTAAAGTTACTACCCGTGCAGTAAAAGCACTTGATCGCAATATCAAGCTGAATCAGGCTCTCTGGGTATTGACCGAACGAATGGCTGAATTGAAATCCATGTCGCTTGCCGCGTAACAATTCAACCACAGCCGTCTCCTTCGGGGGGCGGCTTTTTTTTTGGATGATTATTATATCTTTTATGCTATACAAAGGTATGAATATTTATTTACTTTATTATATAACTATTTAGTTATATAAATATATCACAAAAATATACACAAGCTGATCTTTACTACAGGAAAACACGATGAAAATAATAATACTCAACCAGAAGGGTGGTGCTGGGAAATCAACGATTTCCACAAACATGGCATATTGTCTGGCCATGTCAGGAAAGAAGACGCTTCTCATCGATATGGATCCCCAGGCACACAGCTCTGTTATCTTCTGCACGGACATTCCCAGAAATCAAACAGTTAATGAGCTGCTGTCGAGCAAATCGTTTAAAATTGACAATGTTATTCGTCAAGCGGTGCTTGGTGAAGATCAAGAACCAGTTGAGAATCTTTTTATTATTCCTTCCAATATCCACCTGGCCATAACTGCCGAACAGATCACAACGAAAATCCACAGGGAAAAGCTGCTCCATAATCATTTGAAAAAAATCGAAAAAGATTTCGACTTTATCATCATCGACTGTCCACCAACAGTTAATGTCCTCACGATCAATGCAATCTATACCTCTGACATGATTTTGATTCCGACTATTTACGGACGTTATTCCTTGGATGGTATTGCCGATCTTTTTCGATCGATCGAGGATGTGAAAGAATCCAACGACTTTAAATATATGATTTTGAGGAATGCCCGAGACTCCCGCAACAAGCTCTCCAATGTATTTGTCGAAGAACAATTGGAACCGTATAGAAAGAATCTGTTAAAAACCGTGATCCGTAGAAATGAAGCCATTAACCAAGCGCAAATGAACAATGAACCGGTGATGGTTTTCGACCCAAGATCTTACGGTGCCGAAGATTTCAAAGAACTTACTGAGGAGATTCTGAGATATGGCAACTAAAAAAATTACAGGACAATCCAAGCTGGCTCAAACAGCTGAGTCAAAAATTGATTCCAAAGAACGTCTCGATTTGGTGCCATCAAGGAAAAAACCATCGTTGAAGGCATACCGACTTTATGATGATGACATTACCAGGCTTAAAGAGATTACCGCGACTATGAACAAAGAGAGTCACCGGCACATCAGTGAAACTGCTGCAATTCGTGCTTTGATAGTGTTGGGGGCGAGTGCAACAGGTGAACGGCTCTTGAAAGCATTACGGGAAACGATATAGTTTTGTATGTATATTATGCTATACAAATATATATCAAAAATGACGCACAAGATGCTAACAAAATAATTCAAGAAACGGGCTTCGCAAAAAACAATGGAAGAAGAAACGAAATCAAGAAACAGCGTGTAGTTAGTGTCGGAATTATGCCCGTACATGCGGCACATCAGGCTGAGATCCCAACTTGGTAAGAGAGGAATATACTTATTGACGAAATCACTGACGAACCTTATATTTAACTATGTACGGAATCATTCCGTACATAGTTAAAGGAGGAATGAAAATGGCTACCGCTCGATTTGATATGAGATTGGATGAGAAGATTAAAGCAAAAGCAGAAAAAGCAACTGCATTACTGGGGTTAAAGAGTCTCTCTGAATACATAGTTAAGCTCATAGATGATGATGCAACAAGGGTGATTGCTCAATATGAAGGGATTACACTTGAGAACGATATTTTTGACCGTTTTGTAATTGCATGCGAAGAAACAAAAAAGCCTAACAGGGCTTTACAGGAAGCCGCTACATTTACCAGGGAGCAGGGTATTAAGTGAGCCTGGATAATACGTTTGTAGAACTTGACAAAGCTCACCATGATCGGGCTACATTTGAATGCGGTGAAGAAGAGTTAAATATCTTTATTCGAACTCAAGCAGCCAAACATATGGAAATTGGAATCAGCAAAACCATGTTACTGCCATTTTCCGTGCCACTGAGTAACGGAAAATGTTCTATCTGTGCATTTTATACAATTGCCCCCAGTTCCATTCGTCGAGAGACACTACCTGCATCACTTGCCAAAAAACTACCACTTTATCCTGTGCCAGTTTTTCTTCTTGCTCAGATGGGCGTGCATACAGAATGTCAGGGTAAAGGCTTTGGAAAAGTCACCTTAATAAAGGCTCTTGAATATTTATGGAAAATGAACTCATACATGCGGGCTTTTGCAGTTATCGTCGACTGCTTAAATACGACTACCGAACAGTTTTATAAAAAATATGGTTTTGAGTTTTTGTGCCATCATAACGGTAGAACCAGAATGTTCATCTCCATGAGAACTTTAGAACAATTATTTTTGCCAAAAAATTAATAGCATAGTGATCTGCCATAAGTGGGTGGCCCCCAACAAGGGTCAGGGGAGCCCTCGATTTGCAATAATGGGTGGTGGTATCAAGAAGCAGAAAAAGCCGTATTCCGTACTCAAAAGGATTGTGTTCAATAAAATTGATGTGTTTTGTAGTGTAAAGAAAAGTTTACCTTTCTTTACACCACAAAACATTGAGAAAAACAGTGTAAAACAAAGTCCTTTTTTTGATTATTTTACACTGTGTAAAGATAAGTCTAGAGGTTTCTTTACAGTTTTTGGTTCTAAGTAGAAACAAATCATTTCTACTTAGAAAACTTTTGTGAGGTATTATGAAAGGTCATTGCGTTGGATATATCAGAGTTTCTTCCTTCGGTCAGAATACAGACCGGCAATTATTAGACATTTCTCTTGATAAAATCTTTGAAGAAAAGGCCAGTGCCAAAGATACCAATCGGCCAGTCTTGAAAGATTGCCTGGAGTATCTCCGTGAGGGTGACGAGCTTCATGTCCATTCAATAGATCGTCTGGCCCGAAACCTGATTGATCTGCAAACCATCGTCAGCGACCTGAACCGCAAGGGTGTCTCTGTTGTCTTTCATAAAGAGAAATTGACATTCACTGGAAACATTGAAAACCCCATGAACAAGCTCATGTTGCAAATGATGGGTGCCTTTGCAGAATTTGAGCGGAATCTGATTAAAGAACGGCAACGGGAAGGAATTGCTCAAGCTCAAAAGAAAGGAGTCAAGATCGGAAGAATGCGGGTCTTGAAAGACGAGCAGATAGACGAGATAAAAATCAAGGTGGCCAGCGGTGCCATTAAATCTAAATTGGCTCG
>JAQVER010000108.1 GCA_028697885.1 Desulfocapsaceae bacterium
ATCTCCCGCCGCCAAGAGGTTGGCCGGGGCCTGCGGTTGTCTGTCAACCAGCATGGCGACCGGATGGATCACCGAGCCACAGTACATGAGGTGAATGTGCTGACGGTTGTGGCCAGTGAAAGCTACAAAGATTTTGTTTCCAATTTGCAGAAAGAGATCAGCGACTCCCTTTCAGAAAGGCCACGCGTTGCTGACAAAAACTATTTCTTGGGGAAAATAATCCGGACAGATCAAGGAAATGTGGTTGTCACGGATGATATGGCGACCGATATAGAATTCTTCCTGATTCAAAATGGCTATGTTGATAAAAAGCGAAATATTACCGAAAAATATCATAATGAACTTAAAATTGGGACTATTGCAGAGCTGCCTGAGGATTTAAAGCCATATACGGAACAGGTTGTTCAACTCATCAATGGCATCTTCAGTGAGG
Source organism: Desulfocapsaceae bacterium (assembly GCA_028697885.1). Taxonomy (GTDB): domain Bacteria; phylum Desulfobacterota; class Desulfobulbia; order Desulfobulbales; family Desulfocapsaceae; genus UBA2270. The sequence continues at coordinate 434 of JAQVER010000108.1, forward strand.
CTCAACTACCGGATATTGGAGACGCCAGCAGAACCAGGACCAACCCTCTGAATAACAAGAATTTTGAGAAAAAAGAGTTTCAGCAACTTTGGAGCCGCATCAACAAGAAGGCCGTTTACCGGGTCGAGTTTGATTCGAGTGAGCTTGTGCGAAACAGCATTAAAGCACTTGATGCGGAGTTGCTTGTCACGCCACTCCAATATACCATTCAGTCCGGAATACAGGACAACCAGATCACTGACTCGCAACTGAAAAGCGGCGACGGATTTATTCTTGAAAAAACGACTGTAGAAACGCACAAGGCCTCAATTCATTCACTGGTCAGCTATGATCTTCTGGGTAAACTGGCTGAGAACACCGGGTTGACCCGCAAGACCATCGCCGAGATACTTGGTGGCATGGAACAGGTTGTATTCAAGCAGTTCAAACAGAATCCCGAACATTTCATTACCGAGGCAAGTCGTCTGATCAATGAACAAAAGGCAACGATTATCATTGAAAGATTGAGTTATGACGAAATAGCCGGATCATACGACAGCGACATATTTACCACAGGCCAGAGTAAACAGGACTTCACCAAGGCCGGTGAAAAACTCCGTAACCATATCTATGACTTTGTTATTACCGACTCTAAAGTTGAGAGAAAATTCGTTCAAGAGCTGGACAGCAGTGATGAAGTAGTGGTGTACGCAAAACTTCCACGAGGATTTCTTATCCCCACACCGGTTGGAGACTACAATCCAGACTGGGCTATTTCCTTCAAAGAAGGAGCTGTCAAACACATTTACTTTGTCGCTGAAACCAAAGGCTCCATGTCCACCATGTCTCTGAGAGCTATCGAACATACAAAAATCGAGTGTGCCCGGAAATTTTTCGCGGAGCTCAATCGCAAGAAGCTTGATCCAGAAAAAGTGAAATATGATGTAGTAACCGACTACGGCAAACTGATGGAAATTGTCGGCATGGCGGTAACTAACTGCTGAGACAAGATAATTGGTTATAACTTTTTTGTGATTAGGCTAGCATGTTTGGAAAGAAGTTGCCAATTTGATATATAAGTAGAAAACAGTGATGGATATCCGGTTTCTGGATATCACCCAAATAAGGACTGATATCCGGTTAAAAACAAAGTAATACGGTAGGAAAACCACTGTCAACTCTACTATAATGGAATGATATCAGGAAACCATATATTAACTTGTTAGCCAATAAAACTTATGTCACTTTCGCCATCTAATCGAATTCTATTAATGAAAGAAATTTCCTTACGGCTTGGTGCGGAAGAATGGCCACTCATTGACGTAACCCTTAAACAATTTTCCTTACCATTTAAAAATGAATGGTCTGCAACAAAAGAATCATATGTGCTCAACATGATAGAGGATGCTTCTGATGAGCAATTAATTGACCTTGCGCAGCATGTTGGTTTTCAATTTGAAAATGAAACAGTATTGCGCATAGAGCCACCATTTTGGCGAAAAGGGATGTTTAGAGTCTTTATTTCCCATCTGGCAACAAAACGTGCCTTTGCTACGGAACTACAAGAAGCCTTACTCGACTTTGGAATATCTTGCTTTATTGCACATAAAGACATCGAGCCTACACAGGAATGGCAAACCCAAATCGAAACTGCATTGGCAACATGTGATGCACTTTTTGCGTTACTCCATGAAGACTTCCATGCTAGCAACTGGACTGATCAAGAAATAGGTTTTGCTATGGGCCGTGGAGTCCCAGTTTTCTCTGTACGTCTTGGACAAGATCCATATGGTTTTATTGGGAGATTCCAAGCTTTCAACGGAAACAAGAAAACTGCGAAGGTCCTTTCTCGTGAATTATTTGATGCCTACCGCAAAAATAAACAAACACAGCGTCGCATGAATGAAATACTAGTGTATCTCTTTGAACAGAGTGGAAGCTATGCCGAATCTAAGACCCGCATTGGTTACCTGGAAGAATTAGAGAATTGGGAACCATCTTTTTCAACAAGAATTCGTGCTGCGGAAAAGAATAATAGCCAAATTTCAGGATCGTTTGGTGTCCCGAACAAGGTGAATAGACTAGCAAATAAGTGGAAAAAGACAGGTGGCTAACCCCCGGTTTCACTCGGACCCCGCAAAGGGCGCGGGTCCGGTGAGCAGCACGTTGTGCCCCAAACAAAACGGGGATGGGTAATTGTTATTGAAATAATAATAAGATATTTTATTTCGAGTCATAAATGATTTTTTTAGGAGTCCAATATGTCATTTTTAAGCTGGGAAAGAATTAAGGAACTCGATTCAACTGGCATATCGGAGAAAATTTCAAGAAAAGAACTTGGAAAATTTAAAATAGAGGCTCAAAAAGAAGCTGAATTTAAGACGCTGTGTTATTTTCTCGAAGAATATGAAAGGATAACTGGTAAAGAATTTGTCGAAATTATATCTTCCGAAAAACCTGATTTTTTGTGTCGTGAAGAGCAGATCCCCAAAATAGTTGGAGTGGAGTTGACTCAAATACAAAGAGGTCACCCAGAAACGATTGCTTATGACTCCATAATTCACAAACGCGAATATATGAAAATTGAAGATGCTTTAGAAATTATTCAAGAAAGCGTTGAAACAAAAGAACAAAAAAGACAAAAAAATGACTGGAAGCATCCCAATTCTTCAATACTTGTGATTGAATTTAATGATATTCCATTGGAACAAATTCATCCTCTCCTAAACAAAAAAAATCTTCCAGATGTGTATGACACTGGATTTTCTGAAATATGGATAGTTGATCTTACTGGCATTGAAGCATACCGCGATGTAGAACTTTTTTGTCTTATACCAGCCTGTTATGAGGGTTACTATCCAAGGCCACTCCAAAAGCCATATGGTTAAACGATAATAAAATCAATAGAGCAATAAATTAATTTTCGAATTTGAGAGAGGGCCTGCTTGCTTGAAAAATATTGCACAACAAAACGCTGGAGAGGGACCAGGCTTACTGCGCGGCCTTTCGGGAGTGTCTGGTTCAGGAAAATTTAATCTTTTATCGGAGCCTTTTGGGTTTAAAAGCCTGGCCCCTCAGCTCCCCGATAGCGCAGAACCGCTGACGCGGCTCTGCGCTATCGGCGCAGGCGTTGAGCTTCGCTCGAACGACTTGACAAGCCGCCGCGTTGCACGCTCTGGCTATCAAGCCGTTCGAGCCACTGCGCTTCTCAGGGAATGATTGCTTCGCATCATTCCCCTCCGATGCTCGAGGCTCAACGCCTGCGCCGTTAGAAATACTCAAAATTCATACTATTTATATGCAGTAGGTGAATAATAAAGGACTCATGATGGATTGCGAAAGATGGCCGGTATCATTTTCTGGAATTGACCCATTCTTTAAGCTTTCTGAAAGTGAACAAGCTGCTATTGAAAAAATTATTGGTGAAAATCAAATCGATAGAATTATCTGCATTGCAGATTCGTATCTAATTGAGAAGAAGAGTCGTAGCCAGAAAACAGTAAACGAATTAAACAATGGCCTATTTGAAATTGGCACATATTGTGACAAGTTGATTGATTTATTAGAAGATAAGGTATTGTTGGCACACCTTCAAAATAAAGTCCAAAACTCCTTTAATTCCGAAGAACTTGCCGCAAAACTCGTTGAAAATCCATATAGTTATCATCCGTCAGCTTCAATTTTAAACCAACTAAAAATAATGAGTACTGTTTGTAACCTTGTAAAGAAAAATCAAAAAAAGACAGGGAGACGTTCTGGAGCTAACATTGCTGAATATCACCTTATTGAACTGTTATATTTTAAGTGTTTGGAATGTACAGGTAAACGTCCAAAAAACAATCCAAAAGGCTCTTTGCAAAAATTGGTAAAAGTTCTTTCAAAACCTCTTGGATTAAATAACAATCTGTCAGGCATTGTACGGAAAGTCATTGAAAACCACGCTCAAAAAAGCTCCCAAAAGAGCATAACCAGCTGATATTATAACTGATAAAAAGAAGTATGTCGTATGGTTTTATTTAAAACAGTAACTGTTCAATATAGCGTGTTTTTATTAGAGATATGTTTTTTATTTTATATTCAGTTTTTAACTTATAGCTAGCTGTATTTATAGGTATTAATGTTCCTACATCATTCGATGAACTGCTACTGTCCTTCAGTACGAAGGTCATAATTGATTAGTGTAGGATTAAAAATGAAAAAGGTACATATTAGTCCAATAGCTTTTTTTATTGTTGTGTTTGCAATTATTGTTTCTATAAAGATAATCGTGTGTTCAAAAGCCACCATTTCTTTGCAGCATGGAGAATCAATTTTTTCTATAATTATGGAAGACAAAAAACAACTGTAACCAACCATAATAAAACAAATATTAATACAGAACAGAAATCAAAATTCTAACAATGGGCTGCAAGGGACAAGCGGGCAGCGCGGTTTTTCGGAGGTCAATCTTGCTTCCAAAATCTCAAGTTATTCAAAATTCATTGCTTCAAATCCCGCTTGCCCCTGAGCCCGGTCGTTATGACCCAAACGATGATGTGAACTGAACAATGATAATATGATCGTTGAAATTGCAAAAGATGTTGGAACAGTTTTAGGTGCAACAGTTGCTATTGCAGTCGCTACCCAAAAAATAAAACAATATTTTTCACCTATAAGAGTCGATGGTGGAATCAAAATAATTTACGATAGCTCAAGTCCTGGTGAAATTCTTGCCACTGTTGTCAATCAATCATCGAAACCCATATATTTGCAATCATGTAAGGCAAGAGAAGTTAAAAATATCAAAAGGTTGCTGATAGAGCGAACTCGTTGCGAGCTTTATAGAAAAGGTAAGAATTTCCGAGATGAATATGATGTTAAATCGTATGATTTATTAACAAAAAATCTATTAAAGTTAGAACCATCAGAGCGGGTTTATTTGAGCCATAAACTTAATTTTAACTATCCTTTTGCTGGCTTTTTTAACCATCATTTTGTGATTGAAGCGATTTTGACAAATGGGAATATTGTTAAGAGCAAAAGGGTGAAAGTACCTGAATCATGGTTATTCAAAGTTAAAAAATATTGAAAATTTTCATAACGAATAAGGATAGATTGTGAGCGCGCAGCGCTCCACAATCTTATCCATGGTTGAACAAGCCCGGGGTAATAACAAGGAAATATCTTTTTCAGAGGATTATGTCAGAAGTGCAATCGAATGATATGCACTTTTCTCAGGACGCACTTGTCCCTTTGCCTGTACAGGCATAAAAAATCAGTTATTTCATAGAACCAACCTTTCTCCTTCTAAAATGAATATTGAGGCGGCGCCGGGTAGAACAGTTATCCCGGCTTTCCTACATTCCTCCGGAATTCTACAATCAGCATCGAAGCCTTGCAGCAGGGACATTTGAAAGCAGGTCTGTGGCGTGGTGCAAATATTTCAATAATGACGTGCAGGACGAGCTGGACAAGGGAGAGCAGTTTCTTGGCATTACTATGAAGAAACCCAAAGTCCCGCACTCGCCTGAACCCTTTTGGCAGCACATGTTGCACGATAAGATGCAAGAACTCTTCGCCTGGGAGTGAACGGAATTTTGTCTCGCCAGTCTCGCTCTCAATGTATTTGAATGTGACCTGCCCATGTTGGTTTGAAACAATATTCTTCTCACTAATCACCCCGCGGTAGAGGTAGCGCGATAAGTATTTCAGAGCACCTATGCCCCTGCCAACATTCACACAGTGCGCTACCCATTCCCGGTGGACTTTTGGTGGGATTATCAGCCCGGTTTCTCTTATTGCTTCCAGGAAACGTGCTCGAAATACTTTCGCCAGTGCCTTGCCATTAAAGAGATAGTCTCCTTTAATCTTTTTCCAATACCGGCGGCGTTTGTCAATACCGCCCCCAGGGACCACCGCATGAATATGGGGATGATAATCCAGACTTCTGGTGTTTGTATGCAACACCATGGTCATGCCGATCTCGGCTCCCAGGTGTTTCGGGTTCATGCCGAAGTCTTTCAAAGTGCTGGAAACGCACTTGAACAAGAGCGTATAGATTACTTTCTGATGGAACCAGGCCAATGACCGCAGTTCACGCGGCAAGGTAAACGTCGCCATAAAATACTGCACCGGTAATAATTTCTTCTGCTGCTTATCAATCCACTGGCTGGTGTTATGGTTCTGGCATTTTGGACAATGCCGGTTGCCGCAAGAGATGGGGCGCCATTCTGCGTGATCACAGGCTGGACATTGGAAATAGAGTTCGCCGGATTCAGGAGTGCGACAGCGAAGAATGGCGCTGAGAGTTTTCAGATGCCCGGGAAGTGCAGTATCCCCGTATCTGTCTAAATAGTTATCGTGGTATTGATCTACAAGAGCGGCAATTTCCATGATCACACCTCCACGATGCTGATTTGCAGGGTGTTGATCAGTTCATTGATGGTCTGCCAACTGTCATTTTCTGTGATCTTGGTCAGATGTGTATAGCGGGCTGTTGTGGTCGGGCTGGCATGGCCAAGCAGGGCCTGGATATGACGAAGACTTAAGCCACGTTCAAGGAGGTGGGTCGCAAAGGAGTGACGGAGGGAATGAACTGAGACTTTTTTTTAATGTTGCATGCATCAACAACTCTCTTCATCGTACTTTGTGCACCACCCTTATCCATATGGGTTCTTGCCTGCTGAATTGTTTTCAGTGAACCGATGCGATTTGGAAAAATCATTGCTGGATGGCGATGCTCGCACCAGTACAACCGCAATGCCGTCAGGGTGCGATCCGGCAAAGGAACCATGTGGTCTTTATGGCCCTTGCCACGACGTATATGGACGAGTTTACGACCTGCATCAATGTCACCAACATGAAGAGACAGCGATTCTTCTAAACGAAGCCCAATTGAATATGTGGTCAGCAGAAAAACACGATAGCATACTTGTCTGGTAGCTCCGATGAGCCGTTCAATCTCTGCGGGGGTAAGAATATCCGGAATGGACTGGATTTTAGGTGGCTTGACAATATTCAACCATTGCCAATCGAGACCCAGGACAAACTTCCAAAAGAACATCAGGCCAAGTCTGTCTAATTTGACAGTGCTCCATGAATGTGATTCAACCAAGTCAACAAAATAGTTCTCTAATTGTTCCTTGCTCAACGTATCCGGACAACAGTCGTAACGGTCTCTGATCCTGCGGACAGCACGGGAATAGGCACTAATCGTGCTGTCGCTTTTTCCCTGGAGTTTGAGTAATTTCAGATGACGTTCGTAGAGGGCTGTAAATCGTTTTACTTCAGATGATTCCATGGTACACTCCTTCTTATTGTAAGTGCCCGGGATTGGACACCGACTGGAGTTATACACTGTTTTTGGCTTTTTCCGCCGCGGGAGCGGCTTCGTTCAACCATAAAATCAACAGGAGAAAGATTATGAACAAGTCAGAACTTGTCAGCCAGATTGCCGAATCAGCAGGTCTCACCAAGGTTGCAGCAGAGAAGGCCCTGAAATCAGTGTTGGATGCCATTGCTAAGGCATTGGCCAATGATGAAACCGTGACCCTTGTAGGGTTCGGTTCTTTCTCAGTGGCCACACGGGCAGCCCGTACCGGGCGTAATCCTCAGACTGGTAAAGAAATTAAAATTGCCGAGAAGAAGGTCGTGAAATTTAATGTTGGCAAGAATCTGAAAGAGTCAGTCTGCGTCAAAACGAAAGCTGGTTGTGGCTGTGGATGCAAGACCGGCAAGTTAAAGAAGAAATAGATGGGGTTCGCATCATTTCAGGTTACCGATTCCTCACGGTGTAGTGGTAGTATTATATAATAGGGATTATGAATAAGTATAAATACCGAACATTGAGCAAAACTAATCAGGAAATCTGGGTATGTGAGGCCTGTAAAAAAGAAAAAATTGAATCCATTTTGACTGGAAAATGGAAGCTGATTGATCGAAGCACTGAACCTGATATCCTGTGTGCTGTTTGTGAAGAGGTTAGGGATAAGCTGGCGGTGAAGGGTGGCTGCTAACTATCTTACTCTCTCAGCGAGAGGAATATATCCTCTCGCTTTCTTTTATAGAGAGCCATCTTCCGTGTGAGTATTTTATCCAATGATCCCTACATGGTGGTTTAAAGAAATAGCTGGACAGTAACAGGACAGAGATAATTAACTTGCTGGCAACTTATCCTTCTTCCCATTTATAGCCTTCCGTAATTCCTGTAATTCTTGAGGCATAAAGTACTTGAACTTGACCTTTTTGCTTAACTGACCAGTGTACTCAGAGAAGTCCATGGTGATCTCTTGTACTCTATCCATGAGCGCACCCCCTTCTTCATGAGAAATTCCCCCAGGTTCTCCCAATTGCCCCTTGAAATGAGCATAAGCCTGGTCGAATTGTTGCAAGATATTGAACATAATACTGCCCATAGGTGAATTAATTTTCATGACTCTTGAGCCACGTTCCTTGACCATGGAGATTTTTCTCTCCAAAATCTCTTCCTTGGTGAGTTTCTGCCTTTGAATCGGCGTTTCCTTAATTTCTTTCTCCATTTTTCTCTCCCTGTAGATTTATAGATTTTTAAGACTTGCCAGTAATCCTGGCATGATTGCGTTTGATTTTATTTCTCCGCCACATATCCATTAAAAAGACAGATCCGTAAGGCAGGATAGCGGCCCCCAGAACAAACAGAGAACAACGAGTGGCTATCGGCATGATATGGGGCAGCGTGGACATATAGCCGTAATAGATCGTCTCGGCATTTTTATTGGCATGTTGAGCGAGTGACCAGACCCTCTCTGGAGTGCTCAAACCGGTGAGCAAGGTGTAGAAAACATAGATCATGAAACTTTTGGCTACCAGTACGAGCATCCTGCCGGTAAAGAAAGAATTGATGGCCTTACGGGTAATGACACCAATAAAGTATCGACTGATAAAGGCGCAGAGGAAGGTGTTGGCGATGACCGGCAGGTATGGAATAGAGCCGAACATAATTTTTATGAGCAAGCCAGGTGATTTCAGGACAAAGGGCATCACATAAAAGTCAACCGCCGGCAGAAGCAGGAGCAGAAAGAGTCCCTCTGTCAGACCACTTTTAGCTCCGATATTGAAAAATCCCAGAGAACCTTCCAGAGTCAGAAACTCTGAGGGTAGTTCCTGACCCATTTTTTCAATCATATAAAACTGTTGAATCTCCGAGATTACACTGAGGATACTCTTTGGTCTTTCAACTGGGCCGGCGTTTGTATTGATAATTGCAGAATTGGGGCTATATGAGCCCCCTTTACCACCGCTGCTGCTATCTCCGCTATTACTACTGCCGGAACTGCCGCCCTTATAGCCACTAAAGCCACTACTGTTAATGCTGTTGCTCATGCCTGTTTTTCCTCGTGAACTGATTCCACAGAGACCAGGTCAAGGAGGATACCGGATTTGGCATCTTCCATGACGGCAATAGAGTCAAACGCCTCGGCATGACAAGGCGTGTAATAACCATTCATGGTTACACCTGATTTCATGGTTACGGTGAAATATGCTCCAAAATAATTGTTTTGCAGAAGGCCATTGGCAATGACATCCTCCTGCCGTAGTTGATGGACGATGGATAACAATACCTGCCGCATTTCTTCCTTTTCCATAGAGCCTACATCGAGCACTCCCGCTTGTTCCGCTTGTTTCTTGGCAATCACCTCCAGTATCTTTGGCATAAAATAGACAAAGCCATTCGGCATGGAAAATGCCTGGAACCTTCGCCCCTCTAATTTATTGATATAGGACCGCATATCTTTGAGTAAGGCAGGGGTGTCAAGCCATGACAGGTTGATGAGCTTTGGGACTGTCGCCTTCTTCTTTCCCTCCGGTTTTTCATCAAATATACCGTCTTGCGATTTTGCTTCGTTGTGCCATTTTGGAGGCTCCTCTAATGGTTGGAGTTGCTCTTGTGCCTGTTCTATCTCCTGTTGTCGTGCAAGTTGATCTGCCCGTTTCAAAGTCTTGCCCAGCAGCTCTTGAGGCTGTTTGTGGTGGAATTTTACGGCCTGCAAAATTTCCTCTTTTAGTGGGAGTTTTTTAAACGATTGAAGGCCGACCAGAATCCGGCCAGCGGCTAACGGATGTTCGCCCAGACTGTACAAATGACCACGGATAGATGGCAATTTCCCCAGATCATGGGATAAGGCCGCAATGATGGTATCCGGCATAAGATAGCCGGTTTCAGATTCTTGCAGCAGCCGGATAACCTGTTCAGCCACGTTCAGGGAATGATCAACCAGATTTGTTTGACCAAGCAGGGTGTAGGTGTTGGAATCCCAGGAGGCTTCTATGTCACGACCAACATTAACAACGGATGGACATTGACCTTCCGTATCCAGCAAAGATAAAAGATCACGGCAGACTGCTTGCTGCTGGCTGGCATGGCGTAATGGTCGAATATGTTTGTTGTAAAATTCCTGGAGCCGTTCATTCTGAAATTCGATAGGCACTTCTTCAATTGTCTCCGGAACCTCCTCATCCCGCCAGAGAGGAGCCAGATCGGCGATATTGACTTCCCCGTTTTTAATCCACAGCTGAGATAAGTCCTGTAATAGCACTTCCGCTTTAGAGACAGCAGGTTTTTTCCCTGACCTCATGAGAACCAGCCATATCGTTCCTGCAAATAACAAAATCCCAAGGACAAGGATGATATTGATTTGTATACCAGTCATCCGTCCGCCCTCTCTTCTTCGTCTGCCAGATCTTCCTGATAATCTTCCCATTGTGGTCTGATTTCAGGAAAGATCACCTTGATATTGGCAGCGGAAACATCTGTCGTGATTCCCCGATAAATTCCTGAATAGGTGGTCATGAAGAATTGACGGGGAGCCAAGTTGAGCACTTCGGTGTGTTTGACCCGCACATCCTCGGTCTCTCTGATGGCCAGCCCTCCACCTAAAGAAATAACCGGACTGAAAACCCGTTTTTCTCCAAGATGATCGGAAATATAGGTAGCGGTCTTGGCATCCGGCACCCGCATAAATAACTTGGTATTGCAGTTATCAAGGATAGTGTTGGCACGATCTTGGCCAATCGCGGCATAGAGTTGACTCACTGACTGGCAGTAACCGTGGATATAAACCCCAGCACCGCCAGCCTTGGCAAAGAACTCTTCAATCCCTTCATACAAAACAGATTGGGCCTCGTCGATATGCAGGGCCAGAGACGGAAAAATCTTTTTATCACTGGAATACCTGCGACCGACAAAAGCCTGAATATTAGACACAATGACCTTTCCAGCGGTATAGGCGGCCCGTTTGGTGAGCAAAGAGC
>JAQVER010000020.1 GCA_028697885.1 Desulfocapsaceae bacterium
TTCAACCCAACTGCGTCTATATTATCCCGCCCAATCGCGATCTGGCCTTCCTGAATGGGACACTGCAGTTGTTGGAGCCGGTCCTGCCGCGAGGTCAACATCTTCCCATTGATTTTTTCTTTCGTTCCCTGGCCCAGGATCAGCATGAACGGGCCATCTGCATCATCCTGTCCGGCACCGGCAGGGATGGCACTCTGGGGGCCAGGGCGGTGAAGGGGGAGGGCGGGATGGTCATGGTTCAGAAGCCTGAATCTGCCGAGTTTGACGGAATGCCATGCAGTGTCATTGCCACCGGCTTGGTGGACTATATCTTACCGGTGGCTGAGATGCCGGCCAAACTGCTTGCCTATGCCACCCAAGCCTATGGGAAAAAAGTCAGACCGATTTCTCGTCAGGTTTCCAGCTCTGAAGATTCATTAAAGAAGATTTTTGTTCTGTTACGCAGCCAGACCGGGCACGACTTCTCTCAGTACAAACATAACACCATTCATCGCCGCATTGAACGGCGTATGGCCGTCCATCAGATTCCTGATTTGGCTGATTATGTCCGTTTTCTCCAGCAGGCCCCGAGCGAGCTGAAGACCCTTTTTTATGAGCTCTTAATCGGAGTCACCAGTTTCTTCCGTGACTCCGATGCCTTTACTGCACTCCAAACGAAGGTTGTCCCCCTCCTTTTTGCCGCTAAACCGTCAGGCTCAACTCTGCGAGTCTGGGTCTGCGGTTGTTCCACGGGTGAGGAAGCCTATTCCCTGGCCATCCTTTTTTATGAACAGCTGGAGGCGCTGAATTGTCATCTCAAGGTGCAGTTGTTTGCCACTGATATTGATAGCCGGGCCATTGATGTCGCCCGCATCGGGATCTATCCTGCCAGCATCACCATTGATGTCTCGGCCAAACGGCTGGCTCGCTTTTTCATCTTGCAAGCAGACGGCATCACCTATCGTATCAGTAAAACTATCAGGGATATGGTGATTTTTTCTGAACATGACCTGATTAAAGACCCGCCATTTTCCAAACTTGACCTGATCACCTGCCGCAATCTGTTAATCTATATGAGTGGAGAGCTGCAGAAAAAACTGCTCCCTTTGTTCCACTATGCCTTGAATCCGGGGGGCATGCTCTTTCTGGGAACTTCCGAGACCGTGGGCGAGTTCGAAGAGATCTTTACACCGCTGGATCGTCAGTGGAAACTGTATCAACGCAAAGATGATGTCCATAGTGTCTACCGTCCAATCCTGAGACGTCTTTTTCAGGCGCTGCCTGAGGCAGGAGGTGCCATGAAGCACTCTGCCCAGACAGTGGAACAGGGCAAATATCCCTTGCGCGAGCTGACTGAAAGGCTTTTGCTTCAGCGCTACGCGCCTGTGGGAGCATTGGTCAGCGAACGTGGTGAGATCCTCTATCTGCACGGCCGTACCGGTCGATTTCTGGAACCGCCTCCAGGTGAGGCCAGTTTGAATATCTTGAAGATGGCCCGCGAAGGATTACGCCATGATCTGGCAACTGCCCTCTACAAGGCCGTAACTCATCAACAGGAAGTCTGCCATCCTGGCCTGCGGGTGAAAACCAACGGTGATTTTACCACTGTCAGCCTGACAGTCATGCCGGTGGCGTTGGCGTCTTTTGATGATTCCAGAGGCGGCCCGATGGCCAGTGAGCAGACCCTCTATCTGGTTGTCCTCGAAGATGTGCGGGAAATAAAAGAGGAACTGCCTGAAACAAAAGGCCTTGCTGCTCCGGTCGAAGGCCATGCTCAGGACCTTGCTGATTTTGAAGGGCGAATCGATGCCTTGCGGCAGGAACTCCGGATCAAAGAGGAATATCTTCAGCGTAATATTGAGGAATTAGATAGTTCCAACGAAGAGATGCAGTCGGTGAATGAGGAACTGCAATCGACCAACGAGGAGCTGGAAACCTCCCAGGAGGAGCTGCAATCGGTCAACGAAGAGTTGGCCACGGTCAACAGTGAGCTGCAGACTAAGGTGATTGATCTGTCACGCGCCAATAATGATATGAATAATCTGCTGGCGGGCACAGATATCGGGATGGTTTTTGTCGATCATCAACTTTATATCCAGCGTTTCACCCCGGCCGTGACCCAGGTGATTAATCTGATTCTCTCTGATGTGGGGCGACCTCTGGGACATATCGTTACCAATCTTTCCGGCTATGACCGCCTGGTGGCAGATGTGCAGGCGGTGCTTGACACCCTGGTTCCCAAAGAGATTGAAGTGAAGACTACCAATGACGACTGGTTTCTGCTGCGTATCCGCCCCTATCGCACCTTGGAGAATGTAATTGAGGGGGCGGTGATCACCTTTGTGAATATCATGGAAATCAAGCAAGCGCGTGAGCTAACCCAGCGCCTGGCCACAATTATCCAGGACTCTAGTGATGCTATTTTGTTGCAGGATCTGGACGGACGTATCCTGGCCTGGAATCCGGCGGCACAGAGGATATATGGTTGGAGCGAGGCCGAAGTGCTGACCATGAATATCAGAGAGCTGGTTCCGGAAGGCTTACGAGAAGAGGAACTGGCCAGAGTACAGCAGTTGATGCGCTCTGAGATCCTGGAACCGTATTGCACTGAACGGATTGCCAAGAATGGCACTGTCGTCAAGGTAAGGTTGACTGCTACTGCTTTGCTGGATGGAACTGGACAGGTTTATGCCATTACTACGACGGAGCGAAAAATGGTGACGGACGAAAGTGTTGGGGATGTCGCCATTTCTTGACAGAGGAGTGTGGTGTGATAGGCTTATAAATAAGAAATAGTTTGCAGGGTTGATTGTAAATATCTACCATAAATTCGCGTTCAAACAAAAAAGATATTATTGAACAAAAGGTTATGCAGGTAGGTCGGATTTCAACCCGACCTACCTGTTGTTTTGGAGAAAAAATATTCCGCAGAGGCGCTGAGAAAACACTTTTCTCTTCCTCTCAGAGTCTCTGCGGGAGGTCAGCCTTTCATTTGTGAATAGCTGAATGGTTACGTGTGGTTTTGCTGTCATATCAGTGTGGCAGGGCTAAACTACCTGAACATTAAAAAACATTTTAGGGGGGGGGGGGGGGCAGAGCATGGCGCAACAACCGGGTGAGTCAGCCCAGGAACTGCGTCAACGGGCAGAAGAAATGCTTCGCCAGTCCGAGGATACCCTCCAGAACGCGCAATCGCCGGAGGCGGCGCAGCAACTGCTCCATGAGCTGCGGGTGCATCAAATCGAGCTGGAGATCCAGAATGAGGAGTTGCGTCGCAGCCAACATGATATGGATGTCTTGCGGGCACGTTATTTCGATCTCTACAATCTTGCTCCGGTGGGTTACATAACCCTTAATGAACAGGGTCGTATTGTAGAGGCCAATCTCACCAGCGCTAATCTCCTTGGCGTGGCAAGGAGCGAGCTTGTTAAATGGCCGCTCTCCCATTTTATCTTTTCCGAAGATCAGGATCGCTACTACCTCTATTGCAAGCAACTCACTGAGACGGCAGGGAGAACAGATGTCTGTGAGTTGCGCATGGTGCGCGCGGACGGTTCCTTCTTCTGGGCAAACCTGCAGGCGATTGGGATTGACGAGGTGCCTGAGTACCGTATCGTGATAAGTGACTGCACCAGGCAGAAACTGGACGAGATTGAGGTGCGTGCCAGCAAGGAACTCTGGGAAAAAACTTTTAATGCTATGCCGGAAATTATCACCATCCAGGATAACAAGATGCACATTGTCCGAGCCAATGAGGCAGCTAATCAGTTTTTTCAGGTAGAGCCTGGAGAGCTCAATGGCAAATATTGCTATGAGGTTTTTAGCGGTACATCCTCTCCCTGCTCAGGCTGTCCTCAGCTGAAGACACTCAAGGATAGAGGGGAACATTTTGCTGTTATTACCCATGAAAATCGGGGTAAGACTTTTTATATATCTTCCGCCCTAATCTCTACCGAGAATGGGGACATTCAGTATATCGTCCATGTTGCCAAAGATGTCACTGAGCAGAGAAAAATGGAGGAGGAGCTTTGTCAGGCTCATAAGATGGAGGCGATGGGCACCCTGGCCGGCGGCATTGCCCATGATTTTAATAATATCCTGGCGGCGATTCTTGGGTTCTCGGAGTTTGCTATACGTGACCTGCCCGAGGACAGTAAGGCCAGAGAGGATATTGAGCAAGTGATCAGCTCAGGCCAGCGGGCGGTAGAACTCGTCAAGCAGATTCTCACCTTCAGCCGCAAGGCAGAGCAGCAACGCCATCCTTTTCAACCTCATGTGATTATCAAAGAGGCCTTGAAGATGTTGCGGTCAATACTTCCTACCACCATTGCCATTGAGGAACATATTGATCCGGAAAGTGGTTCCATCTTTGCTGATCCGACCAGTATTCACCAGATTGTGGTGAACCTCTGCACCAATGCCTATCATGCTATGGACAATGAAAAGGGCACCTTGACGGTAAGCTTATCTCGAAAAGAAATACACAAAGAAGACAGTATTGAAAGTGATGTTGTTCCGGGCTCCTTTGTTAAGTTGTCCATCCAGGATACAGGCTCCGGCATGGACAAGAAAACAATGGCACGAATTTTTGAACCCTATTTCACGACCAAAGAGACTGGCAAGGGGAGTGGACTGGGGCTGGCGGTTGTCTACGGAATCGTTAAAACTCTGCATGGCTTTATCAAGGTGGAGAGCGAACCAGGTCAAGGGGCCACGTTTTCTGTTTATATCCCGGCCCTGGAAGAGGTTGCTGCCATTCCTCCGGAACAAACCGAGCTTAAAGATCTTCCCAGGGGCATAGAGCGGATTCTGGTTGTTGATGACGAACCTATTATTGTCAGTCTGAATACAAAGATGTTGGAACGGTTCGGTTATAGGGTAACAGCGACGACAAGCAGTAAAGAGGCCCTTGAAAAGATTCATGCTCAGGGAGATGATTTTGATCTGGTCATAACCGATCAAACCATGCCGAATCTGTCCGGTGTGGAGCTGGCTCGGGAAATTTTGAACATAAAGCCTGATATGCCGATTATCCTCTGTTCAGGATACAGTTCGGTTGTGACAGAAGATGAGGCCTTGGCCTCAGGGATTAAAAGATATGTCATGAAACCTCTAGATATAAGAACGCTTGTCAAAATGATAAGGGAAGTACTCGATGAAAATTAGGCTCCTTGTTTCTGCAAGTTTGTTTGCCCTGCGGGGCAAGCAGGTGATGCCGGGTATGATGTCGTGTATTTATGGTCCATGAGTGTTTTCAGAATGTTATAGAGACCTTTGTGGAAAACAGGCTAAGGCTTAGATTGCAGTGAAGTATACTATCGACAGGGTGAATTATGGCACATAAACCCAGTGATTCAGATAAGGAACTTCGTCAAAAGGCTGAAGCAAAGCTTCGAGAAAGCGGGAGGGCAATCGAGGAAAGAGTGTCAGCCGCAGAGGCGAAACTACTGCTCCATGAATTGCAGGTGCATCAGATTGAGCTGGAGATGCAGAACGAGGAGTTACGCCAAGCCCAGCATAAATTGGAAACCTCGCGGACGTGTTACTTTGAACTTTATAATCTGGCCCCGGTGGGCTATCTGACCCTGAATAACAAGGGGCTTATTGTCCGGGCCAATCTTACCAGCGCCAATCTGCTAGGCGTTGCCAGAGGCGACCTTATCAACCGGCCACTCTCCCACTTTATTGTCCCCGAAGATCAAGATATCTATTATCTCCATCGTAAGGAGATCGCTCAGTCGGCAGGACCTCATGTCTGTGAATTGAGAATGGTCCGTGCGGATGGTTCCCTGATCTGGGTGAATCTGCAGGCGATCTCGGCACAGGACTTTGATGGTACGCTTGGATGCCGCCTGGTGATGAGTGATTGTACCAGCCAGAAGCTGGCCGAGATCGAAGTGCGCACCATTAAGGAACAATGGGAAAAAACCTTTGATGCCATTGAAGATGTTGTGACTCTTCATGACCAGAATATGCGGATTATCCGGGCCAATAAGGCGGCAGGTGCTCTGTTCCATCTGGCCCCGGATGAACTTGTCGGCAGATATTGCTATGAGCTTTTCCGGGGGGCAAACGAACCCTGCTCGGGGTGTCCGGAAATGAGTACTGGGGTGACCCTGATGCATCAGCGGGCGAATATTCACCATGAAAATCTGGGAAAAACCTTTGATGTTGCATCGTATCCCCTGGTCGATGCCAGCGGACTGGTTGGTTTTGTCTCAGTTGCCAGGGATATAACTGATTATCTGCAGATGGAGGATCAACTTAAACAAGCCCGGAAGATGGAGGCCATTGGCACCCTGGCTGGGGGCATTGCCCATGATTTCAACAACATTCTGGTTCCGATTCTTGGCTATGCCGAATTGGCTGCGGACAGAATTCCCCCGGATGACCCCATGGCCTCAGATCTGCGCCATATTGTCAAAGCGGCCCTGCGGGCCAAGGATATGATTGCGCGGATACTCTCCTTTAGTCGTCAGGGCCCCCAGACCAAATATCCATTCCCGCCGCATCTGGTGGTGCAGGAGGCCCTCAAACTTCTGCAAACCTCTCTGCCCTCTACCATTGAGGTCAAGACAGAGATTGATCCCGATTGCGGTACTATCCTGGCCGATCCAACCCAGCTCTATCAGATTGTCATGAATCTCTGTACCAATGCCTATCATGCCATGCTGGAGAAGGGAGGTGTACTGAGGGTGAGCCTGGCAGAGGCGAGTATTGATGAAGAGAAGAGCAAGGTGCTCGGTTCAGAACTTGTTCCTGGTGAGTATATCGTTCTTGAGGTCAGTGACACCGGAGTCGGTATGGAGCGCAAGATCTTAGAACGGATTTTTGATCCCTATTTCAGTACCAAATCTGGAAAAGGGGCAGGCAGCGGCCTCGGACTTTCCGTGGTACAGGGAATTGTCAAAGGGTATCAGGGGCAGATTACCGTACAGAGCGAGCCGGGAAAAGGTACAAGCTTTCAGGTTTATATTCCCTGCGTTGGTGAAGAAGCATCTCCGGAAGGAGCGGTGTTGGCTTCGAAGCCCACGGGTACAGAAAGCATACTGGTGGTGGATGATGAAGAGGATAATACTGAAATGCTCCAGACGATGCTCACCGGTCTTGGGTATCAGGTCGTTGTGTTCAACAACAGTCTGGAGGCCCTGACCTTTTTTACTGAAAAATCTACCGCTTTTGATCTGTTGCTGACCGATATGACCATGCCCGGCATGACCGGCCTTGAACTGAGTGAAAAGGTGCTGGCCATTCGTCCGGACCTGCCGATTATCCTTTGCAGTGGCTTCAGTGAGCTGGTCAACAAGGCTCAGGCTCAGGCCCGGGCACTGGGCGTTAAGCAGTATCTGGAGAAGCCCGTTACCGTCCGGGATCTGGCCCTGGCAATACGCAAGGCACTGGATGGCTGAAAAAGGAAAGGCGGCTTGATGGCGTCGCAAAAAGTCGCCAACTGCTGCGTTGCCGCACATTGTCGCATCACTGCGGCGTGCTTAACTAGTTCTTATTCCGCGAAATATGCGCGCCTTGCATTTGACGGTTTTTGCTTAGCCATCCCCAAGACTTTTTACAAGACAGTCAATTATTGAGAAGAAGGTTGGGTTTCAAACCTGCCCTACTCATTGTTTGATGATCCTGTTTGTATTTGCAGACTTTTTTCCTTACCATTGGCTGCGTCCAATCACCTCACCCCGAGTGGAGAGGGTGATCTGTTCCACCGGAACCGTCTTCCCTGCCTGTTCCATGGCCTGTTTGATGATACCGACCATGGAGGAGCAGCAAGGGACCTCCATGATCAGGATGGTCAGGCTGTTGAGATTGCAGGTGGCGATGATCTCGGCAAACCGCTGGACATAGCTCTGGGCATCGTCAAATTTGGGACAGCCCATCATCACTACCTTGCCGGTTAAAAAGTCTGTTTGAAAATTAGGCGCAGAAATCGCTGTGCAGTCGGCAGCAACGAGCAGATCAGCATGCTGCAGGAACGGGGCCGAAGGTGGAACCAGACGAATCTGGACCGGCCAGTGACTGAGGGCGGAAGTGCCGCCGGTAACGGCCAAGGTTGGTTTATTGGCTGATTGACAGGGTGTCTGGGGGGCAAAGGTCTGGAGTCTGGCCGATGGACAGCCGGAGGGGGTGGGGCTGATCTTCGCGCTTTCCTGTTTCTTCTTATTGGCCAGGAATTCTTGCACGGCCTCTTCGCTGAAATCCTCGGCCTCACGTTCAATGATCTGCAGTGCGCCGGTGGGACAGGAACCAAGGCAGGCGCCCAGGCCGTCGCAGAGCTTGTCGGCCACCAGTCTGGCCTTGCCGTCAATGATCTGCAGTGATCCTTCCGCACAGTCCGGAACGCAGAGACCGCAGCCGTTGCAGAGCTCTTCGTCTATCAATATAATCTTGCGCATTATTTTCATTTTGATATCCTCATGGGAAAAGGTTGTAGAATAATCAGCTCTATGTGATCCTGCTTTATATGATCCCATTATAGCAGAAATAATCACTGTCACCTTGACTTGGGTCAATCCCTATATAATAAATAACAGCAGTAAGCGGTGCCCAGTTTCAAGAAGAAGACGATAGTGCCCATGCCTGTCAAGGGAGAGGAGGAACCATCTCTTCCGCTCTTTAGGATTTGGCCTTTTGTGCTGTCTTCTGCCCGGAAGCTGGATCTTATCTGACATTTCTGTTCGTCGACTCACATCTCTGCCTATAGCTTCCTTCGGACCCTGCCTTGCCGTAACTCCCTTGCCTTCGGTTGGTAATTCATGCTAAGTTATTTACCTAACATAGAAACACTTACAGGGGGTTCTAACCCCCAGCCCATGCCGGGCTCTTCATGGCAGGTACCATCGCCATCGCGATGCAGGCGGTTAGTGGACAGCGTCTACGATTAAATCTACCGGTAGGACTTGACCTGAAATGATGTTCCGCAGTTTCCTCGGTCATTGGCGTCCATCGACGTTTTTTTCCTCCACGATTTTTTTCTTTCTGAAAACCGGCGGACAACCGTATATTCTAGTCACTCCACGTATTTTGAATGCAGAGGTAGAAGATTGACAATTTTTTCGCGATTGATGCTAAGTTATATCGCCCTGCTGATCATGGCTACGGGGGTGAGTACGTACTCTATTCTTCAACTCGGACAGATGAGGGGCGTTACCCACTCCATCATTCTGCTTGACACCAAACTGCTTGACCTCCACAAGAACATGACTGATGCTCTGCTGTCGGCGTCCCGCTATGAAAAAAACATTACTATTATGTGGGATCCTGATCTCTATAAAAGCTTTCTCTCCTCTAAAAGGGATTTCAAGAGATACCTTGATGAGGCGATGTTTCTTGCAGAACCCGGCGAGATGCAAGAGGTGCTGTCCCGGCTGGAAAATACATACCAGGCCTATCAAGCGCTTGTTGCGGAAGAGGTTGCCTTGCTGGAGGCCGGCACTCCTCATCTTAAAAATCATAAGGGAGAAGAAAAGGAGAAGGTGTTCAATGAGGCCTTGGCGGAGCTGGCCCAGTTAAAAACCTTGAACCAGCAGAGCATTTTTCGCAAGGTCAAGGAACTGGATGAGGCAGGGGTTAAGGCGCAGACGATGGCCGTGGTTATAACCACAGTGGCTTTTTTGCTGGGGTTGCTCCTCTCGATCAGCATTACCCGGAGCATAATCGTGCCGCTTTCCCGCATGAAGAAAAAGACGGTGGAGATTGCCGCGGGGGTTCTTGATCCTGACCTGGACCTGCCCTCTCCTCCTGAGATAGGGGCGCTTGCCCAGGCCTTCAACAAAATGTGTGCCAAATTGAAGGAAGTGGATCGGATGAAGTCCGAGTTCTTTTCTCTCATGTCCCATGAGCTGCGGACACCCCTCACCTCGATTCGAGAAGGGACCAATCTGTTCCTGGAAGGAGTGGGAGGGGAGGTCACGGAAAAACAACGCAAATTGTTGACCATTATTTCCGAAGAGAGCAACCGGCTCATCGACCTTGTCAACTCTCTGCTGGACCTCTCCAAGCTGGAGGCGGGGATGGTACCCTTTCATTTTACAGAAGCAGACCTGGAGCCCCTGATTGACCGATCACTCCATGAGCTGATGCCTCTGGCCGAGTCCTGCAATATCAAGCTCGAAAAGGAGATCGGAGAGGTCTCGCTTGTTCTGATGGATACCGAGAGAATCAGGCAGGTGCTGAGGAACCTTATCGGCAATGCCCTCAAATTTACCCCGCACGGCGGTTTGGTGCGGGTCGTGGTCCGACGAATGGATGAAGGGGTACATGTCTCGGTGATCGATACGGGGCCTGGTATTGCCCAGGAGCACATCCATGGCATATTCGAAAAATTTCGCCAGATTTCCCCTGCGAACTCCCGTCGGCTTCAGGGTACGGGTTTGGGATTGGCAATCGTGAAACAAATAGTGCATGCGCACAGAGGAAGGATATGGGTAGAGAGCAAAATGGGACAAGGCAGTTCCTTTACTTTTGTGTTGCCGGTCTGATCATAACCCTGCTCGCCGCCTGCGCGCAGATCGAAATCAAACTGACGGAACAGGAAAATGCCCAGCTCCAGCGTGGGCAGCAGCTCCTTGTCCAGGGCGACTTTGAAGGTGCGTTGCGGGAAAACCGGGAAGTACTCACCCGGTTTCCGCAAAAACCACCTGGTGACGAAGCCCTCTTCAACATGGGGATGATTTATGTTCATTATGCCAACCCGAAAAAAGACTACGGGCAGGCGCTGCATTATTTTTCCCGGCTCAAGAAGGAGTTTCCTGAAAGTCCCCGCACGGAACAAGCAAAGACCTGGGTAAGCATTCTTGAAACCATGGAAAAGCTAAGACTGAAAGATATCGAGATCGAAAAAAAAATGAAAGAGGTGTCAGCGGAACAGAAGAACGCCCACCTCCGACGCGGGAAGCGTCTTCTGCTTCAAGGTGATTTTGAAGGCGCGTTGCGGGAAAACCAGGAGGTCCTTGCCCGGTTTCCACAAAAAACGCCTGGCGATGTAGCGCTTTTCAATATGGGACTGATTCACCTCCATTATGCCAACCCGAAAAGGGACATCGGGTGGGCGCTGCATTTTTTTTCCCGGCTGGTGAAGGAGTTTCCCGAAAGTCCGCGTGCTGAAGAGGCCAAGATCTGGATCGGCATGCTTGAAACCATGGAAAAAACAAGACAGATCGACATCGAGATCGAAGAGAAAAAGAGAGAGCTGAGGAGGTAGGTGCGCATGGCACGGGCGAAGCTTTTGGTGGTGGACGACGACCGTAACCTGCTGGAAATCATCAGGATGAGGCTTGAGTCCCTGGAGTACGAGGTGACTGCGGTCAGGGAAGAAGAAGAGGCCAAACAGGCCGTAATGGCACAGGTCTTTGATCTTGCGGTCATTGATCTGCAACTGGCGAATCAGGACGGGATCTCCCTTATGGAGGAGATTCACCTCATGAGTCCGGACTTGCCGGTCATCATCCTTACAGCCCATGGCAGCATTGAAAGCGCAGTGGAGGCGATGAGGCGGGGAGCCTATACCTACCTTACCAAACCCTTTGACGCGCGTGAATTGACCTTCCACGTGAATCAAGCCCTGGAGAACCGGCGGCTTACCTCTGAAGTCAACAGGCTTAAGGGGCTGCTGGGGGAACGCTATGATTTCAAAAACATTGTGGCGCGAAGCGAGAAAATGCAGCGGGTGTTGGAGGCGGTATCCAGAATTGCCCAAATGGATTCGACGGTGCACATCCAGGGGGAAAGCGGTACTGGCAAGGAACTTATCGCCCGGGCGATTCATCTTGCCAGCCCGCGAAAGGACAGATCCTTTGTGGCCATCAACTGTGCGGCGTTGCCTGAAACCCTGCTGGAGAGCGAGCTCTTCGGCCATGAAAAAGGCGCCTTTACCGGAGCGATCAAAAGTTCCAAGGGATTATTTGCCCAGGCGCATGAAGGGACCATCTTCCTTGACGAAATCGGAGATATGCCGCCTTCTCTGCAGGTTAAGCTGCTCCGGGTTCTCCAGGAACAGCAGTTCTATCCCGTGGGCAGTGAACAGCCCGTCTCCGTCGACGTCAGGGTTCTCGTGGCCACCAATAAGAATCTTGCGGAGCTGGTCAAGCAGGATCTGTTCCGTGAAGACCTGTTCTACCGGATCCACGTCATTCCCATCGAGCTGCCCCCCTTGCGGGAACGGCGGGAGGACATTCCTCTTCTGGCCGAATATTTTTTGAAGAAATTCAGTGCGCAGATGGGCAAAGAGATAAAGGGTCTGGCACCCGCGGCCCTGCAGCGGCTCATGTTGCACGAGTGGCCAGGGAATGTGCGGGAGTTGGAGAATACTATTGAATATGCGGTAGCCATGACCGTGCAGGATGTCATCAGCGAAGACCTGATCCTTCCGGGGAAAGTAGGGGCGGGCGAAGAGGCGTTAAAGCCGTTCAAGGAGGCCAGAGATGCTTTTGAAAAAGGTTATCTTGTGCACCTCCTGGAGCACACCCAGGGCAATGTCAGCAATGCCGCGACCATTGCCGGCCGTTATCGTGCCGACTTGTACGCCCTTCTTAAGAAACATGGGTTAACTCCCGGTGATTTCAAGAAATAACCCTCCTCCGTCAGACAATTCCCTTGTAGGTGAAGGGTAATCCATACACACTGCACGTCTTGCTTCATTACTGCAGTTGTCTCTCTGTTTATGAACTATGGGCAGGGCTTTTCCTGCAATGAAAACCTGCACGCACTGAGCATCCTGCAATCGCTTGCAGGGCGTTTTTGTAGTGAAGGAAAATCCATACACTGCTTAACCTGCTTATTTACCGCAATTGTCTGCCTGTATTGCGCCGCAGTCCGGGCTCTCCCTGAAGGGAAAAGCATACACTTCTCAATCTTTCCCAAACCTGCACTGCTTAATAAAGTTATTTTTTTCTTCATAAAATCAATATGTTGATAGTTTGATATGGATGTGGCATCCATCTTGCTTGGTAGCTGGCATAACTGGTTATCCGCTAGGACAGCATCCGTGCCTGGATATCCGTTAACAAACGTAACAGGAGGCCTGAAGTGAAACATTTCATCCTTAGCATAATTTTAGCCTTTGTTGTCGGGCTCTGCGCTGTCGGTCAGGTATTCGCAGCCCCGCAGAAATATCGGCAATCCGCCAGTGGTGTTCAGGTGGCAGATGGTGTCGTGAAAAGTGGAGAAAAGAGGACCGTGAAGACCGACACCTTAAAGATTATGTCGGTTCTGGAAGACCGGATCGAGGATCCGGAGGTCCTGGCCAAGACCAAGGATAAATTACATACCTTGCGAGTTGAGGATATTCGGTTGGTTTCTTCGCTGTGCGACCAAATATCTCCCGGCCAACGAACTGCGCGGGCCGATATCGTGTTTTCACTGGTCACGACATTGATTGTCCTTTCCTGAACCTTGTAAACTTGATGCCAGCAACTTGTAAAAATAACAAAACGTAAAGGTAGCAATGACGAAGAATTTAGCACATATTTCCGAGCACATCATCGTGCTCCTCATGAGTGCTGCCATCGCGCTCTTTATTCCGCACATGCTTAGCGCCTTGGCAAGAAACCTGCTCTCTTTCTGGACGGTTATTGAAAACGAGAAGATGTTTCTTGTCTCGTTGGAGATCTGCACGGCTGTCATGTTGATTATCTCGTTCAATTATATACGGCAGGGGTGGGAAGCGAGAAGCCTGGCACGTTTGGCGACGAGAGTCGGGCTGGTTCAGGAATCCTCGTTCCGGGCGCTTCTGGGGCGTAAACCAACCAGCAAACTGAAGATGGCACAAGGGGGCGCGGGAGACATTATGATCATCGGATCGACAGGACTCCACACGTTCGCGGCTCCCGACGGGGAACTCCATCATGCCGTCCGGAATTGCCGGCAGGCAAAGATAATGCTGCTGAATCCGCGCGGAGAAGGGGCAGTCGCCCGCGCGAAGAGTATCCCTGACCCGGAAATTACGCCGGAAATCATCCGGGATCAGATCATGGAGAGCATCAACTTTCTCAAAGAGCTCAAGGCTGGTCAGA
The DNA here is from genome assembly GCA_028697885.1 of Desulfocapsaceae bacterium. GTDB lineage: Bacteria > Desulfobacterota > Desulfobulbia > Desulfobulbales > Desulfocapsaceae > UBA2270. Next base: position 13,998 of record JAQVER010000020.1, read on the forward strand.
AAAACATCAGATTGAAACTCTATCCTGATATGCCTCTGTTAAAATTAGCAATTCTAGGCGATTATGCCTTTCTCCGCCATTATCATGTGGGCCTTAATGTCCGGAAAATGCCGGAATATGTGTTCAGTAGCGATAGCATCCATGGAGGACTTTATCTTCCCTTGTATCGATATTTTCTTTCGCAGTGGAATGATCCGGATATTCCCGAATACGATTTAGATACGGATGAACTCGTGTTTCGTGACAAGGCGGGGCGGGAGATTAGGCGAGGGCAGGTAGAGTGGTCGGGACTCTCCGACAATAAAGAAGTTGTATCTTCATAAGGGTACGGTTGAGATCGATCAGAAAAAATTCTTCCCATGCTCATGCCAGAATTGTTGAAGCCGGATAACACGTACAGGTGTGCGTGTTGAACAACAAATGGCGACTTTCCGAATTACTTTTCCATATCAATATTCCAGATAAAAGAAAGGAGGGAAATATGGCTTCTTACGATTTGGCCATTTTGCAATTGGAACAGTTCCTGCCGGGTATTCTGACCAAGGTGGGAATAGCGGAAAATCTCATCATGATGTGTATGCAGCTAGTAGGTTCTGGAAAAGAGGATACCGGTCATGTCCATCCTTTTGACCAGTGCGGTGTTGTCCTGGAAGGTCAAATAGAAATTTTTGCAGGACAGAAGCGCCAATTGCTCAACGAGAATGAATGCTATTTTATCCCAGCAGGCGAGTGCCATGGCTGGAAGACGTTTTCTGAACCGGTTAAGATTTTGGATATGTCTTTGCAACAGCCACCAGAATAAGTTCATGTGACCAGCGGGAATTTCATGCACAGAGTACTGAATTGCGATCTGCAGGTCGCGCGGCTCATGATGGGGTGCCCAATGAAGGAGGGGCTGAAAACGGTCATGTTTACTAAGTTCATGCTGCCGAGTCAGGTATGTAAGTGGACGCAGTTGAGCCTACGGTACTGACAGGGGAGTCTCTGGAAGATCTCTGTCGGTTTGCCTTTTTCAGGGAAGATTTTCCGGCACGGGCAAGTTGCCCGTGCCGGAAAAGTAAGTATGAAGGAGAGTTCTGGGAACCGTTAAGAAATGAGCAATGTTTTTTGCCTATCTCTTGTCGGCAGGCCGAAAATGGACCGGTGTCACGGGTGCCATCCAGAAGATGATATTCTTTTACTCCAACAACCTATTTGGTCGGGAAGGGATCTTTCAATTCCTGATCCGGCCTGAACATGAGCTTCTTCACACCCCGGTTGTCTGTATATTTGGACAGCTCCAGATCGATATTGATCGGTACGGTAACTCCAGCGGCCGTCAAGGCCTGGCGAAGCAGGGCGTCCGCCTGACCGGCATGGAGAGCGGCATCGCCGAGTATCCGCATGGCCTCAGTTGGATTATGGAAACCAACGGAGTTCTCGGCCCCGAAGAAGAGGACCCGGTAAAAAGCCTCGAGGTATTGATCTTTGGCCTGATCGTAGAGTGCCTGATCAATAACCTTTCCTTCGGCCTGGGCCTTGTGGGTCATCTCCAGGAGTTTGGCCACCGTGGCCGTGGCATAGCCTGTGCGGATAAAGAGGGATGCGGCCCGATCCTGGATGGCGAAGACCTGTGCCTTCAGCCAATCCGGGGTCTCGGTGTGGCATTGCTGACATGCCTTCATGTCATTTTTCAGAGGACTCATGACCCGGTGATCCGAGGCCTTCTGGCTTCCCACCCGCGTATACGGCATATGGCAGTCGGCACAGGAAACACCTGCCTGCCAATGGACGCTGTTATTGGAGTACATCTCAAACTCAGGATGGCGCATAAAGGCCAGCTTGAAGCCGGTAACGCTCTGTTTCCATTCACCGTAGGCCGGGTTGCTGCGGATCTTTTTGATGATATTCTCGACGGGGATATGTCCCCACTGACTTTCGTCCCACGGGAAGAAAACATCCTGTGATTTCATGTCGGCGTCTTTGGGGATATTGTAGCTTACATGGCACTGGGCGCAGACCAAGGTTCGTTTGTCCTGGTTGGTCAGCTTGGACTCATCGACGCCCATTTTTTTCAGGGCGGTGCCCAGAGTGAATTCGCGGGAGATCTTGGGCGACATATCCTTGTTGTCATGACAATCGATGCAGGCCACTCCCAGTTCCTGATGCTCTTTGGGGATTTCAGCCAATACCTTCATGTATGGCTCGGAAAAATAATCTTTACCCATCCTCTTGACGAGTTGCGGAACATAGGGGGTTTTGCAGGTCAGACAGACACCACCGGACTTGAGCCGCGAGGGATCAACCAGGGACTGATCCTTCAGCATGTTGAGGTGGCCGCGGGGTTCATTATACTCAACGCCAAATCCCCAGCCATTAAAGAGCAGGGCCAGGAAGGGATATTCTGAGAGCTTGTCATAGGTCACCCCGCCGTCATTACCCTTCTTGTATTTGCTTTTTCCAACAGGCGTTGGATCGCCGGTCGATTTCCACATGTCATATTCCACGGGATAGGCCTTGCCCCACAGGGCAGGATCGATCGTGCCATCGGGAATTTCCACAGTTTTCACCGGTGTCGGTTTCTCCGGCGAGCATCCTGTTCCAAGCGCCAGGGTCGTTAGTAATGCCAGCGCCATGTACACCACTTTTTTTGTTTTATTCATTGTCTGTTTTTCCTCCCTTGATCGTTAAATGGTTCCGGTTAATCGGTGCTGGAGTTGGCGATGACACTTCCAGCATTGCCGGGTGGTATCTATGCGGGACACGGTCTCTTCATGACAGCGGATACAGTTGGCCTGCACCACCTGGGTTCCATGACTGCTGAGGGTGATTCTTTCGGGGATATGATCTGTTTGAAAGAACAGAACATCTTTCATGCCATCAATGGACTTCCATAAGTAATGGCCGATGGGACCGCCGTTGGGTAGATGACAGTCCACGCACAAGATCCGCCGATGGGCGCCGGCGTGACTCCAGGCCGTGTACTGTTCCTCCATGACATGACAACTGGCACAAAATGCCGGGGATTCCGACTTGGCTAGAAGACGTGGCGGGCCGATCAGCAGGAAGACCAGAATCGCCAGTATCGCCACTCCTGCCGCCAGAAGCACAACGGGAGTGGTCACTGATCCTTGTCTGGATTTCAGAAACTGCATGCATCCTCCTTGTTGCTTGGTTTAATTTTGCTGCACGTATCCCAATAGGACCAGCATTGAATCCATCAGGGGCTTCTTACGATCAGATCTTGCTCTGCTTTTTTAACTTTTCTGCTTCCTGTATTCCCGTTGCGGTCAGACATGTTGCGGATAAGTCTGACTGCATACTCAGGCCCATGTCGCCCAGGAGACAGGCGTCATGGAAGATGGCGGCTGATTTAGCCTCTTCATCATTCATGGCAGGCTGCCGGGAGAAAAGCGCATTCACCTCCTTGATAAGGGGTTCTTCTGCCGCAAGCTCTGCCAGCAGAGCCAGAGGGAGATCGAGTTCGGTGAGCAAGGCGGCGGCGACAATGGCGGCCATGTTCCCGCCCTCTTCCTGGCAGAGTTTTTCGCCAAATTCCGCCCTTTTGGTGACCAGAAGATATTTTTGCTCATTATCCAGCAATCGTTTCCGCACTGCAATTGCCAGTCGATCCTTGAACAGGTCAGCCAGACCTTTCCGCAGATCGGAGGGCAGTGCGCCCATGCACTGTTCGGCATAAGGGCAGTAGGAGGCGCAGCCAAAATCGATCTTGGGGTTCAGCACCCGGTGTCCGCATTTTTTGCAGGTACGTTGACTGTCGTCCTTGAAAAATTCCAGAACATTTCCGCAGTGGGGGCAGGGGAGTTCAAAGACGGCCTCTCCATTCCAGTATCGGTTATCCTGTCCAGGGCATTGCATGATAGACCCTCCGGGCTGAATTATTCGCTCAGGACTGCCTCTTTGAACGCCTCAATACCAAAACGCTCCATGAAGCGGGCACTTCGTGATTTATACTTGGCTTTCTGTTGATAGACAGTCAGGCATTTTTCCACCAGGTCAACAACCTGATCATCGCTGAGCCCTTCTGCTATTTTATCGCCAATCCGTGGATTACCGCCGCCGTTGCCTCCAAAGACAAGGGTCCAGCCTTTTTTGGTGGCAAAGATCCCGACATCCCGGACATACGGTTCGGTACAGGACATGCGGCAACCGGAGATCCCGACCTTGACCTTGCCGGGTAGGGGTTCAGGAAAGGAGAGCTGTTCAATTCTGGCGCCGAGTGCCAGAGAGTCACTGGTGCCGAATTTGCACCACTGGGAGCCGGGGCAGGCCTGGACGTAATGGACGCCATTCGTGGCCACCGGCCGGATCAGGGGTTGCAGTTCCGTTTTGAGCTTCTTCTGTTCTTCCTCATCCATACCAAGCAGGGCCAGCCGTTGGGCCGAGGTGATCTTGGTCATGGGGACATTGTATTTATTGATGATGGTAACAATCTGTTCCAGATCTTTGGGGGAAAACAGACCCATGTTCAGGCCGGGGACCACGCTGTAGGTCTTTTGATTCATTGTAGATTCTCTCTTGTGTCAACAGGAAAAGCAGGACACGCTGATCTGAGCCGTGTCCTGCCGGGGGGGATAATGGCCGGTAGCTTAGCCCAGGATGGCTTTCAGATCAGCCTCGGGAGTAGAAACCGGTTTGACGTTGAAATTTTCCACCAATACATTGAGGACATTGGGGGTGATGAAGGCCGGTAGTGAGGGTCCAAGATGGATGTTTTTGATTCCCAGACTGAACAAGGTCAAGAGGATAACTACCGCCTTCTGCTCGTACCAGGAAAGAATCATGGACAGGGGCAGGTCATTGACCCCGCATTCAAAAGCGCCGGCCAGGGCCACCGCAATCTGGATGGCGGAGTAGGCGTCATTGCACTGCCCGACATCAAGGAGACGGGGGATGCCGCCGATATCGCCCAGCTGCTTGTCAAAGAAGCGGAACTTGCCGCAGGCGAGCGTCAGGATCATACAGTCGCTGGGGATCTGCTCCACGATCTCGGTGTAGTAGTTACGTCCGGGTTTGGCGCCGTCGCAGCCGCCAACGAGAAAGAAGTGACGGATGGCCTTGGATTTGACCGCCTCGATCACCTTGTCGGCAACGCCGAGTACGGTGTTGCGGGCAAAACCCACGAGTACGGAACCCTTGTCCACGGTGTCGGTGAATCCGGGCAGGGCCAGGGCACGGTTGATTACCGGACTGAAGTCTTTGTCGTTGCCGATATGGGCAACATCCGGCCAGCCAACCAGACCGGTGGTGAAGACATTGGCCTTATAGGAGTCTTTTGGTTTCTGAATGCAGGTGGTGGTAAAAAGGATGGCCCCTGGAAATTCAGGCATCTCTTTCTGCTGATTCTGCCAGGCTGTGCCGAAATGGCCATAGAAATGGCTGTACTTCTTCAGCTCAGGATAGCCGTGACAGGGCAGCATCTCGCCGTGGGTGTAGATGTTGATTCCCTTGTCTTTGGTTTGTTCCAGGAGCATGGCCAGATCTTTGAGGTCATGACCGGTGACCAGGATACACTTGCCGGGGATATGACCAAGCGGCACGGGAGTGGGGACCGGGTGACCGTAGGTTCCGGTATTACCGGCATCCAACAGTTCCATGGCCCGCAGGTTAACCTCGCCACACTTGAGAGCCAGGGCCACCAGCTGGTTGAGGTCCAGGTCGCCGGTCAGTGCAGCCATGGCTTCATGGATGTAGGCGTAGACTGCGTCATCTTCCTGGCCGAGGATGGCAGCATGGTCAGCATAGGCGGCAAGGCCGCGCAGTCCGTACATTGTGATCTGCTTCAGGGATTGCAGATCAGGGTTGGCATCCAGGCTGTTGATGAAGTTCAGGGCGGCGCCTTGCTCTTCCAGTCCGGTTAGAGAGTCGGCCGGGGTAAAGGTGGCTGCGGCTGCGGTAAAATCAATCTTGCCGCCAGCAGCTTTTACTTCGGCTTTCAGGGTTTCACGCAGGGCGACCGTCTTATGGATCAGGACACCAAAACGGGCGGGGTCAAAATCGACATTGGTAAGACAGGAAAAAATTGCTTCACAGGTGAAACGATCGACAGCGTTATCTATCACTCCGACCTTACGCCCTGTGTCAGCCACCAGACAAAGGCCCTGGACTGCATGAGTAAGAAGATCTTCAAGGCCGGCTACAGGCTCAGTCTTACCACAGACACCGATGGTGGTGCAGGCGATTCCTTTAGCGGTTTGTTCACATTGATTGCAGTACATGGTTTGCTCCTTGGTTGGGGTGAATGAACAAGTTCTCAATAAAGTATATGTTACATTTTGGGCATTGTGAAATTCTTATTACAAATATGTCGTTTATGTTTGATACTCTATCGTAGATCAGGGAAAGTTTGTTTGATCTAGATCAAGGAAAGGATTTTTTTTTTTGAGTGGAGTAATTTTTATTGACCAAGAAAGGATGAAAGAAACTTTGCCGTATCTGGTAGCCAGTTTGGGTGTCGGTGAAGCTGCGAAATGCAGCGGTAGGATGTGGTCTGCCGTGCCGGTTCGTCTCTCTCCGCCCGGCCATCCAATGCCTAGATTCTTAAGTAGTATGTTGTCACCTGTGACATGCTGCCTAGTCAATCCAGACAATGTTCAAACTGTAGAAAATCCCATTTTCAATGGTTGACCACCGTTTGCAAATGCTTCGGGAAAAATACAAAATTCTCTATCTTTTTTTGACACTTTCAATAGGTGTCATGATCAAATATCCCCACCCATTGCCTGATACAATGCCGCACTATCTACAAGCCGTCGTGCCTGAGCCTCGATCAAGTTCATCCGGGTCTGTTGCGCCTGCTGTTGGGCGATGAGCAGCTGGACATAACTGGCTGCACCCAGTTCGTACCGACGCTGCACGGAATTAAAGGATCCCTGTGCGGCAACATCGGCGGCAGCCAGTGCCGCCAGCCTCTGGGCATTGTTTTCCAGGGCCCTGAGTACATCGGCCACATTGCGTAGGGCTTCGAGGACGACATTTTGGTAATTTGCTGCCGCTGCATCGAATTCAGCTAAAGCTGCACGTTTTCCCGCTGGTAAGCCGGGTTTAAATAAAGGTTGGGTCAATTGCCCAACCAAGCCCCAAACCGTCGAACTGCCATTAAACAATGTGTCAGTAGTTAGGGCCAGCAAACCAAGGTCGGCACTGAGGTTGACTTGCGGATAGAGCTTGGCGATTGCCACGCCGTATTCTGCATTAGCAACGTGCAGTAAGGCCTCGGCTGCCTGAATATCCGGGCGGCTGTGAACCAGCTCAGAGGGGACGATGAGCGGTAGAGCCGTTGGTAGAGTGAATTCTGCCAATGTGAAAGATGGCAATCCTCCCAAGCCTGGCGCCCGGCCGGCGAGCACGGCAAGAAGGTGTTCATTCTGCTGAAGCTGAGTATACAGGAGTGGAATAGTGGCACGAGTCTGTTCCACCGGGGTTTGTATGGCCAGCACTTCATCGGGGGCTGACTGGCCAAGACGTACTTGCTCTTTAGTCAGTTTTAGTTGTTCTTCTTGCAGTTGGAGGATGTCCTTTGTAGCCTGTATTTGCCCGTAAATATTGGCCTGGGTGACGGCGGTGGTGACGATATTGGCCACCAAGGTCGATCGGGCACCTGCTAGCTGGTAGCGTTGATAATCGATGCGAGCGGCCAGTGCTTCCAAGGTGCGCCGATTGCCGCCAGCCAGATCAAGGGTGTAATTAATACCGACTCCAGCGTTGTAAAGACTGAATTCACGGGCATCGCCGGTCAGCCCTGATGAGCTGGGGCTGAATCGCTGTCGCTGCGCGCCGATGTTGGCATCAACTTGAGGATACAGGCTTGAGCCGGCCTGCGCGGCATAAAGTTCCTGTGCCTGACGCAAAGTGGCCTGAGACTTAGCTAGTGTGGGGCTGGCTTGTAAGGCATCATTGATCAGGGTATCCAACTTGGGTGAGCAGAGTTCATGCCACCATTGCGAATTGACCCAGCCGCCCTTGATGAAACGCTGTGACTCACCTAACGCTGTGGGAGCGGAGACTGTTTGCGAAGGCAATGTGGTGGTGGTGTAGGCTGCCACATCGGGTGCTGCCGGGGGCTTAAAATCTGGACCAACCGCACATCCAGCCAGCAGGCCAACAAGGATGAACATAAAGGAAATGTGACCATTGATTGTTTTAGCGTTGCTCATAGAAATTCTCCTGGAACGATTTACGAAAACTCTGATGGCAGGTGACGCAACTCTCTTGCAACGTTGCAAACGCAGAAATTACCTCAGTCCTGTCCTCTTGCATAGCCGCTCGTCTCAGTTCTTGTCCAGCCTGGTGGGTTTTCTCATCATAGTCTCTAAACTTGCCGGCATCAGAGCCGATGAAGGCGAGAATGCGTATTTTCTCCGTCAGTGGCGGCTTCGGATGGTCGGCGATGCGAAGCGCTATCTTCGTGATCAGAGCCCAGTTTTCGCGCGCTATACTATCAGAGATTTGTTGCATGTTTTTGCCTAGTTCCCGCATGATCTTGCGCAGAACAAGAGGCTCGACGGCTGTATCAGCCGTCTCGGTAAATGCCGGATGGGAGGTCATGGTTACCGTGAACCCGACTGTCAGGAGGGCTAACATACTGGATACGTTCATGGCCTCATGCCTTCCTCACCTTAATAAGCTGCCGGGCGATAGTTGCTATGGCTGCCCACACCAAGGTGCGCAGACTCATAGCTATCACCGTGCGCTGCATGTAGGCACCGCCGAAAGCCACGTGCATGCCAAAGGCGGCAAATGTGAGCGACGTGGCCCCGGCGATAGTAATGGCCAGCCACACCGCCCAGGGTTGGAGCATCCACAGCCCGATCCCGGCGATGACATAGGCGAAACCTGCGAGAAAGTTAAACCAGAGCACGAACGGCACATAGTTTCCGGCTTCCGCTTGCACTGTTTCGCCACCAAACAGAATCGTGCCACCTTCCTTGATGGTCAACAGGCCGAAGCTGATCGCGACCAGAGAAATTACCCAGATCCACCATCGCCGTTGCTGTTCAATTGGTGTTTTTATCATTTCCTTTCCCCCTGCAACAGCAGTGAAATATCTGCTCTACCGAAAACATGGCGATACCTGTGAGTGCGGGCGTCAGCACGAACACTCCATCTTTGTTTATGTGTCTGCCAGTATCTGAACATGAAAAACTCCTTTATTTATCGAGTCGATCAACAAAACAATGAGTCGTAACCGACACACTGAACTGCTTGTAAATCATGCTTCACCAGCCAACATGTTTATTGAAACGGCTCGGATATACAACTCAATCAAAACTCCGCCCCTCACCGGCCTCTTCGTAGGTCACGCCATCGCGGATGTGATAGATGCGCTTGAAGGTCGGGATAATCTTTTCGTCGTGGGTGACAACGATAATGGCGGTCTCAAATTTACGGGCCATATCGTTCAGCATCCGGATCACTGCCAGGGCGCGTTCGCTGTCAAGCGGCGCCGTAGGCTCATCGGCGAGAATGACCGGCGGGCGATTGACCAGTCCACGGGCGATGGCCACCCTTTGTTGTTCTCCACCGGAGAGCTGCGACGGCATGGCTTTGGCGCGCGGCTCAACATCGAGCGCTTTAAATAGCTCTACTGCCCGCTTGCGGGCCTCAGCGTTAGGTATTCCGGCCAGCATGGGGAGCAGAGCGACGTTGTCGGTAACATCGAGAAACGGGATGAGGTAAGGAGCCTGAAAGATAAAGCCGATTTTGTCGCGCCGGAGGGCGCGCAGGTCTTTCACCTTCCATCCGTTGTCATAAATCACCTCGCCACCAAGGGTCATGCGCCCTCCAGTGGGCTCGATCACCGCCCCCAGAGCTTTGAGTAGCGTACTTTTACCGGACCCTGAAGGCCCTACCAACCCGACCACCTCACCCGGGGCCACCTGCATGTTTACCCCTTTCAAGGCATCGACAGCGGTGTCGCCACTACCATAGCGTTTTTTTAACCCTTCGATAAGAATACCTTTGCCCATCATGTCAACCTCCTATTGCTTCGGCCGGATCGACCTTGAGAGCGGCACGAATGGCGATGATGCTCGCCAGTATGCAGATTACCATCACGGCAAAGAAGCCGATAATGGAGTCTAAGGGCTCGAGTAATACATATTTTGGAAAGATAGGTGCCATCAACAAGGTGGCGGTAATCTTGCCCACCACAAAGCCGATTACACCCAGAGCGATGGACTGTTGCATGATCAGGGCGACAATGGTGCGGTTTTTGGTGCCGATCAGCTTGAGCACGGCAATCTCGCGGATCTTGCCGAGGGTCAGAGTGTAGATGATGAAGGCGACAATGGCTGAGCTGACAACCGAAAGAATCACCAGAAACATGAATATCTGTTTTGCCGCAGTGGCGATCAGCTTACCGACGAGGATCTCCTCCATCTGGCTGCGCGTGTAGACCGTCAGCCGCTTCCAGCGGCGGATCGATTCCGCCACATCCTCAGCGCGATGGCCCGATTCTATCTGCACCAGTACCGCGTTGACGTAAGGATTAATGCTTTGCGAGGCGATGACGGCATCAAGTAACCCCGGGACTTGCGGCCGGTTGAATGCCGGATTGGCGGCGGTGCGGCGTTGCTGCTGATGGATGGCGTCATTGTCCTTGAGGAATTGGGCTTCCTGAGCATCCTTAAGGGGTATGAAGACCATGGGGTCGCCGCCGGAAGAGACCATCCGCCGAGTCAGACCGACCACGGTATAGTGATTGCGGCGAATCTGGAGGCGGTCACCAAGCGCAAAACCTGAGGCGATATCAGCCACAGCCTCATAATGGCCACGGGTGATCTGGCGGCCGGCGACAAGATAGGGAGGCCAGCCGGGCGTGCCGGACTCGCCGGCTGTGACGCCGGTAACCATCGTCCGCACATCGCGCTCGCCTTGACGTACCTGCATGGTAAGATAGGTTACGTTAGCCGTCCGGGCGACCCCTGGCATGCCGCGGATGGAACGCCAGGTATCGTCATAGATACTCGACGGTTCAGCATAGGGGCCGAGGGTGTCTTTTTGCACCACCCAGAGATCAGCGCTGCTGTTGTCGAGCAGCACCTTGGCGTCATCCACCATGCCGCGGTAAATACCGGCCATTGAAAGGGTTATACCAATCAGCAGCCCAAGGCCCATGCCGGTAAAGACGAACTTGCCCCAGGCATGCATGATATCGCGTCCGGCCAGGCTGATCATCACTTCACTCCCGGCAAATGTTCAACCACGTTAATGCGGGTACGCGCTTTCAAGGCTTTTGCGCTATAGACCACCACCCGGTCGCCGGCCTTGAGCCCTTCGCGGATCTGCACATGACCATCCAGGTCGGCGGCACCCAACAAGACCGGTGTGAAATGCAGATCGCCATCCATGACCTGCCACACGCCCAATTTGCTATTGATGCGCTGGATCGCGGCATTAAGGATGACTGGCGCAGCCGGTAGCGTCGGCAAGGTGACGGTGACTTCAGCCAGTTCGCCGACTGGCGGCAACGGCTCGGGAAGGTGATCAAACTCCACCTTGGCCAGCGTTTCCTCGGTCACTGCGTCGGCCAAGGGATCTACCCGCAACACTCGACCCGTCCGTAACTCGACTGCCTGCGAGCGCAATACGATATTGGCCGGTAAGTTGGCAGCAAGCCCGCGCGTATGAATCTGATCGAAGCGCACATTGATCCACAGACTCTTCGGATCGATCAACTCCACCACCGCCTGACCAGCCACAACCGTGGTACCGGGGTCTGCATCGCGCACGGTAACTAGGCCGTCGACCGGAGCGACAAGCTTCAGGTTGCTGCGCTGCGCGACTAATGCCTCGCGGTCGGCTTGGTTTCGAGCGAATTCCTCACGCGCCGCGTTCAGGCCTGCCTCGGTCACCTGCAGTTCATGCTTTTTGGTGGCAACGATCTCTTCACTTGTCGAGCGAACTGCCAGTAATTGTTTATAACGCCGGGCTTGCGTTTGCGCATAAGCCTGACGCGACTGGGCTTCACTTAGCAGCGCCTTGGCGCGTTTAAGCGCGGCCTCCTGGGCCCGGATTCGCTCGTCAAGATCAACCGGGTCCATTTCGCCGAGCACCTGCCCGATCCTGACCAGATCTCCCACATGCACATCCAGGCGTTTGACCCGGCCTGCAAAAGTGGGGCCGATCTTGAAGGTGTATTGTGCCTCGACGGTGCCAATTCCAAAGAGAGCAGGAGCAATGGAGCGGTTCTCTACGGTGGTCACCGTTACGGGTACCGGCGCAAGCGGCCCTGAACGGAGGGCGACATAGATAAAGAGAGCGAAGAGGGGCAGAAGTACCACCAATAGCATCAGGGTGCGTCTTTGTAGAGGTAGACTTTTCATTGCGTGCTCCTTATACCTCGATGGTAGATGGCAAAAACCCGCGCCGCATTATGGCGGATGTGGCCCACATCGCCAGACAAGAGCGATTGCATCACCAAGCCTTGGATCGTGCCAATAAAGAGAGTGGCAGCAGCTTCCGTATCGAGGTGGTCGTCAAGTTCTTTGCGAGCCTTTCCTGCTTCGATCAACCGAGACAATCGCTCGCTATAACGTTTTATGAGCGCCTGCACTATGCTCTTGGATGCCGTTTTTTCAGCACGCTGGAGCTCACCAAAAAGTAAACGAGGAACACCCGGGTGCATGGCGACAAACTCTACATGGGCCATAAACATGGCTTCAAGAGCAGCGAGGGGTGATGTTGCCCCTTGTGCAGCTTTGTCCAACTTGGCCATTAGCCTGGTGGATACCCAGGTCATTACAGCCTGGAGTATCGCAGTCTTGTTGGGGAAATGTCGAAACAGGGCGCCCTGGGTCAAGCCCATCCGGGTGGCAATAGCAGCTGTAGTAATATCAGTCGGATTTTGTTCTGCTGCTAACTCGATCACAGCTGCAATTGTTACCTCGCGACGCTTATCGGCCGGAAGATGTTTAACAATGGTACTCATATAACCTCCATTAAAGATAGTAATTGATTACTATCTTTAATGTATGGCGATTAGCGATTTTGTCAAGATTATTATTCTGAGCAAATGGATATGTCAAAACTGCTGGTAAGCGAAAAAAGACAAGGCTGTTACTTTTTACTCCGCATTGTTATTGCCAGTTCCTTAATCGCAATTTATTTACTGTGACAGTATGCAGTTTCCTCCTGAAGTCGGATGTCTTTTCATTCATCATTTTGATCACATGAAAATGATCAAAAGCTATTACCGCCTTCTTCAAATTTTCACTTACAGTTCTGTTAGGAAATACAGAATCTTTAGATTAGGAAAAAGCATCGAGATTAAGATTGCCAGATCGAACATGAACTAGGCTGAGCCCTTCACTGGTTTAAGGTTTCTACATTTTCCTCTAAATTTTGGCCCAAATTCTATGGGCTGCTAATCTGCTCGCTCGGAGTGAAATCCTGTCAGGAATAAGGTTCACCCTGCAGTTGTACTTAAAAGGTTAAGTTTGCCACTGGTATCCTCTTAATTCTTTCCCCAAAATTTCTGTTAAAAATATTTCACCTGTGATTAAATGAATCAACTTTCGTTTTTATGATGATGAGGAGAATTAAGAAAAACCAAAGGAACTTCTTTCACTCTCACTTTGCAGGAGGAACTGTCCCTTGTCATTTAAGCCGTTTCCCAAAGCGGATAGTGCAGAAGAAGATCGGTTGGTTTCCGGTAAAACAAGGACCAATGCCATCCCTGAAGGATTTATGGGTATTCTTCCGGAAAATCAGCCAGTTTTTCACTGGCATGGTGACACCTTCGAGCTTCCCGGCAATGCGGTTCATCTGTATTTCAGCAATGCCTGCCGCAATCAGGCCTTCCTCTATAAAGACAGGGTCCTAGGGTTGCAATTCCATCTTGAGACAACCTTCGAGAGTGCGATGCCATTGATACAAAATTGCCGGAATGAACGTGTGCAGGGACCCTCGATCCAGACGGAGCATGAGATTATTGAAGGTATCGAGAAACTTGCCGGGATCAACGGGAATATGGATCGATTCCTTGAGTATATGTCATCTTTCTAATAGAACGGCCACATTTCCAATATCAAGAAGAATACCGGACAGATTACGGCATATGCCCTTAATATTGCCGAGGTCCATGGCTCTCATTATCCTGAGTTAATCCAGATCGCCGCCATTTTTGATAAGATGGCAGCCGATCTGGGGGTTCACCTGAAAAGTTTGGCCCTATCACACGGAGAAGGCTATTGAAGCCTATTTGCGGGAAACTGGTAGGGAATAAACTGATGTCGTAGATTGCTCAAGGAGGAATTCAAATGGCACAGATCTCACAGAAAAGTATCTTATCCCACTGGTGGCGGCATGCGACCATCATCGTCATGATTTTCGGGTTTTCTACCCTCAGTGTCCTGACCGTAATTACCTATACAAACGCGCCACCCATTCCCAAAAAAGTTGTCGATGAGAAAGGCGATGTCTTATTTACCAAACAGAACATTGATGCAGGGCAGGATGTATTTTTAAAATACGCCCTCATGGAACACGGCACTCTCTGGGGACACGGGGCATATCTGGGACCAGATTACACAGCTGAATATCTGCACAGGGAAGCCGAGATTGTCCAAGGAGTCATAGCGCGAAACAAATTCAGCAATTCTTATAACGATCTTACCCCTGAACAAAAGGCGTTTGTCTCACAGGAATTGAAAACGGAGCTGAAGACCAATCGCTACGATGCTGTCACTGGCCAGTTGACCTTCTTTCCCGGCGAAGCGACTGCCTACCAGGAGCTGTTTTCTTATTGGACGGAATTCTTCACCAAAGAGAACAGGGCGCCGGGGCTTCCTGCTAATTATATCAACAACCTTGAAGAATTAAAGAATTTGACCGCTTATTTTGCCTGGGCAACCTGGGCTACCGTGACAAATCGTCCCAATAAGGACTACACCTACACCAATAACTGGCCCTACGAGCCGCTCGTGGGCAACCATCCATCGAGCCAGGCATACATCTGGAGTGCCATCAGTCTTGTTACGCTGCTCAGTGGGCTTGGCCTGGTATTGCTCATCTTTGGAAAATTTCACTTTCTGGGATGGGAAGGTGATAAAGACGATTTCAAACTATTGCCATCACCCCCTCGTTCGTGGACACTCACTCCCAGTCAGTGGGGAACAGGCAAGTACTTCCTCATTGTGGCTCTCTTATTCCTGCTGCAGACCTTGGTTGGCGGTGGTCTGGCCCATTACCGGGTGGAACCGTACGGCTTCTATGGCTTGCATTTCATTCTCAATTTATTCCCATATAATCTGCTGAGAACCTTTCACCTTCAACTGGTCATATTCTGGATAGCTACCGCGTGGGTTGCCGGAGGGTTGTTCCTCGCCCCATGGGTAGGAGGGCAAGAGCCAAAAGGGCAGAAGCTTGGTGTTGACCTGCTCTTTATCGCCCTTCTCGTAGTGGTGCTCGGCAGCCTTGGAGGCGAGTGTCTTGGTATCAATGACAAGCTGGGCCCGCTATGGTTCTGGTTGGGTAGCCAAGGTTCCGAGTACCTTGACCTAGGGCGTTTCTGGCAAATTCTTCTTGCGGCTGCGCTGATCTTCTGGCTCTTTCTCATGTTCAGAGCTCTTCGCCCGGCCATTGCCACGGAGGGCAAATCGGACCTGTCTGCTCTTTTTCTATACGCAGCAGCAGCCATTCCTCTTTTCTACGTTCCCGCCATGTTCTATGGGCCACACAGCAACTTTGCCATTATCGATAACTGGCGTTTCTGGATTATCCATCTCTGGGTAGAAGGGTTCTTTGAACTTTTCGCCACGGTACTTGTGGCTATTATGTTCCGTTATATGGGTATTGTAAGTGCCCGCTCCGCTACTCGTCTTGTCTACCTGGATGCCATTCTTTTTCTCATTGGCGGAATTGTCGGCACGGGGCACCACTGGTATTTCACTGGCCAGGGCGTTTTGAACATGGGGCTTGCTTCGTGTTTCTCTGCTCTTGAGGTCGTGCCTCTTACCCTGCTCACACTGGATGCTTCAGGATTCATAAAGCTTCGCAAGAGAAATCAACTGGCTGACGGCGCCGATATGGCCTCTAAGCAGAAATGGGCCATCTACTTCTTCATCGCCGTCGGTGTCTGGAACTTTGTGGGAGCCGGGATTTTCGGGTTCCTTATCAATACCCCCATAGTGTCGTACTTTGAAATGGGAACAACACTGACAGCAAATCATGGCCATGCGGCCATGTTCGGAGTATTTGGTATGCTGGCTCTCGGGGTGCTGGTCTTCTGCATGCGATCTATGCAGAGCGATAAGGTGTGGGCCAACACCGAGAAGTTCGTAAAAATTGGCTACTGGGGACTCAATATCGGTCTTGCTTTGATGGTGGTACTTGATCTATTCCCAGCCGGTGTCCTCCAACTTTGGGATGTACTCACAAACGGTTACTGGCATGCCCGGAGTTTTTCTTTCATCATGTCTGGCACTTTCCATACCATGGAGTGGATTCGGATTGTGGGCGATCTTGTTTTTCTCCTCTGTGGGGTTTTCCCCATTGTACTGGCTGCGATATTGTCCTTTCTGAAGCGTGATCTCAATCCATTGGCCTAAAAGATAGCGTTCCGGTAGTGTAAAAGGGTCTATTGTTGGGATGGATAAGCAATAGTCAAAATTGAAATTGATTAATATAAACAACTTAAGGAGGATCAATGAAGGTTTTGAAACTACAAGACACTAAAGAATTCACTCCCGGAGCTATGAAAAGATACTTCTTGGTAGAAGACTCAACAAGCTTTAAAATTGTCAATTTTAACCTCGATGAAGGAGTTACCTTTCCAGTTCACTCACATGATCTGGATGGAGAGCTGTCAATTCAAGTGTTAGAAGGAGAGGGGTTTTTTCTGGGCGATGGCGACACTAAAATAGCTGCCAAACAGGGAGATATTCTCATCTCGCAGATCCGAGAACCCCACGGAGTAAGAGCAAAAACTCAAATGAGAATCCTGGTGACGATAGCACCACCAATCTGATGAATAGATAAAGAGGTAGTACAACCCATTTGAATTGAACCATGTGACGGAATAATTATTAAAACACCATAAGGAAAATACCATGTCTGAGAAAGTTGAAATTGATCAAGAAGAATGTATCGGCTGTGAGACTTGTGTAGAATGTTGTCCCGCAGTATTTGCCTTTGATGACGATGCAGGAAAAGCTTATGTACTTGACGATGCAGATGCTGGAGAAGATTGTGTCGATGAGGCAATAGCTTCATGTCCAGCTCAGTGTATTTCTAAAGAATGAGGTGTGAAAAGGGTCGGGAAATAGAGTGATGGAAGACAGTGACAGCACCCTGTTTTTCTTCTTCATTGACTGCGGAATCAACAAATGATTGCATGACAACAATTATCATAGATGATTTTATTGGAGGCTATCATGAGTATTGACCCAGATATGAAATTAATAAAATTTCTGAAAGAGACAGGGGGAGACACTTTGAAGAAGTGTTATCAATGTGGCTCCTGTTCTGTTGCCTGTCCTCTGTCATCAGATCAGCATCCTTTCCCAAGAAAAGAAATGATTTGGGCACAGTGGGGAATGAAAGAGCGCTTGTTTGATGATCCAGAAGTTTTTTTATGTCATCAATGCGGGGATTGCACAGAGATTTGTCCGCGCGGCGCAAAACCCTCTGAAGTTCTCGGTGCGATTCGCGCTTATTTGTACACGTCTTATGGCTGGCCCGCTGGGCTTGCACGGCTGGCAACGTGCGTAAAGAATTTGCCGGTTTTGATTGGTGCCCCTGCAGTCATCATTTTGGTCCTTTGGCTGCTGTCAGGTGGAATGCATATTCCATCTGTTGATGTCTTTGCTCGTAACGGCTATACCCAGTTTTTTGGGCACTGGGATTTTAAGTGGTACCCCAAGAATACCTTTTTTATTGTGTCTATTATGGTGCCCGCTGCAGGCTTAGCTGTATATTCAGTTTATAAAGGCATTCATGCAATGTGGCGGCGAATGAGCAAAAGGGCCAATATGAAAACTGAATACAGGCCCTCTGTTTTCATGTTTTTCAATGAATTTATCTGGCCTTCACTCGTTGAAATAATGAAGCATACTCGGTTCCGTGAGTGCACTGCTAACACAGACAGAGTTAATGGACATCTGCCACTGGTCCTGGGTTTTATCGGTGCTTTTATCCTCACTTGTTGGTCGGCGTTCAGGCAGGATCTTATGGGCCTTATTTGGCCTTCCTTTCATGGCCCGTTGCCGTTGACGGATCCTTTCAAAACTCTGGCAAATATTTCCGCAATTGCTTTACTTTATGGTGTCTGGGTTCTCTGGAGTAATCGCCTAAAACTTGAGCAAAGAGGGAAGGCGAGCTGGACATTTTATGATTGGTTTCTTATTTGGGAAATAACTGCCGTTGGAGTTACAGGTCTCGGTGCAGAAT
Source organism: Desulfocapsaceae bacterium (assembly GCA_028697885.1). Taxonomy (GTDB): domain Bacteria; phylum Desulfobacterota; class Desulfobulbia; order Desulfobulbales; family Desulfocapsaceae; genus UBA2270. The sequence goes on from JAQVER010000020.1 coordinate 32,388, forward strand.
TGCTGCGCTGGGTTGGAATGCCGACTTTAGGGTACTTTGTTTATTTCTTGCATCTTGTCTCGGTTCTGATGCTTTTCCTCTACATGCCATATACCAAGTTTGCCCATATCGTTTACAGGACTACGGCAATGTGTTTCGAAAAGTACCGGGTAAGTGGCTTTGCAAAAAATACTACTGATTGAAATAAAAACAGTAACCCACGTTCTGGGTGGCGATCGGCGGCACGGGGCTGGTTGTTCCGGTATTGCGGCGGGCCGATCGCATGGGATTTGTCGAGATTGAGAAAAAGATCGCTGAATTCGTAAAAAATGCCAAAGAAACTTCCATTCTTCAAGGTCGGGAAGGATTTAAGAGAAGCTGTGAATGCTGGAAAAAATAAATGACCATCATAAAATTTCCCTCCAGAAAGAATAATCCAGCCTTTCTAAATGATATCAAAGAAGACGTTTATCATATCTAAGTCTCAATAATGCCAAAATTACAGGTTATTATCCCCCAGAGTTGCCAGAGTATCCTGGTGTAAATATTAAAGACATTCAAGTTGACGATGTTATTACTATTCGTGTCTTTTTTGGGATAGGGAAAGGCAAGAATATGCGTATTGATGGTGGGCATATTAATGTGAAAATTGAGCATATTGATGATGGTGAGATTTTTGCTATCGTAATGACAAAATCACCGAAAGAATTCTCCTTAGAAACAGGTTCATCAATAGAAATTTATAAAGAAGGGATGTTATACAAAGCTGAGCTAACGGAGCATTAAACGATGGAACTAAAAGATAATCAGGCGGCATTAATCATGGAATCTTCAAAGGATGGTGAAATTAAGGTAAACGTGGCTTTTGGTAATGTTGATGACTTGCTGGTGAAATATGCCAAGCCATTGCATTAAAGCTTATTCAGGAGGGAACGTTTCAGGCCGAAATAATGGAGATGATTGACGTGGAAGAGAGGGATGTAGAATAATCCTATTCCTTTGTAGAAAAAACAGGATGTTGATGACCAAATTATAACATACTTTCGGTTTCGTTTTTGTTACGAATAATCAGGAAACATCACAACTTCTGAAAATGTTCTTCAGCATAGCATTGCCAGTAGGTATGTTCTCCTTTGATAGTTCGATCTTGGTCCAAGATAGCCAAAATTTGTTTATTGTCCCAAAGTAAACCCGTGGTCTGTCACCGATTAGCCCAAATCACCCCGTAGATTTCCTTTGTCAGGTTACACGGCCGATAAGACGTTCAGATCTTCACATAAAAGTAAAAGGGTAGCACCTTACAGTTATTAGTTCTCTAAGATTGCCCAATTATCCTCAAAGTCAATTAGGTCTATAATTGTCAACATGGCCTGTGTAGTCTTATAGTTCCTTGGCCGGATGCCATCGTGCTGATCAAGCCACCGTTGATAGTGCTTAATCAGGACTTCCTGAATCTCTTTCTCCGTGGCAATAAAGAACTGGGCCGTTTTGATATCCCCGTTTTTAATCAGTACAGCAACCCAGATCAAATCAGGGTGATCCAGCGGTAATGGTTCACCGAGGATTTGACGATTATTTTTGTCGATAGAAAACTCTACCCACTTATCAATATGGGTCCTAATGACTGATCCGCCATTACTTGCTTTGACCTGAATCGGGAAAGATTTAAGAGTCTCAGCATTTACAGCTGTTATATCAAAACCTGGCACATTCCCTGAATATGGGGACGCATAGAATCCCTTGGTCCCCAGGATAGCGGCGACTAAATGCTCACCTATTTGTCCAGTAAGTTTATTTGATGATCCGGATGCCATATTAATTATCTCCTTGCCCCAGCCTAACCCTTCGGTTCTCCTGACATTCAGCGTAAGGTATCACACCACGTCCTTCAAATTGCCAAGGCTGAATCTTCAACCCAGCTTTTTCACTATTTCTTGTTTGGTGCCTGAACCCTTCATACCAGAAGAAAAAGAAGAACTTATCGTTTCTACTTCATTCTGATTTGTTCATGTGATACAAGATTAAAGCTGTTTTTAATTATTATCAAATATTTACTACATATCCTATATTTAAAATAAGAAACATCCCCCAGAACACGCTACACAATAATTCAATGAAAGTAGCTGTCATCTTGATGGAAGGATATTTTATTGAACAATTCAAGAAACTTATTTTTTTATTATTAACGGAGAACACCATGACACTTACAAAGGCAGAATTAGTTCAACAGGTCTATAAAACCCATACCACTCTCAGTAAGACCCAAGCGACAGATTCAGTCGAAGCTTTTCTGCGGATCTCAAAAAATGCCCTAATCAATGGCTCCGATCTACTCCTGAGCGGATTTGGAAAGTTTAACGTAAAAGACAAAAACTCAAGAAAAGGTCGCAATCCCAAAACCGGTGATGAATTGATTCTTGATGCGCGAAGAGTAATTACCTTTAAACCCTCTGGAATCCTGCGTGATAAAATAAATAATTGATGGAGTGAAAAGCATGACAAAAGTAGAATTAACAGAGGCATTGTCCAAAGAGCTGAATCTCTCGCTCAGTGCAACAAGGGGCATTATCTGCACGATACTTGATTCTATGACTGATGCACTGGTCAACGGTGATAATGTCGAGATCAGAGGCTTTGGTAGCTTCACTGTCAAGCATTACGAGCCCTATACTGGCAGAAATCCCAAAACAGGCAAAGAAACTGAGGTGAAGGCTAAGAAGTTGCCAATTTTCAAGGTCGGGAAGGATTTAAGAGAGGCTGTGAATGCTGGAAGAAAATAAATGACTATTTTAAAATTTCCATCCAGAAAGAATGAGCCAGCTTTCCTGAGCGATATTAAGGAAAACGGTTATCAGGAAGTATACGTAACAAAAACATAGCCAAGGCTATGGTATAATAAGGTCATCAAGACCCTGTTTTTTCTACAAAAGAAAAAGGAGACTTTATGACCGTGCAGCTCTGTTCACTTAATAGTTACTACCATGATTACTGGGCCGATGATATTCAGCAGGAACACTTGCCTGTATCTTTTCAGCCATCTGAACGCCTCAACGCTGGTAAAAATCCATCCCACCCTGAAATAATATTCTCTCCTCTCCATGGTGTAATACAACTGACTAATTTAATAAGAAAAAACAGGTTTTGTTACGTATACTCAGGAAGCACCTCAACTTCTGTTTTGGTGCCATCCGCTTGATCTTGCCATTGCCAACCTTTTCCAGCCAACTCTTGGATACTTTATAAAAAAATAGTCTGGTTTCGACAAGGAGGTTGGTTAGCTTGGTCCGACCGCCTCCACCACAGACTCTGCGAGGAACGGATAAAAAAGGCGGTTGCTTCTTTCTCCGCAACCGCCTTTTTTATTCCCATCGACCGAAATCTTTCGGGTTATTTTTTCACGGGTATCTTGGTTTTCTTATGCGTGGCGCGCATGGTCTTGGCCAGTTCCTTGATCTCGCCCAGATCTTTGGTCATCTCGTTCCAGCCGTACCAGTAAGCGTAGTCAGGGTTAACATGGAAAAAACCCTGGTATGTGCGCATCCGGTGTTTCATGTACATCTGCAATAATACCTGGTCGATATAGGAGAGCTTGTCTAGATCCTTGTCCCATTTCTCGCCGTTGGTATGCATGAAGGTTAGCAGGAATGGATAGTTGGCGGGATAATTGGCCGGTTTTTCGATGAGGCCTTCTTCATACAAGGCCGCAACGGTAGTGATGGCCTCGGCCATGAGGCGGTCCGCCTTCATCATGACAGAGTCACCCATGTCAAGCTGTTCCTTGACATAACTTGGGGAGTGACACTGCTGACAGATTTTGAGCATCTTGTCCCGTTCCTTCTGCCAGGATTCCTGGTCGAGCTTGGCCATCCGTACGGCCTTGACCGCATCCAGGATCGGGGTGGGATTGCCGGTCTTCGGATCGAGGACACCAAGGGCCTTCAAAATGGTGACTCGGTCGTCGGCCGCCTGTTTGTTGTCCGGCAACGGCAGGCGTACGCCAAGAAAACCCCAGGCAGTTTCATTGTGATGGGTGCCGTCAGGGAGATGACAGATCTGGCAGGTGGGGGCGGCAGCGCCTTCAGGCAGGTCTCCATTTTTCTTGGCAAACCAGCGTTCACCGTGTTTGGAGCTGGACCACATTTCCCACTGGGGATGATCGTAGCCCATGTGGCACTGCTGACAGGCGTAGGGGCTCTGTGCCTCTTTTTTTGAGAAGGCATGGCGGGTATGGCATTCATCGCAAGAGTTGTTCTGGTAGCGGTATCCTTTTGCTGTCTGCTCTTTTTTCTGTTCTTCAGTCTTGATCCCCATGTTGTGGCAGCCGCCGCATCCGCGTCCGCCTTCAATCATCTCGTCGGGGGCCAAATGGGTGGCCGGGATGGCATTGAGGGAGGTCCAGCCGAAGTTATGCTTGCCGGAGGAAAATTCGTTGAACTGCTGTTCGTGACATTCCTTGCACACGTGTTCATCGGGAAGCTTGGCCTTTTTGTAATCATCGGCATTCTGATGCTCGGTGCCGTGACAGGTGGAACAGGTGACATCGTTCTCCGAGTGTTTGCTGACCTTCCAGTCCTGGACCTGTCCGGGGGAGATCTTGCTGTGACAATCGATACAGGCGTCTTCGGCCATCGCCGCTCCGCTCAGCAGCAGGAATGAAATGGCGCCACTGCATAATGCGATCCTGATTTTTTTCATTCTACCCCTCCTCAAGAGTTGAATAAAATTGATTTATGGGATGGACAGAAATGTCCTCCCTGCCAATTTTCAATCATTCTAAATTGAACGATATCACAAAAAAAAATGAAATAAAAAGAAAAAAAGACGACAGGGTTGGATGTTATTGGATTGTGAGAGGAGCAAGTGCCAACCATTGATTAATTTCACCGAGTTATTGCATTCACCAGACGGCGAGAAGTGCAGCGGCGCTGACGCGTCAAAGTCATGGCGGCGCAAGTGACTTTGGTCGTTAATATTGCCACATCGAATATCTGATTACATCCAACTGTTCTCAGTTTGAGATGTCTACTGTATATACGTAATAAAATAACGATCGAGCTTATGGTATAATAAGGTCATCAACATCCTGTTTTTTCTATAAAAGAAGAAGGGGGACAGCATGACCATACAGAATAGTATATTCGAGAGTTTTTATCCTACCGATTGGAGTGACCCCACCCAATCGTCTCAATCCTATCTCATTTTATCACTTCAACATCCTGCCAGGCAAAATGCCGGGTTGATGGATAAGTTATTCCTTCCCTCTGCCGGAGCGTTGTACGTCTATCGTCCCAGCAAACGGCGTCGTGTTCTTAATCGGGTTATAGACAAACTGGAGCACAGTAATCTTCCCGGCTATGAATACGTCATAGCTCATTTGTACGACAAGTATCGTCGTAATCTTACGATCAGTACCCTTGGTCAAACCGGTCAAACCCTGAGCGGTTTTCTGACTTTTTTGCAAGAAACAGGAAGGTCGGGCATAGAGGAAATCAGCCGTAAGGCTATTGCTGATTACCTCGAGCATGAGCAGGAGAGAGGGCTGAAGATTAACTCTGTCAGGAACCACCTGCAGACACTATATGCTTTTATTCAGTACCTGATTGATAAGGATATTCTTCCCCTGGAACTCCTTCGTAAAAAGATCAGAGTCAAGTTGCCTGAAGTGTTGCCAAGGGCCATCCCCACTGAAGATCTGAGGGAAATTCTTGCTGTAATTACATCTGTGCGAGATCGTGCCCTTATCCTGCTGTTACTCCATACCGGCATGCGTATTGGAGAGCTTCTGCAGGTAAAAATGACTGATATTATTCTGCCAGAACGAAAGATCCTGTTGTTTATCGGAGAGAAGAATCTCCATGGTCGGGTTGTTTATTACAATCAAGAAGCGGAAGAAGCATTGAAGAAGTGGCTTGGTGTCAGAGATCGGGATAGTAAGTATCTGTTTTACGGGAACGGAGGTAGGGATCTCTCCTATGTCGGTGCATGGATGATAATGAAGAAGGCTATTCAGCAGGCAGGGCTAGAGCAAAAAGGGTACAGCCTCCATTCACTGCGACACACATTCGCCACCAATATGCTCAACGCCGGATTGCGTCTGGAGGTACTGCAAAAGCTTCTGGGACATCTCAATATCGATATCACCCTTCGATATGCAAAGATCGCAGATGGTACACGGGAAGAGGCATATTTCAAAGCAATGGCAGTCATCGAGAGAGGAGATGATCATGAATATGACCGAGTCAATCCTGAACTACAGGCAGTATTTGAAGAGAAAGAATTACTCGGAGTTGACGGTTAAGAACTACCTGCATAGACTGAAACTGTTCTTCAGCTGGCTACCGGTAACGGTTGAGGCCGCATCGGCAACAGAGGTGAATCACTACATCGATTACTTGCTGGAAAAGAGGATGGCTCCACGCAGTATTAACTGCCATCTTTCAGCCGTGCGTGGATTCTATGATTACCTCACCTATGAGGAAGGCGTACGATTGGACAATCCGGTTACGAGAGGACAGATGCTCCGTGAGCCCCATCCTCTTCCGAGATACCTTCATGACAACGAGCTCCAGCTGTTTCTAGAAAGTGTATCAAGTCGCAGAGACCTTGCCATCTTTATGTTGATGCTGCGCTGTGGTTTACGTGTCCAGGAGGTGATTAACTTGACCCTTGACGTTATTGATTACAGACGCAGCCGGATTCTGGTCAAGGCCGGCAAAGGTGCCAGGGATCGAATTGTGTATATCAGCAATGATGCAGCAGTGGCACTGGCAAAATACTTGAGGAAGAGACCAAAAACTAATGAGAAGCAGATCTTCCTGGCTGAGAAGGGACGCTGCAGAGGAAAACCGATCTCTTTCCGTGCAGTACAGAAACGGTTAGAGCATTATGCTCAGGAAAGTGGTGTGGCCGTAACTTGCCACAGATTCCGGCATACGATGGCCACCCAATTACTGAATGCTGATGCTGATATCGTTTCGATTCAGGAACTGCTTGGCCATTCAAAAATCAAAACTACCCAACGTTACAGTAAGTTGCTGAACCTGAAAGCTCAGCGTGATTATTTCAAAGCTATGGAGGTTGTGATGAGACAGACATCGACAAATCAATTGGAATGAAAGACTGAGGTGAAAATCCGCCCCGTTAAGGGCCAATCCCTCCGACGAGCGTTTGTTGGGCCCATTCTCGGAACTGGCCCTTAACGGAGCTACCATCGGAGGAAAAACTTGACATCTGGGTACTAAATGACCAAAAATAGAGACAGGTAACACTACAATTTAAAAGAAAAAATAGGATCTATTACGTATATAGACTGTATCTCTGAGACCGGGAGTCAAAATATCATATTGATTCAATCTGTCCATGCATCTTGGGAAGTTTGCCCACCGCCTACCTGTCAGGTTGCAGCAAAAAGGAGTGCGCGACAAAGCTCATTGTCAGTATTAAATAATATTAAAAAATAATTAAAACAATCTGTTATTACCCGCCGAAGCCTCAATGAAGATCAACGGCAATTGAGAATGGGCCTCTCAAAAAGGCTCGTCGGAAAGGGCCGTCCTTCTTGGCAGTCAGCTATTTAATCTTTTCTGACACAAGGCAGTCCCACCACGAAATTTGACTACTTTTTTCCCTTTGGACTTTTGGGATTCTCCACTGTGAATATCCGGATACACCCCTGGCAGGGGTTTTGACAGGTGAAAATGTCCCGAGCCCGATCAGTCTCACATCCTCTCTTTTCTTGAGTGCCTTGGTAATTGTGAAGACATGAAAGCCTGAATGATTTTTTGAGCATCAACCTTGGTGATTCCAGGTGTTTGTGCAATGATGTTGACAAGTTCAATTTTAGTCATAATTTTGTGCCATAGGAAAGGGCTTTGATGTTGTTGTTGGTTTATGATAACAGATTTTTAGAGGGACATATTATCAAGGTGCCAAGAGGATAGAAAGAGATAACAGAAGGGCGACAACCTCCGGCGAGCTTTTTTGGAGACCCATTTCCGGTGACCGTTGTTCTTCGTTGATAGTATGCCGGAAGTAATGTCGAAAATTGTGGGGAGTATAAATCATGAGTCTTTTGGATGCGATTGATAAATTGCTTGAGCCGATTACCAAACGGATATTTGCCACTTCTTTGGGGAAGAGCATTAAACCTCTGAGTGCTGAGGAGCTTTATGCTAAGAACAGCCCAGATTTTAATAACGATCCTGCCTATGCCGATATACCTGGAAATTCTTTTAATCACTCATGGATGGAAAATGATTAAGATGTCTTGGAATGTTCAAGACTTTACGGGCAACTGAATACATTCTCTCTATCTGCTCAATCTCCTTCTAAAGGCGGCTTACCTGCGGCTGTTCTTGCTTCGTCTCTATCCCTGCTCATTTGATCTGCGTCTTTGATTGCTGCTGGGATATTGTACCCTGTTAAATTATCGACCAATGCTTCATTAGGCCCCATCAACTTGGCATCTTGGTGTTCATGGAGCCTTTGATGTGCTGTAGCATTAACATGGCCTGTAACTTCTCCTGGCCCGACCAATGGAGGATGATTGGCACCAGGATTGCCGCTGAAATCACCAGGGGTAATCCTGGATGTATGACTTGCTGATTCTCCTACTGCTGGCCCTACTTGTCCCTGGATGTTTGAGACTTGACCTCCAACCTGCCCACCGGCTGCACCAATGGCTTCACCTACCTGAGCTTTTCCATCACCCCAACTGTAATTACCATTTTTAAGAAACGAATTGATATGCCCATTCAATTGGTCGATACCAGCAGATCCACCTGTTGCCATGTGGTTAAGAGCATCAGTCGCCTTACGGACATGCTCAGGACTATCTGAACCGTAGCGTTGTGTCGCATAGTGTCCGACGAAGGCGGTACTCAGATCAGCACCCGTTGTTTCTGTCGAACGCTGCATATCCCTGGCATCATTCATCAATGAAGTTGCTTTGGTTGCGCCAATATTGTGTGCCATGTTATTGGCAAAAGCAAGACCCTGGCTACTCCCCATACTTTCTTGTAGAGCTTCAGATCGTGCCTTGGTTATTTCATTGCCAATAGCCTCCGATGTTTTCTGGTCCACATCAAAGCTCACTGTTTTACCATCTTTACCTGTGGCTATTACGTCATACCTGCCACCACCTTTAGCACCTGTCCCTAAAATTTGTAATCCACCGCTTATTTCAGCAAAACCGGATAGTCTGGCTGCTGTCTCTTCGCCAACACTATCCTTAAAGCTGGATCCACTATTAATAGCCTTGTTCAGTTTCGCAGACACAGAATTATTAAGGTTTTCTCCATAAGTGCGAGCCTCGCTGCTGGTCAGGGCTGCATTCTTTATGTAACTCTGACCATTGGCCCAATTCTCATTGGTAGCAAGACTATCTCCAGCCCCCTTTGTTTTTATGTATGCGGCTTGATGTGCCATTGCAATTGGACTCATCCCGTTGACGCTGGCCTTTGTCAGTGTTGTGCCACCATGACCGTTTGTTGCATAGCTGGCTTGACCTGATGCCATACTATCCGTTTGAACACCAACTCCACCCGCCCCGCTGGTAGTGGTCAAACTGGTTGAGCCGTCTGCATTGACGGACTTGGTTTGTCCCTGGGTAGCTTGCCCATTCGGGCCAAGAGAAACCGATGATTGACCTGCTGCAGTTCCTGCCTGTTGGTTGAAGTTCTTTTGCATCTCTGCATAGCCGGCATCCGAAGTTCCTTTTGGGATTTGCCCTGATTGTTCCAATGCTCTCCTGGCGTTCATCGAGGAATTGTACCCACCAACCGGACTATGGACACTATTGAAAGCCTCAGCCGAAGCTTGATTGGAAAACCTATGCTGGGGCATGCCTTCCAAACCCCCTGATGCTTTAAGCTGCTGGCTCATGGCCGATGCTGTCCCTTCCGGGGTTAACAAGGCTCCGGCGGCTCCACCTGCACTACTTACCGCACCGCTCAAGCTTCCTGCCATCATAGCCAGGGCATGACCACCGAATTTAATCAGCATCATGGTGAAGAGACTTGCAAGCATGATACCCGAAGAGCGGATAATGCCGAACATGCCCAGCATCTTTTCCGATAATGATGGAAAAGCGGCCATTGAATAAACACCTAAAGATGACTGGCGCATCTCTTCAAAGGCGTAGGCCGCATAATCCATGGCCGCAGTATGAACTACGGCATCAGTGATGCCCCAGATGGTCAGGAAACAGAAAAAACCGAACATGGCTGAAAGTGTCTTGCCGACTACAGGGGTTGGCAAGAATAAGGCCAGGAAAGGAATCATGCCAATGGCAATGGCAGTCATGATCGCCTTGATAATCGGTATCCATTCGTTCATGGAAATACCAACACCAACACCTTGCGAGGTGATCTTCCGGTTTGCCTCCATGAGCATTGCAGTTTCTACATCTTCCTGATAGTAGAAAGTATAAAGAATTTCTGAGATTTGTCGTTGCTGGACGAGCTTCTCTGGTGCGACAGTATTACCCGTTGTGAATCTCAGGGTGCTGGTTAAGAGGTCTTTGCAGGTATTATATTCAAGAGCATTGCTGGAATCAAAAGAAGCCTTGCCGCAGGTTTTCCTGAGTGCCTCATTATAATTATTGGGATTTTGATAAATTGGCCGGAGAAGATTCCATGCTTCTGTACAGGTTTTAGTAACACCTGCCGGATTAGCAGAATCATAATAGACTGTATAGATAGCAGGATTTGCTGCTTTGCCAAGTTCGGTCAAGAAATCAGTGGTGTCATTGCGGAGAGTATCAAGGGACAAAGTAGTTCCAGGCCGCATCAGCTCAAAAGTAACGCAATCCTTGGTGTAGCGGATTGTGCTTGTTCTGAGATGATTGTCTTTGATGTATGAGTTTCTAACTGACTCCAAGGTTTTGAAACCTATGCCACCGGCACCTCTGGAGTATTCGGAATCGGGAGCGGAGGCTGTATCAATAATCTCAACCAGCCCTCTTTCGACCTTGTTGAGTACACCGGCAGTAAAGACAACTGCATCAGGGATTCCTCCAATAGTCTGAAATCTGTTAAGCGTTGGGTCGTAAACCGTGATATTCCCCTTGGGAACAAACAGGCCCAGATAGAGAACTACCCCGAAGATCACAGGTACGGCCCAGATTAAAGGCGTGGCTTTCCCGCCATTGGCTGCCTGGACAAGCCAAGATATGGCCCCTGCAAGAAAACCCAAAACCGTAACCACTGTAAACAAACCTATATAGCCAGCATCACTGAAGATCAGTGCCAACCGTGTAAAGGCTTGCGTAATCGGGCCAAAACCGCCATAGGTATAGTATTCCATGTCCATAGCATAGGCCGGGGTAGCTACAAACAGGAATGCCAGGAACAGAATGGCCGGGAATGTGACAGCGGTTTTTTTCATATTTTATAATGGACGACGTGAGGGGCTATTTGACTTGATAGTGTTTCATCCTCGGATTTTCCCAGATGATCTTTACATCTCACCAACTTCTTGCCCGTAATCGTAATGACCGTGGTAGTAATCTTGAATATCTTCCTCGTTGTTAATCGTTCTGCCGGTATATGAATCTTTCATATTTCTTTCACCAACGATATTAACCTTCTCTTCCAACACCTGATTTCCATCAAAAATGTACGCCTTGTCGAGTTCTGCGGTATTATCATGGAAAGTTGGTTGCTGCCCCACAACTGGCCTTGTCCCATCCTGGGCTTGTCGGTAGGCTGCATAGTCTGCGGCTTGTTCGAACATCTGGGTTTGCATGTCTGTCACTGTTTGCTGACATGCCTGTTGCTCTGCTGGGTCTTGGTATTGGGAGCATTCCTGGGATTTTTGATCAATAGCTGCTTGCAGGCTTGCCTGGGTTTGTTGTTGGGCCTGATCTTCTTGATTTTTTTGGATGTCCCATGCTTGTTGGTCTGCGATAGCTTGATTGTATGCCGCTAAGTCAGCCAGGTATTGATTATATTCAGCCTTTCGACCTTCAAAATACTGCCGCATCTGGGGGACTGTAGTTTGCCCTTCCTGAAAATTCGGGGCTGGTGCAGAAGTTGCCGCAAAACTAAGGATGGGAACTGTGGATGCTAAAGTTAAAAAAAGACAAATTTTTCGATACATAATTCCATTCTCCTTTGATTACATTTTCCATATTCTATTGAATCCTTGCGACTACATCTTTCCCGAACCTGCGGGTAAGTTCCTGGTTCATCTTGCTTTCAAGGGTCTGCATGTGTTCCAGATAGCTTAAAATTGCGTTCATTTCTGATGTCGAGGCGATATAACTGGCCTTGGCCCCTTCTTTTAACTCTTGGATTTTCTCCAACATGAGGGAAATGTCCTGACTTGCATTATCCGCAAAAATAACAGCGGCACATTTTTCTGGCCCACCATTTGACCCTGAAGCCTTTTTCTCCAACACTTCTCTGGCTTTTCTGGCAATCATTTCAGCCCGAACATACAAATCCGAGATCATTTGCAGGCTGTAAGCAGTGGCGGTTATGTCGGCCAGACCGCTTATGGTTGCACCGTCCGTATTGGTGCCAACAGCACTTTTGAGAATAGGCAATGGAGATAAGGGGTTTGAGTCCATAAAAGCCTTTTCTGTTGCTGTATATGTGCCTTTAGTGCGTATTTTGTCGGCTATACTGGTCAACTGAGTTCTCACGTAAGCTCCCATGTCCCGATTGCCATCAGTCACCTGCGAACATTGACCTGTAGAGCTTTTGATATAAATATCACCATTGGCAATGGATTTGATTGAATCAGCATTATTCTCCGAACATGGCGGCATGTAAGAAATCTTATAGGCATCAGCTGCTCCCGACAATTTGAGATCACCAACCAGCCCACGGATGAGATCAATATGAGATCCCGGTATAGACATTTTTGCTCCGACATTAGCGAGCATCGAATCGCCGGTTAAAAACATATCTCGTACATCTGCGTTACATCCTGAAGTGACACCTCCAACATCACCAGAGGTTACAGCACCACCGTTTGCCTGTTCTTCTGCTGTTAAGTCTGTCCACATTTCCGATACACCGCTGACCAATTTGTTTTCTTTGACCGCTGTACCGAGTCTTTCCTTCATTTCTTCACCGGAATGAAAACCATCCTTGTCAGCTACTATGCCAACCATGGTCTTAGCTGCTGCACATTCGTCAATCTGCATCTGGTTGAGTGCGTCAGAGAGAGCTTCAAAGTTTTTAATCGTGTTGGAGCATTGCTCACAGAGAGTTTTAAGTCCCAGGTCGAAGGCCACCCCTGCGGCATTTGACAAGATGGCTTGGAGCTTATCCACCAGATAATCAGAATCCATAAAGGAGAAACCGCCCATAAACACATCAATACCACCGCAGCCACTCTTTACTTTTGGCATTTCAAGA
>JAQVER010000173.1 GCA_028697885.1 Desulfocapsaceae bacterium
GATGCCGGTGATCTCCTCGATGTCGTCGCAGAGATATTCGATGTTCTCCTTAAAGGTGTGGGGCTGCAATCCCATGTGGTTGCCGGTGCGGTTCGAGTTCGCAGCCGGCTCCAGGATCCAGTTGGTGTTGACGCCGATCAGGTGGAGCAGCTCGCGGCCGATCATGGTCACCTCGGCGGTGTCGATGCCGTAGGGGCAGAAGACCGAGCAGCGACGACACTCGGTGCACTGATAGTAGTACATGAACCACTCTTTCAGCACCCCGAAGGTCATGGGCCGGTTCCCGGCCATCTTCTTCAGAAGCTTGCCGCCCAGGGTGAAGTCGTTCCGGTAGACGGAGCGCATCAGCTCGGCGCGGAGAACAGGCATGTTCTTTGGGTCGCCGGTGCCCAGGAAGAAATGGCACTTGTCCGCGCAGGCGCCGCAGCGCACGCAGCAATCCATGAAGATCTTCAGGGAGCGGAACTTGTCCAGACGCTCCTTGAGACCGTTGAGGATGATCGCCTCCCAGCCTTCGGGCAGGAGCCAGTCATCGCTTTCCGGATCCCACTCGCGGGGGTTGCCGCCGAAGACCTGGGGCAGGCCCTTCTGGTGGTATTCGTGAATCTCCTTCTTGGCAGGATAGCAGTAATTGCCGGACTTGAACACAGCCGGAACATCCCACCAGTCCTGTTTCGGAACAGCCCCGGTCATCATGGACGGAGCCTTCGCAACGCTTACACCGAGTTTGTCTGCTTTTATGATTGCCATCGTTCTTATTCCTTCTCAACTGGTAATCCGCCTTCCTTCATGAACTCCCTGAACTCGTCCTCGTAGGCAGCGTAAGAATGCGGCTTGATGTTGGGATCATTCCACGGGTTGATGTGCCGAACCATCCGGCTGTTGTTGATCATATTCCTGGTCGGGCTCAAGAAGACGCCGGCCATGTGCATCAGCTTGCTGAAGGGGAAGTAGATCATCAGCGCGCAGACCAGCATGACATGGATGAAGAAGATCGCGCCGATCTCCCCGACGATGGCCGGGGAAAAGGTGGCCAACCCGTAGGTCAGCTGCTTGATGGCGACGACATCGACCCGCAGCACGTAACGCATCAGGATGCCGGTGATGGCGATACCCAGGATGAGGAAGAGCGGGAAGTAGTCGGCCGGCAGGGAGATGTAACGGATGTTGTTCAGAACCACTCTGCGCAGGAAGAGGAAACCGATGGCCAGCACAAAGATGATGTCGGTCTGGTAAAGAACCGGGGCGCCCACCTGCATGAAGCCGTCGCCGAACTCCAGGGCGGCGACAAAGCCGGGAACCGGATCCAGAAAAAGGCGCATATGACGAAGGACAATGACCAGGAAGCAGTAATGGAAGAGCAGGGCGAAGAGCCAGAGGAGCTTGCTGGAGCCGTAGACCAGCTTCGGTCCGTCATGGATTTCCGCTTTGGTGTTCCTGAAAAGGGAACGGAAAAGCAACACTTCCAGAACCATTCTGGCGATGACGCCGAGCCTGGTGGACGGGCAGTCAAACTTGTTCTGCTTGATCCACGGCAGGGAGTTGGCCTGACCACAGGTGGTCGGAATCCGAAACGGAACCGGAGACTTTGCCCATTGCGTTACCCGATAGGCAAATCCTCCCAGAAAGATGGCAAAGGCGAGATAGGGCAAGACCACCCCTATCAACCCCTGCCCCCCTGGCACCTGGGCCGCCACCAAGGCAACCAGGACAAGTGCCAACACTGCGATGAATGGATTCAGGATTCTCATTTACTGTTACCTCGCATCATGGTTACTTAAAAATTAAATAGTTTTAAGTTCCGCCTTCTTAGCGGTATCTCTATCCATCACTTTCGAAGGGCAGCCGCCATCCGTAATGATGTTGCTTCCACTTTTTATTTCGGCGATCCGCGTCTGGTAGAGGCGTTCCCGGCAGGCAACGTACATGTCGAACATGGTATAGGCCAGGACATCGACCCGCTCCTCGAACGCCTGCCAGCCGGCGAGATCGGCGACCTTGTCCTTGCGGCAGAAATCCTTCACCACCTTCTTCAAGATGTATGCCATGGAAACCGCCTCCGAGGGATTAAATGTCTGCACCGCCCGGATCTGCACCAATTGCTCAAGTGCCGCCACGATTTTTTCCGGCTCATTCTTCTCGAACAGCAGGACATATACCTCCCAGAGGCTGCTCTTCACCGAAAAGCTTATGGGATTTGCAAACTGATCCTTACCCTTCTTGAAGATGTGCGCTGCATCAGCGGGATAGGTGGCCAGAACCTGATCGACCCAGCTGTCCAGAATCTCGCCTTTTCGGTCTATGAGCAGTTCTTCAAGAAGCATTGTTCTCCTTTTATAAGCCCTTGTCCGCATAGGGAAAAACACCTATATTCTGAATGACCATTCAGAATACGAAAGGCATTCGTAGCACGTTTCAGTGCATATTTCAACAAGAAAAATAGATTGGGAATAAGGCGAATTATGAGACGGTATCGAGCAAAATACCGGTTTCCTGCTCCAGGTTCCTGAGCAGAACAGGGAGATCGGCAAGATCGATGATCACGTCACCGACGATGGTGCATTGTTCATTTCCGGTGCAGTCATAGACATCAATGGAAAGATAAACCCGTCCCCCTTGACCATTAAAAAGGCAATATTGTCACCACTGTTGATCCCTTTGTCCGCCACCGTAATGATCCGACCCAACCCGTACGCCTGACGTGTTTCTTGCAGGATCGGCATA
>JAQVER010000021.1 GCA_028697885.1 Desulfocapsaceae bacterium
TGTTAGGTATCGAAGGTCAGGGAGCAGCGATCCGCTCTGCCCGTAAAAACAGCAAGCGAGCAGGCCTCACCAACACCCTCTTTGAGAAAAGCCCCATCCATGAACGCTGCCGAACGCTGGCGGCTGAAGACCGGAGCTTTGACTGCGTGGTCATCGACCCACCCAGACAAGGGGCTCCAGCTCTTGCGCGACAACTGGCAACGCTTACCCGTAAACGCCTGGTCTATATCTCCTGCGACCCCGCCACCCTGTGCCGGGACCTGGGCGAGTTACTCCACTCCGGCTTCACCATCATAAAGCTCCAGCCCGTGGATATGTTCCCCCAGACCCATCATATCGAAACCGTAGTTTTGCTTGCCAAGTAAATCAATTTTAAAAACAAAAACAGTTGCATATCGGATAAGTCTGTGACAAGATTTTAACAAATATTAAAAGGGATAAAATAAAGTATTGAGAATTTACAATCAGGAGGAGTTATGAAAAGGAGTATCGCAAGTATCAGTTTGTTATTCATGGTGCTGTTTTTTGCTTCGTCTGTTTTTACCGTTCACGGTGAACAGGGGGCAAACATTGTGCTTCACCAAACCGGCATACAGGTATCCGGCGGAGCAGGGGCTACATATCTCCTTCTTCGCATCGTGGGCCCCGACGGGAGGGTGGTCTGTGACATGAGCAGTGATGGCGGATCGCTGAGCTGGAGCACCTCGGGAGATCTGCCTGATGGACGTTATTCCTATGAAGTCCGTCAGGGATACACACCTAAAAGAAAGCGCGCTGAAGACACAGCTGGCGGCAACGGGGAAGAGGCAGCTCCGGTGTGGAACGGCTCCGGTGGTTTTCTGCTGAAAGGAGGGCTCATTGTTCCCCAGGTGGAAGGGGAAACAGGGGCGATCGAAAAAATATCCTCGGGTGTAACAACTCTGCTGACAGAACTGGGGCATTTCCTGGTGACTCCGGTCTATGCAGATGTTCTCCACTACGATGATGTTATCATTACCGGCAGCGAATGTGTGGGATTTGATTGTATTGATGGTGAGGCCTTTGGTTATGACACAATCAAGCTCAAGGAAAATAACCTGCAGATTTCTTTTGAAGATACCTCCGTAGATCCTTTTCCAGGCAATGACTGGCGGATCCGGACCAATGATACGACTTCCGGGGGCCTTTCCTATTTTACGATCGAAGATAGCACAGGTGGCCGCCGGCCCTTTACCATTGAAGCCGGAGCGCCGGCAAACTCACTCTATGTGGAGGATTATGGCAGGATTGGCTTGGGGACGTCTGTACCCTATGTGGAATTGCATATTGTAGACGGAGACACTCCGACCGTTCGTCTTGACCAGGACGGTTCCTCTGGCTGGACTGCACAATCCTGGGATATAGCGGGGAATGAAACCAATTTCTTTGTTCGGGATGTTACCAATGGCAGCAAGCTGTCATTTCGTATACAACCTAATACACCCTCCAATACCTTATGCCTTAAAGATTCAGGAAATGTCGGCATTGGTACCTGGAGTCCTACCCACACCCTGGATGTGGTCGGCAATGCCCTGATTACAGGTAACCTGGAGTTGGGCAGCAGCCGTTCCCTGAAAAGCAACATCCGCTCTCTGGATGCAGCAGATGCCTCCAAAACTCTGGCCGCGTTACAGCCTGTCCGCTTTTTTTACAAAACATCGCCAGATGAAGAATCTTTAGGATTCATCGCCGAGGACGTCCCGGACCTGGTCGCCACCAAGGACAGAAAAACTATCAGCACCATGGATGTAGTCGCAGTGCTCACCAAGGTGGTTCAGGACCAACAGGTGACCATTGCCAGGCTGGAAGAGGCGGTAGCAAAACTGGAAAAACAGGTAGCTAACCGATAATATCCTTTACATAGTGGAGGGAAGATGTTTTCTCGATCTCTTCTGACAGCAATAGGGGTATGCGGAGTATTTCTCCTGTTCCATCCTCTAAACACACAGGGCGGAGAATTAATCATCCATGACGGCGGAGCAGTAACCGTTAATACTGATTCAACCCTGCTTTTAAATTGTAATAATCTGACCATTGAGAACAATGGAACGTTCACCCTCAACGGAGGAGCAATAGAGAGACGTGGTAAGCTTCTCCTCGAAAGCGGTGGTCTCTATACTCTTATATCTGGAACGGTGGATATGTGTAAATTTTTTTATGTGATCCCCTGCTCCGACGGCAAAAGAACAATTATTTGTCTATAAGGAACAAAGTTCAACTTACAGCCTTTGGTTGAGTATTCTGTTCAGTACTTTCTGCAGCGAGACAAAAAATTGAAGGGAGTGTTGCTGGAGCTAAATAATATATGGACGCCAGGTAAGGTTTATATGAGTAGAAGATTTTTTTTCTGCTGATGCAGGGGGGCAGCCCAATCTACTTATGGGTACCTTGAAAAGTAGGATTTCTATTCAAGATCAAGGCGCGAAGAAAATTTAACCGCAGTCATATATTTGATATTCCGACAATAAAATTCTCTGAACAACGTAGAACTTGGACAAAAAGACCAATTTTCAAGATACCCTTATAAGCTGTCCAGAGGACTGATCACCCCATGACCGCCGCGATTAAGCACATGGGTGTAGATCATGGTGGTGGAGACATCGGCGTGGCCCAGGAGTTCCTGAATGGTACGGATATCGTGACCGCTTTTGAGCAGATGAGTGGCAAAGCTGTGGCGCAAAGCGTGGCAGTTGACCTGTTTGCTGATTGAGGCCGTCATGGCCGCTTTTTTGACGCTCTTCTGTAGACCGTTTTCATGGACATGGGGTCGCCTGGTCTCCCCACTGCGCGGATCGAGAGACAACCTGCCGCTGGCAAAGACATACTGCCAGATCCATTCCCTCGGGGCGTTGGGATATTTCCGGGCCAAGGCGTCGGGAAGAAAAACATCACCCAAGCCCTGGGCCAGATCATCCTGGTGCAACCGATGCCTCTCGTCAAGGTGGTCGGCCAATACCTGACGCAGACTCTGGGGCAACGGAACCACACGGTCCTTCTGCCCCTTGCCGTCACGGACCATAATCAGATTCTGATCAAAGTCCACATCCTGCACCCGCAGGCGAACACATTCCATGAGACGCATTCCGGTGCCGTATAGTAATGCGGCCATCAGATAGTGGAGAGGACTGAGCTGTTGCAGCTCCTGCAACAAACGGCCAGCCTCCGCCCGGCTCAAGACCACCGGCAAGCGGCGCGGTCTTTTGGCCCGGACAAAATCACCCAGGGTCCCGATTTCACGATTGAGTACCTGAGTGAAAAAGAAAATCAAGCCATTCAAGGCCTGATTCTGGGTGCTGGCCGCCACCTGACCTCGAACTGCCAGATCCTGTAGAAAGGAGGAGATTTCTGTTTCGCCCAGCTCCGCCAATTCCCGTTCTCCGATAAAAAGCAAAAACCGGCAAACCCAGCCAAGATAGGCCTGCTCGGTGCGAATGGAATAATTCCTTTGCCGAATGACAACAACCAGCTCATCCAGGAACTGGCCATACCGGGTACGTACCGCATCCAGCAACGGCGCTCGTCCAAACGGCTGGGTGCTGGGCAGAATCCCGTTCCCTCTCGCAATGGTCGGATGGGTGTCGGTTAGTTCCTGAGCGGAGTTGCGCCAGTACTCCCAATTCACCCGGGACTCACAGGCTGCATTGGCGGTTTGCAATAAAATCTGTATAGCATCGACGATCTGCAGGAACTGCCATCCCAGAATTCCATCTTTCCGCCCCTGCTCCTCCAGATAATGGTTGATATCATCAGCGGTATGATCAAGCAGTTTACGGCCCTGGGCTGCCCTGATAAATGCCTCCGCCCGCTTCACGTACCAGCGTTTATTATTTTCTTTGACTCCACGCTGGCTAAGTATGTCCAGGTACTTACCCCAAAAAATTTCAATATTTTTGGCTGAAAAATTTGTTTTTCCCTGCTGTATCATGTATCACTCAATAGGTTATGTGAATATATTAAAAATATAGGGACCGCACGACCTTTCACATAAGAGAATACACAGAATAAAAAAGAAATCAATAGACAGAATCTGCCTAGCACCATATTGGCTCATTCTGTCTAGTACACTGTTATGTGCCTCATTAATTGGAGTACTCAATGGCAATCATCGAAATAAGCCGTGAAGAATTTGACAGTTACGAACCAGCTCGAATGCTTTTTGTTTCGACAGAAAAAGCATGGTATGCAGATAATCAAAAAAACATAATCGGAACTGTCACAAAAGATAATTTTGACAAAGATTGGGGGTATGCAATATTAGGCCGCCACGAAGATGGCCTTTTCAGATTTCTGGATGGAGATGTGTCGAAAGATACATTTGATGAAGCAGAGTCATTGCTTTTTCATGCTATGAGCAACATGGAAATGACGGACATTGCTTCTGAAAAACTATTTGAAACCGATGAATCTCCAGATGAGTCAAAATATGGGTCGTTAATTGTTACAGATATTAACTATGAACTTAAACGTTATCTTAGTAAGCATCCAGAAAAGCTATACGATTTGTCACCAAGAAAATTTGAAGAGCTAATTGCAAGCATTTTTGTCGATCTAGGATTTGACGTTCAGTTAACCCAAGCAACCAGAGATGGTGGGTCAGATATAATTGCATATATACGAAATGCTGTATGTGAATATCTTACTTTGGTGGAATGTAAAAAGTATTCACCAAATAACAAGGTAGGGGTGGGAATAATTCGCGAAGTGACAGGTGTTCATCACATCAAGAAAGCAACTAAAAGTATCATAGTAACAACATCATTTTTTTCCCCTGACGCTATTAAAGAGGCTGCTGCTTTTGAACATCAACTCGAATTAAAGGATTATGAGGCTGTCAAGGCGTGGCTTAGGCAATGCCAGTAACATATTGAAAATGTAGACATAACAATCGCATTAAGACCGACGCCTGGAGCTGCGCCGTGCCGTCTTCGGCAAGGTCATTGACCGGCGCGGCTTATGCGCACGTTGTGTCGACATAAAAAGTCCACATATTTCCCTATTTTTTTGGGATATTTGAGAATTTTCACTGTTCTGCCGACTACAAGGAGGATGAGTAATGACAGATAAAAGTTGCCCAATAAGCCCAGGCGTCCCGGATCTTTCAACCATAGAGATGGTTTCACTTAATCCTGAAAATACGGCCCAGAATTACCAGGAGGCCATGGCAATTGCCAAGGAACAAGCAGAACAGCGTTTTGAGGAGTACATGCTTATTTCCTGGTATGATCGAGACCGAGATTTCGAGTCACCTCCCAATACTACTGAAAAAGCTGGTGATGGCCCAAAAGATGGATATATCCACTACGCCCTGAACCATGGAGCAAAACTTAAAGTTGATATCGAGAATGGCAGGTTTGTCTTTTTCTTTACCCCGATTGAATGGTGAGAAGACGACTCCCATCGATTAGTTCAGAGATGCCATGGGCAATCACGAAAAGATAAAAGGGGACATCCATGATAAGTATTGTCAAAATACTTATCATGGATGTCCCCTTTTTATGTTCTCCCACTGTTTTTCACCACCCCTTCGCTGGGGCTGCTTGCTTTTCCGTCATCTTTGGTGGTATCTTATCTGACAGGATTTAAGGGGGTATCCATACAGCGTGCCTGATGATTTCCCCAGCTTTTAAAAGGTATTTCTTCTTTTCAGGAAGGGCTTCGGCTCTGTCGGAAATCATGCAGCAGTCCAGAACAGACAGCGGTATTTGGCAATTCAGAGCAAGACCATGAACCTGCCCCGCAATATCCAAAAGGCACTAGGCATCGGGCCTCTACAGAAACTCCATCATCTGCGCGTGTTTTTGAACCGCTGGCTTTTTCTTGAAAACTGGTTTCCCCATGTTCCCTTAAGTCTGGCCATGGCCGTCTTGGGTCTTTTGCAACTCGCTCCGGCCGCCGAAGAGGCGCTCGGCACCTCTCTTTTTTCAGGGCACCTATCGGCAGCACTGCATAACTACAAATATTCCGGCATCCATAACATGCCTCAGGTCGCTCTCGGCTCAACCATGGTGCTCATGTCCGTCGGCCTCCTCTTCCGCTCCCGACTTGCCTGGTTCATTGCAATCATGGTGACGTCTACGAGCCTGGTGCTGGCAGGAATGCCCAGGAGCACCAGCCCCTATACCGGCATGGGCTATAACATCCTGTTTCTCGTTCTGCTCCTTCTCAGCCGTCGCCGCTTCAATAAGAGCAGCCTGGCTGCAGCCACCCTTTTCGCACTGGGCAGTGCTATTCTTCTCCTCACCTACGCGGTGATCGGCAGTTACGAACTAGGCCAGGACTTCTCGCCACCCATCGAGGATTTCGTCACCGCCTTCTATTTCTCGGTGGTGACCATGAGCACCGTCGGGTATGGAGATTTTATTCCCAAAAGCCCCCAGGCAAAATTTTTCGTCATCTCCATCATCGTCCTGGGAATCAGCTTGTTCGCCACCTCATTATCCGCCATTCTGGCCCCTATCATAAACCGACGGATGCGCCTGCTCATCCAGCCTAAAGGAGCTGTAATGAATCATGTCAACCATTATGTTATTGTCGGAGATTCCTCCCTGGCCCGCAACAGCTTCAGGGAACTAACCGCCCGTAACCAGCCGGTCACGTTCATCTTCCAGCACCCCCCCGAAGATGGGATGTACCAGGATACCGATGTCATCATCGGTGATGGCACAGACCTCGAAGTACTCCGCAGGGCCGGGGCCGACAAGGCAAAAGCGGTCCTCGCCCTGGGAACCGACGATTCGGAAAACGCCTTCGTGGTTCTTGCCGTCAAGGAACTCGCCGGAGCAGCCAAAACTGTCGCTGCGGTAAACGATGCCAGAAATATGCCCCGGGTGCGGCGTGTTCAACCCGACCTGGTCATAGCTCCCCAGGTGTTGGGCGGTGAGCTGTTAGCCATGGCCCTCAGTGGAGAAAAGGTAGAGGGCGACGAGCTTCTGGCCCGGTTCCTCCATTTCCGATGACATCCGGGTAATCGAACATCACGTCAAGGAGAATAATAGGGAACAATAGGGAACGGAGCTGGTTCGAGGGTTTTCCGTACAAGAAAATCAGATGAAGATCAGCAAGGCAGAATTTTTCAGACTGGTCTCTTTGACCTTCCCAAGAGATGAAGGAGAGCCGGAAAGGTGGTTCGTCGCCTTGTAACGATGAGCCACCTTTCCGGTACAACTTAAAACGTCTTCAGAATATACTCGGCGATGGCCTTGGCGTCGCTGTCGGGAAGGAAGTTGCTATCGAATGTTGACATTCCCGGCCCGGGGTTGCGCATCTTGCCGACGACCTCCTCGACGGTGTTGACCGTCCGCTCCCCCTTGTGCAGAGTTTTTTGGGGTTTGATGACATTGCCACCGCTCGGATGGCAGACATTACAGTGTTGCATAAAAAGCTTTTCCCCGTTCGCTTCAGCCCGCGCGTCATTTGGTGTTGATATCCACAGACAGATGGCTGACAGGGCAAGTGCAAGGGTGATAACTTTCTTCATTTTTATACTCCTCCTTTCTTCAAGATTTATTTTTTGTCGGCACCATATTGTGCCGCAAGATAACTGCTGATGATTTTGGCATCCTCATCGGAGATCGGGGCGCCAAAGGTCTTAATCATCTTATGGACTTCATGATCCCATGTCTTTGCAGGCAAAGGGGGCTGCATGGGAATGTAATCCGGGCTGTGGCAGATGGCACACAAGGTCATCACCTTGTCTTTGCCTGGCCCCTCTTTCAACTCGGCCGGAATCGTCGGCAGGGTGATTGAATGAACAGGCCCTGTCTCTTCAGCCTGCACTATCGGCACCTGATACTGAAGAAGCAAAACTCCGGCTGAAACCAGCATGGCGAATACGATATTTTTTTTCATATCCCCTCCTATCCGACGATGACGTCGACTTTTTCAATAGTATTGAGCATATAGCCGGAAGGATTCCACAGGCTGTCAAGAGGCTGGGATTCTCCGATGCTGTTGGTTGCCCGTGCCATCAGGGTATATTTCCCTTTTTGCTCCGGCTTCCAGGGCAGCGACCACAGAATCCAGGAGTACTTGCCGAGATCCTTGCCCAATTTTGCTTCCCTCCAGGTCTTGCCGCCATCCACTGAAACGACGACATCCTTGATGCCGTAGCCGCCGGAAAAAGCGAGGCCGGAGATGGTTGCTTCCTTGCCCACCGGTAACCGGTTGCCCTGGGAAGGCTCGATGATCAGCGAACGGGTATCCATCCGGTTGATCGGCACGGTCTTGTCAGGTTTTGTGCCGGGCGGCACACAGGCACAGGGATTGGCCGGGATGCGGTAGGCCGGATCCATCCAGAATGATGCCAGCGGCTTTGACAGCACCGTCACGTCGCTGAGCGCCTTCATCCAGTATGACGCATACCAGCCCGGCACTACCAGTCGGGCGGGGAAGCCGTTAAGCATGGTCAGCGGTTTGCCGTTCATCTCGTAGGCGATGATGATATCTTCCTCCAGGGCCTTGTCCACCGGCAGCGACTTGACCAGGTCCGGGATAGTGGGCAGCGGCCCGGAGTCGAGGCCGTTAAAGGCCACCTCCACGGAATCGCCCTTGACGCCGGCCTTGGCCAGGATATCCTTGAGGCGGACGCCGCCCCAGGTGATATTGCCCATGGCGCCGTTGCCCCACTGCCCGCCGGGAACACGCGGATTAAAAAAGCTGCGGCCGTTGCCGGCACATTGGATGACCGCGGTATAGGTGACCTTGGGGAGTCCTTTCAGGTCATCCATTGAGAGTTCCAGAGGCCGCTCGGTATTGCCGCCGACCTTGATCCGCCAGGTTCGCAGATCGACTGAGGTGGGGATGTTGGCGATATGCCAGCGGACAAAGAGCGCCTCGTTCGGTGTGATCAGTTCCTTGAAAAAATGCTTTGGCGTTTCCAGCTGCGGTGGTCGGGAGGTGAGGAGAATCAGGTCCGTCTTTTCGGGAAAACGGACTAATTTCCCCTCACTGGCAAACAGATCGCTTGGAATCCCCCCTCCTAAGGCGGTCACCATGCTGATGGAACTTGCGGTCTTCAGGAAATCCCGACGTGAAAAAAATCTACTTTTCATGGACCCCTCCCATAGAATTGTTTCAAAAAAGACTACCGACGTCAGTTCATTACCGCAATCGCGATTCGAACCTGAATGGGCAGCCTGCCTGTTATTTAAGTGAATAAAATAACGTGAAAATTCTTCCGAGTTGTTTATAAAGATATTTTATCGTATCACACATGGCAAAAAAAAATCAAACTCTCCAATGACTTTATATGACTCCCAGTCATATTTTATACATTTTCAAATATAATCAGACAGATACGACGAATTCATCATACTATGAAGATACTGGGGATAAGCATTCGTGCATGATTGCTCTGATGGTGTCCAGCCTTGGCATTTGCAAGATCCTCTGTTAAGCACTTGCTCCTTCGCCTTCACTGATCGGCAGAAGGCGGCAGTAGTTGACTCTGGACTTCCCGCTTTACTGTCTCCGACCAAGGTGATACATAAATAATAGGTTATTGCACTTGGTCGATAAGGGCATTTGTAACTATTGGTGGCTCACGGAAGTTATTCCGGGCGCAGCCACCTTCTCAATCTATGCCCCGTCACCATCAGGTGAAAGGAAATGAACGGCAAGGGTTGGCCGTTGAAACAAGGTTACCCGATAAGGACAGCAGCCATATAAAAGCCTCACAACACACTTTCAAGTTGGACGCCAGAAAACGCGCCGCCGTTGAAGCGTCGCATTATGTGTCATAACATCCAAATAAGCAGAAGCTGAATCACAGATATGGATAACAACACCCCCATACAAGAGCTGCATTTTCGCTGGAAAAGATGTCGAAAATATCTCACCGAATTCCTTCCGGAAGCCGGTGGAATATTTGTATTTTCACGCTTAAATATTTTTTATTTTAGTGGCACTTTTGCTAATGGTGTCCTTTGGCTCCCCCTTGAAGGTGAGCCAATTCTTTTTTGCAGACGCGGTGTTGAGCGGGCGAAATTAGAATCATCAATCAATCATATTGTCCAATTCAATTCTTACCGCGATATTGAAAATATCTTTAAACACCTCGGCATTAATTTTCCTCACAAAATTGCAGCCGAGATGAATGGCTTGTCATGGTCGCTATCGAATATCCTCGTAAAACACCTACCCAATATTGAATTTATTCCTGGTGACAAGATTGTTGCCATAACTCGTGCTAAAAAATCAGAATGGGAATTGAAAATCTTACGGGAAGCAGGGGCAAAGCATAATAAATGTTTAACGCAGATATTACCCTCCTTTCTTCATGAGGGATTAAATGAGTTACAAATTGCTCATAAAATTTCTGACATATTTTACTCCGAAG
The DNA here is from genome assembly GCA_028697885.1 of Desulfocapsaceae bacterium. Classification (GTDB taxonomy): domain Bacteria; phylum Desulfobacterota; class Desulfobulbia; order Desulfobulbales; family Desulfocapsaceae; genus UBA2270. The sequence continues at coordinate 10,355 of JAQVER010000021.1, forward strand.
GCCACCATGGAATATTAAGGATGGAAACATTCGGTGAAGAAGTTTTTCTAGGCCACATTGCAGTTGGTGACAGCGCCAATTACCCTAGTGTCTTTAACGGCCCCGTTGGTCTTAGAGGTGCTCATCCCGCAGTCCCATTCATGGGTTCAGAAGAAATAATCTGGGAGGCCGGTAAACCCCTTACAATAGATAATGGTTTTACCCTTGCCGGCTACCAAACAGATAAAACGCAAGTGTACTGGCTTGGCAACAAAAGCAGCATTCCTGAGGCAGTCCAAAGTGCCCACAATTATTGCATTGAAATGCAATCAATCATCTCTGAACAATTACGTCCAGGCTCAATACCAAGTAACATCTGGAGCCAGTGCTTAGGGCTTGCCACAGAAAGTCCTTGGGCAAACGGGTTTATGGGCCTGGGCCACAACAAGGTTAATTTTGCGGGTCACGGTATCGGCTTAGCCATCGACGAATATCCCGTAATTGCGACAGGTTTTGACTTACCTTTAGAGGAAGGTATGGTCCTCGCTATTGAACCAAAAATTGGCATCCCCAACATAGGAATGGTTGGCACTGAAAACACTTTCGAGGTGACAGCAACAGGTGGCAAATCAATAACTGGCAACAATTATGAGATAATATGCATTTAGAAAAACCACATAACAATTTGCGCTTACGCACGACGCGCGAGCATGCTGGTTTAATCGGCTTCGGCCACTTCAATGACATCGAAAGGATATTCCCTGTCAAGGCCATGTTAAGCCATAACTTTTTCAGGAAGGATTCAATATGGAATGTTTAGTGGATCACATCGCCTTCAATGTGGAAGATGAAGAGAAGATGATCACCTTCTATGCGCAGGTCCTTCTCTTTGAGACTGAACGGCTGGAGGAATACCGCAGAGGCGAGGTGCCCTTTCCCTCTGTGCGGCTGAATGCGGATACGATTATCGACCTGTTTCCCAAAGAGATGTGGCAGAAAAGTTCCGGGACGGATCAGGATCGTGGACGCTTCAATCATTTCTGTATTGTCTTGTCCAAGAAGGTATGGGAAAATCTTCGGGAGCGACTTCAGGCGAATACGATCGCGATAGAAGAAGGTCCGGTTCCACGCTGGGGCGCCCACGGCACCGGGATATCGATATATTTTCGGGACCCGGAGGGGAACCTTATCGAGGCACGATATTACGAGGGACACAACCGTTCAGAAAAATGCCTCCTTGGATCGTAAGCAACAGAAGCGGCTTCGTGACATTTCCCACAGATTCTGTGGCCCACAATAACACCATCAGATCCGACTCACCAATGCTCACCGAGTATGGCTACCGGTATGTATTTTCCTATTCATAATATTTCACACGATAATTCATAGATGAAAAAGTCAATGAAAGCAGCCCTGTTATCAGCTCTTGTATTTCCAGGTCTCGGGCATATATACTTAAAGAGGTATCTTCCCGGTGTGGCCTTAGTGGGCGCTTCATCAGCCGGGATCTACTATTTGACTTCCAAAACAGTAGAGAGGGCTTTGCAAATAGTCGACAAAGTACAAAGTGGCGATGTCCCGCTGGATGTCACGACAATTTCAGAATTAGTGTCAAAACAATCCACCGGCACTGAAGCTCAACTACTCAATATTGCGACAACAGTGATATGCATTTGTTGGATAATCGGCATCGTCGATTCTTATAGAATTGGTCGTGGACAAGACAAAAACGCACACGTTTCCCCGAGCAGGAAGACATAACAAGGCAACTTCATTCAAACAATAAAGGAGGATTAATATGTTTCGTAAACATATCATGTTCATTATTGGTTTTTGTTTAATCTCAACTCTAGCCCATGCCAATAATTTCATTCTCTCAAGCCCTACTATCAAGCCCAATGCGACTCTTAGCGAAGAACAGGTGTTCAACGGATTTGGATGTTCAGGCAAGAACCAGTCACCCGCATTAACATGGACAGCTGGTCCACAGGAAACCAAGAGCTACGCCATCACCGTGTATGATCCTGATGCTCCAACCGGGTCAGGTTGGTGGCATTGGGTCGTGTATAACATTCCCGCAAATGTCCATGAATTGGCCGCCGGTGCCGGTGATGCAACCGGGCAGCGGCTGCCAGCAGGCACTGTGCAAGGCCGTACAGATTATGGAAGTCATGAATTTGGTGGTGCATGTCCTCCGCAAGGGGATAAACCGCATCGCTATATTTTCACAGTATATGCACTCAAGATTGAAAAAATTGATGTCCCAGCGGATGCGAGTGCTGCGTTAATAGGTTTTATGATCAATGCAAACTCTCTTGGGAAAGCCAGTTTTACGGCTATGTATAATCGTTGAGCAGACTCTTGCAGCGGATCGCAAAAAACCGCGCCAGTTGAGGAGCAGGTTCAGCGCTAGCTGAATTACCTGGACTTCCAATTAATTACGCATACAATAGAGAGTATTAGTCCAGTATTTTTATTAAACAGTTACTATCAAGAAAATGATTGATTTGGTCATTTACCTGCTCCCCTGTTTTCTCAATGGAGGAAAGAAATGAAATCATGGGTCGTCGTTGTCATGCTTTCCACCGCCCTGATCTCTATGCTGCCACCTGAACCATCCGCAGCCGATGACAAAGGAGTCTACCTCTTTAAAGTGCCCGACAAATCAACCATCCCCAATGGGCCAGCAGGCGAGATGATCGGCCGGGGGCTCATGCTGGTCACCCACACGCCGCGCGAATTACCCCTATACGCCTTAAGTTCGCTACGCTGTTCCAATTGCCATCTCAAGGCGGGCACCGTGGCTTTTGCCGCACCCTGGGTTGGCGTTATCCACCGCTATCCCAGGTACAGCTCCCGCTCGGATAAGAACGTCACTCTTGCCCAGCGCATCCAGGGTTGCTTCCGACGCAGCTTGAACGGCAAAGCGCCGAGCATAGACAGCGAACCCATGCAGGCGATTATCGCCTACATGACCTGGTTGTCCCGGGACGTACCGCCCGACGTCAAGGTGGAAGGACGTGGCTTTCCGGCCCTTGCACATCCTCCGACTCCGAACCGACAGCGGGGGCAAGAACTCTTTAAAGACCGCTGCGCCGTCTGCCATGGCAAAGATGGCGGTGGCCGACTCAACGAAAAACCCCAACGCTATCCCTACGGATTCCCCCCCCTCTGGGGTGACGGCTCCTTCAACATTGCCGCCGGTATGGCCCGGTTGCATAAGGCCGCCGCCTTCATTAAACGCAAGATGCCGTTCACGGCAGGCGGCACGTTGAGCGATCAGGAGGCCTACGATATTGCGGACTTCGTCATCCATCAGCCGCGCCCCGACTATGCGGGCAAAGAAAACGACTGGCCCAAGGGAGGTAAGCCCGATGACGCTCGCTATTGAACGTATTCAACAAGCATATAAAAGGCTTGTATCCTCGCTTTCTATGCATATGCGGATATTTTTGCATCCGGCCCTTGTGGTTATGGTTTTCCTGCCCACGCTTATGATCTGTCTAGGCAACTTTTCGCCGGCACATGGAGAAGATACCCCGGACGACGCGGAACTTCTGCGTCAGGCCCAGTTCAGATTCGACCCCATCCCCCATGAACCTCCCTCTTACCCAGAAAACAGGCTCACTGAGAGAAAAATAGCCTTGGGCAAAATGCTCTTTTTCGACCCGAGGATGTCGAGCAGCCAGGTCGTAAGCTGTAACACCTGCCATAACCTGGGCCTCGGCGGTGTTGATCTGAATGAAACCTCTCTGGGACACCGTTGGCAGAGCAGCTCCCGCAACGCCCCCACTGTGCTGAACTCCGTTTTCAATATCGCACAATTTTGGGACGGAAGGGCCAGAGATCTGGCCGAACAGGCAGGTGGGCCATTGCTTGGCTTGGTCGAGATGGCGTCTTCCAACCTGCACGTCTGTAAGGTTTTGTCCAGTATCCCGGCATATGTGAAGGCCTTCGACGAGGCCTTTCCCAACCAGGCTGAACCAATCTGCTTCGGCAATGCCAAGATGGCCCTGGAAGCCTTCGAGATAACACTTCTTACCCCGGATGCCCCTTTTGACCGATTTCTCCGCGGGGATCTCAAGGCACTGGATAATACGACCAAAAAAGGTCTCCATCTTTTCATCAACAAGGGTTGTGCCGACTGTCACATGAGTACGAACATCGGCGGCAACGGCTACTATGTCTTTGGGGTGAAAAACAAGCCGGATCCCCGATATTTACCGCCTGACGATCACGGCTGCAGGACTATTTCCCCCACCATCGAAGAGGATTACGTCTTCAAGGCGCCCTCGCTTCGTAACGTGGGAATTACCGCTCCCTACTTCCATTCCGGCTCTGCCTGGACACTGGCCGAAGCAGTAAAGGTAATGACAAGAACCCAGCTTGGGATCGATCTCGATAAGCAAGAGATTGGTGCCATCGTCGCTTTTCTGCAAGCCCTCAGCGGCCGCCAGCCAGAGATCGCCTATCCCGTCCTGCCAGCCAGCACTGCACTCACGCCACACCCCGAGAAATGAAAATATTTTCAGATGAACACCCCTGGGAGGATTAACTGCATGAACAAGAAAACCTTCGTTATTTTCCCCTTATTGGTCCTGGCTTTTTTCTGCCTTTCCGGACACATGGCGACAGCCGAATCACTCGAAACACCTGCACCTTATCGCGTAGGACAATGGCTGCCGTCGGATCAATTATTTCTAGATCAATGGATGGCAAAGCTGACTGAGGGAACAGAATCCGCAACAGAACCATTGCTACCTGTTATTCAGGAATTCAAAGAGATAATAGAAGACGACCCGCAACTCTATATGTTGTTCAGTCAGATGTTTGATCAAGTACCGCCCGATAAATCTTTCAGTACTGACCCTACCGGGAAGCCCCAGATAAAAAATTATCGCCAGATGCTGCGGGTGATGAACCGGATTTTGATCACGGCACCTGAATTCAACAAAACCGGTCTGGTTGGTTTTCCTATCAATGCCATCATCAACTGGCCCATGGGTACGCCTGCCGGAACCTCAGTTTTCTTAAATGAAAAGGTGAACCGCCAGTTGAAAAAAATATTGAATCAATGGGCCGTATTCTTGAGTTCCTCGGACTCCCGCTATGTGTTGAATGACGATCCCGAGAAAGGATGGTTCGGCCGGGACGCGAAAGCGGCGATGCCTCACTTTGTAGAGGATTTCATATGCGATCCCGCTTCGCCTTATTATGGATTTTCCTCATGGGATGATTTTTTCACCAGAAAGTTCCGGGAGGGACTGCGTCCAGTGGCGAGTCCTGACGATGATGCGGTTATCGCCAATGCCTGTGAATCGGCTCCATACAGGGTAGCAAAAGATGTGAAACTTGTTGACCCGTTCTGGATTAAAGCGCAGCCTTATTCACTGCAGCACATGATGGCGATGGACCCCCTTGCCGGACAGTTTGCGGGCGGCACAATTTATCAGGCTTTTCTGAGTGCCTTGAGCTACCACCGCTGGCACAGTCCGGTCAGTGGAAAAATTGTAAAGACCCGTCTGGTTGACGGCTCCTATTATGCGGAAGCTCTGGCTGAAGGGTTTGATCCGGCAGGTCCCAATAATTCCCAGGGCTACATTACGCAGGTGGCGTCGAGGGCACTGATCTTCATCGAGGCCGATAATCCGGACATCGGCTTGATGGCCGTCATGTTTGTCGGCATGGCGGAAGTGTCAACCAACGAAATAACCGTCCAGGAGGGACAGCATGTGAAAAAAGGGGAGCAATTGGGGATGTTCCACTTCGGCGGCTCCACCCATTGCCTCATCTTCAGACCGAACGTCAATGTAAAATTCGACTTGTACGGACAAGCCCCCGGACTGCATTCCACCAATATACCGGTCAGGGCTCGAATCGCAACCGTTGGTAAATAAGACTCTTGGTGAGGCGACAGGGATCAGCTGGTAATGTCGTCAGGTGTACAGAGGAACTCCATGATAAGATGCGCCTGGGTAACAGATGACCCGCTCTATATAAAATATCATGATACGGAATGGGGCGTTCCTCTGCATGAGGATACAAAACTTTTTGAAATGCTTATCCTGGAGGGGGCTCAAGCCGGATTGAGTTGGCTGACCATTCTCAAAAGGCGGGAAACATACAGAATTGCCTACGATGGTTTTGATCCGGCGAAGATTGCCCAATGGAACAGCACCAAGATTGATCAATTACTCCAAGACCCCGGCATCATCCGAAACAGACTTAAAGTCGAATCGGCAATAATCAATGCCAGAGCTTATCTGAAAGTCAGGGATGAGTTCAAAAGTTTCGATGAATTTATCTGGTCCTTTGTGGACGGGAGACCAATACAACATTCGTGGCAAGAAATTGGTCAAATTCCAGCCAGCACCGCGGAGTCAGAGAGAATGAGTAAAGAGCTCAAGCGCAGAGGTTTCAAATTTGTTGGTTCGACAATATGTTACGCCTTTATGCAAGCTGTGGGAATGGTGAACGATCATGTTACAGATTGCTTCAGGTATATGCTTGTCAAAGACAAGTTATAGAACAATGTGCTCAAGAACGATGCACTCGCACCGCTTTTATCGATTTTTATCTTAGTCGTTGTCCCTACAGAAAGACAAACATGAAAACCATACAAATACCAAAGAGAGTAAGAGCATCTATTGCCGCCTTGGTGGCAATAGTGCTATTCTTTTCCCCCGGGTTAAGACTCCCCCTGCTAGACAGCACAACTGACGATTACTTTCGTGAGGCAATCACCAAAGCCGGCGTTGCTTATGCAACGTGCAGGCTTATTAACGCCTCTGTTTCAATTGTAAAGGATTCAAGCCTGAACCTGGAACCCGCAGGTGTAGGAGTGACATTGGCTGTGGGGCAAGCCTTAGATCCGATTGATGACATGACTGAACGTGTGTCTGATGTGCTGGTGACGGCAATCACATCACTAGGGGTTCAGAAACTGGCCTTTGAAATTGGCGTGTCCATTGCGCCGCCGATACTTGCCATATTTCTCATGATCTTCTTCATTCTCAGTTGGTTCGAAAACGAAAGATTGGCCGCTGTTCAGAAAACCATAGTGAGGATCATACTATTGATTCTCATTGCCAGATTTGCCCTTCCGATATCAGCTTTGGCCAACAATTACCTCCATGAACATTTTTTCGCAGACAATATATCGAATGCCAATAAAGAACTGGCGGTCGGGACTGCGGAGCTAGACAAATTGATGGATTTTTCACTTCCGGAGATTGACGGTGTTTTAGGAACCATCAAGAATAACACATCATTCATTCAGCGTAAATCAATGGAGTTTAAAGATGCAATTGTTGCCACAGTCAGCAATGCGGGCAGCATTGTAGATAACCTCCTGAAACTGACATTTCTCTATGTTGGGGTGTTCCTGATTCAAGTTATTGCTTTGCCGATAATGGTGTTTTGGTCGCTTATAAAATTTGCAAACAGCTTATTTGATACCAACGCCCCAGTAATGCTCCACCATTCTAGGGTCTCAAAAAATGAAATTGTCTCAGCAAGCAATCCAGCGGACAGCTAATCTCGGCTGCTGATTTCTAATGTTAGTAATCAAGTAGGTAAGAAATGATCTATAGTTCTATCCAAGATAATTGGATGCGTGTGGAAATAATGCATTCAGTGGCACAAAGTTACTATGAATCCACTCATGATTCAGATTTTAGGGAACGAATTATAAATCGCGGCGCACCTTTTCCCTTCGATGCTTTACAATTTGACACAATGGAAAAAGAGTCCTGCATCGTGGGTATGGTTATGGCGTGGTGTGTTGTCACGCTAGAGTCATTGGTTAATCATTCTTTAGCAGATATTATGAATAACAGAACGGCAGCGATAGTGGCTATTGAGTACCCAGGGCAAATTACGAATAAGTTAAGAAATCTTCCAAAAATGAGCTCTGATTTATCAAAAAAATTGTTTATTTTGTCTGATAGTGATGAAAATAATAGCCACATCCTTTCTTTGGCTGATGAGTTGTCTGATACTCGAAATCTGGTTGTTCACGACAAGCCCTTTAACTATACAGATCTTGGTGACGGAGAAGTGGCGTTAGAACACTATAGAGCCCGGGGTGATTCTTCGAAGAAAATACCGAGGTACGAAGATCTTGATGATTTCTATGAGAAATGTGAACAAATTAAGAGCTATATATTTTCTATCATCAAGTCTGATGCTGTGGGGATAGACGTTATATCTTTTACAGCATTGAAAAATGGCTAACAAGCGGAACCAGCAAACGACGCAGGTCCGGTGAGCCGTACGTTATGGTTCATATTGTTGCAATCGTAATCTTGAGCAGCCCCTTTAAATATGCAAAAGAGGATTGGGAAGAAACATGACAAAAGAATACCGTACAGAATTTCTGGAACGAATAGAAAGAACCCTTACGGCTGTGAGTTATCGATTCAAAAGACCCGAGGGTTTGGACTTTACGGCCGGTCAATATATGTTGGTAGATTTAGGTAATGAGCTGCTTCATCCCTTATCTCTCAGTCACTGCCCCGATGACGCCGAGTTCGTTGAATTCACCAAACGGATGACTGGCAGTCCTTATTGTGAGCGCCTGAAATCCCTTAAAAAGGGAGAAGCTATCAGCATCAAAGGACCCTTTGGACAATTTTGTTTCGCTGGTTCAAAAGGGACTCTTGTCCTGATTGCTGGCGGTATTGGCATCACCCCGATCAGAAGTATTCTTACAAGCCTCGAGAAAAAGAAAGGGCAATCCGGCACGATAATTCTCATCTACGGAAATCTGAATACGGAGGATATCGCCTTCAGGGATGAATTAGAGAATCTAAAGCTGCCGGACTACCATCTGGTCCATGTTTTATCTGATACCACCGGCATGGAAAACGCTTATCAAGGATTTATCAACGCAGATATAATTTCAAAAGAAGTTCCGGAAAGCAGTAACGCCCAGTATATGATTTCAGGCCCACCAGTCATGGTTGAAGCGATAAAAAAAGCCTTAGCCTCGATTGATGTTGCAGAGGACCAGATCCGTACCGATATATTTCTTGGATATGATTGACAGGTTGCGCAGTGCCATTTTGATTCGGGGAATGGATAATGCTCACAGGGGTCAGCAATAAGGCTCTAACCCCAAAGACAGTAGGCGAACCGACGATTCCCCCGTTACACTGAAACATGCCATATTGCAGCTAAGGAGGTCAGATGCTATCCACTGAGACCATCATTACATTTTTCACAACATCTCTTCTTCTGGCCCTCGCCCCCGGTCCCGACAATATATTCGTGCTGACGCTGTCCATATTACGCGGAAGGCTTGCCGGGATAATTGTCATACTCGGTTTATGTACGGGATTGATCATCCACAGTAGCGCTGTAGCCCTGGGAGTTGCTGTCATTTTCCAGATGTCAGCAGTTGCATTTTCTCTTCTCAAATTTATTGGTGCCGGCTACCTCGTCTATCTCGCCTGGCAGGCCTTCCGTGCTGCTGCAAAAAAGATTCCAAGTACCTCTGCCAAAGAGGTCAATTACTGGAAGCTGTATAATCGTGGGATCATCATGAACATCACCAATCCTAAAGTTTCTATTTTCTTTCTGGCGTTTCTACCACAATTCGTTAACCCGTCAAGAGGATTGATATCCTTACAGATTCTACTCTTAGGATGTCTTTTTATCCTTGCCACAATAATAGTTTTTGGAAGCATAGCGCTCCTTTCCGGCACTCTCGGACAATGGCTCAAGAGAACCGATCACATCCAGACCATACTGAACAGGATTGCCGGCACTGTTTTTCTAGGATTGGCACTCAAACTGATAACAACAGAAAGGTAGGCAGAAGATCAGTGGATATTTCACTCCAGCAGATTTACAGAGGAGATAACGCAGAATGACTAAAAAGAACCTGTCGTTGATAATTGAATGGCTTCGGCCAGCCGGCATAGGACTTGCCATTTTTTTCGCTGACTATCTGGGCACAGATGCCATATCACAATTTCACATAATGGGGCCAATCGTAGTCATTCTCATGTCCGGCACAGTAGCCTTTGAATCTCTGGTATTGGGAGAAGTGGCCTCTGAAAAAATCGGCTATCAGCCCAATCGGGCGTATCAAATTCAATCGGGCCTGGCCAATGCGGCCACAGCCATCACAGCTTTTCTTATTTATGCGCTCAATTGGGGACGATATGCCGATGCCACCATCGTGACATCGATGCTGATATTCTTTACTTTCTCAGCTGCAAATCACGCTGCTACAGCCATCATGGAACAGAACCTGAAACCTGTCAATCTACTCCGTCCGGCCATCACTTTCTTATTGATTGTTTTCCTGCTTCCCCCCATGATCAAAGCGCTGATTCAGTAAAACATCGCAGAGCATAACTCAGAGGTTGGGCGAAAAGATCATTTTTTAAAGTAGCCTTAATCTGAAGTAAGTCAGACTTAATCTGGCATAATTTGGGAGAAAGATCCAAGCCAATTTTGCACCTTACTTATTTCATACAATCAGGAAGAAGGTTAAGTCACCTTGTTTTGCTCGAAGTTGAATCATTACCAAGGGACATCTTTCCCTGCTTAAATTCTGTTTGAGTAAAAATCCATACTTCATATAAAGTGTAGAAGTTTAGACGTGATCTGACAGTTACCGATTTTTCAGTTATATCAGTCAGATTAAATTCAAATGAGGATATCACCATTAACAATTTGATTCTTTCGTCAGTGGCAATATCCTCATCGTTGTTTTCTAGAATCAGGAATTGAGTTTTACAGGTCTTGGACCGTTATTTCTCTCAAACCTTTTTCATGGGTTGCTTAGCAGCTTTCTGCTGGTCTTTTTGTTTATGTCTTTCGTTAATTTGTTTTTCAGCCTTTTGCTTGTCTTTCCTTCCACCTTTATCGCCCATTACAATTCTCCTCTAAATGTTGATTATGAACCTTTCACATCGTGGATTCCTGCCTGAACAACAGTAGAATAATATCAGAAAGAAAATTAATTTGTAAAGTAGATTATGTGGTTGGCCAATCAGGTGAGACACCGACTTGACAGAAATCGTTTGAAAGGTGTGCTTGCTGACCAGATGAATTCCATCATCAAGCACAGCAGTAATGAATTTCAGGAAATTGCTACGGTATTTCGAGGAATTATTACGTCTTATTTACTTTGGCTTTTATCTAGTCAGCGAAACTATGGAATATTCTCTGTCTGAAAAACGACTTTTTAAGAATCGTCAAAGTAGTTAATATTGCAAAGAGTAATAGTATTGCACAAGAGCTTGCTATTTTCTTCATAAATTTCATTTTTGTATGCCCAACATTGAGTTAACCGGCGCGCTTCAGCTCGTCCTAGCGAAAGAAGTGAGCGTTGTTAAACGTTTGGATAAGATCGTGGCCTGCTCCACTCTCACGATCTACCCTTAGTCGTTATGCTGAATTTGAATATTTCTGGAAATACTCGAAATATAACATTTTTTAGTCTGTGTATTTTGCATAGTATAATCTCGTTCCTGTTAGGTTAATTGGGAGATGCTTTTCCAGGCTGGATAGGCCCATGCCACATATACTCGACTTGGGGATGGATTTGTAACAGCCCTGCTTCCTGTCCACACTCCAGGAGAAAGAGCAGGCTAAAAATCATACAGAGAAGCACAGCGATTATTTGCTGCCACTTTCGTTTCTTCTTTCGTGTCTGGTAAAACAAGATAATGGCGGGAAGCAATCCAAAGAGCAATGCAATAGCCAGCCCACCGACAAGGTTGAGCACCTTCAAAAAGAGTTGAGGGTAAATAAGGGTGATGAGTAGCGGTGGAATAAATGTCAATCCGGCAGCCAGCCATCTTCTGTTGTCTTTGTTTTGTGCGTTACCTAAAAGGTCGGTCAGAAAATTCCGTAATCCCTCACCTACAGCAACATAAGAAGTGAAAAGGGCGGCCAGGGAAAAGAGCAGGCTGAAAAATTGAATGTCTCCTGCGGGAATACTCTGGGCAAGAGGGATCGTGGCGGGCTGGTTCTGGTGAAAAGCGTTGAGCAGTGAACTTTCACCATCAAGGGGGAGTACACCAACCACGACAAGAACCCAGAGCCCGTTGACCAGAAGAGAAATCAGTGTACCATAAAAAAGAGCTCGACGTATTTGCACACGATCATTATGCAGACTTGTGCAGACAGAGGGAATGATATTCTGATAGGCAAAAGAGCAGAGAATAATTGGGAGAGTCGAGGGTAGAAATTTCCAGTCCTGGTAAACAAGATTTTTGCTTTCTATGTGTTTTCCTACCAGTAGCAGCATGACCATGAAGGAACCAAGCAGCAGGACCATAAAGCCCATATTGGCACGATGAATAAATCCCAGCCCAACCAGAACACTGCCGGTACAAATCAGAAAAAAAAGGAGTAACAGTAGCCACTCTAACTTCGGTAAATGCAGCAGGGAAGCAAGAACAGCCCCGCTTCCGCTGAGGTAGGCTATCAGTAACCCATAAAACACCAGTAAGAAGCCTGGTGTTACCAGCCATCGACTCCAGCTGCCTACCCCTTGTTTAAAGAGAGTGAAGAGCCCCGCAGACGGTTGCTTCATGTCCACAAAGAAATCGGCCAGGATGATCCCACTGCCAAGCATAAGGGCCCAGATAAAAACGAGTCCCGACAGGGCTGGTACAAGTCCGGCCAATCCGCTCTGGATTGGGAGTGCCAGCAGACCAGCCCCCAGACTTGCGCCCGATACCCAGAGGGATACCAACCACACTGAATCAGATTTCATGTGTTACCGTGTTTTTGCATAAATCTTGATAAGCGGAAAAGGGCATCTTCTAGTACTTCCTCAGTGGGCAGTATGGCAAGACGCAGGGAGGTGCTATCCGGGAGTGTCTCTTTGTCAAAGAATGCACTCATCTGGCTTGTACATATTTTTTCTTCTGTAAGAAGAGCAATGCCAAGTTCACGGTCATTGGTAAATTCTGTTGCCATTTCTAAGACCATATAAAATGCACCTTCGGGTTTTACCACACTAATACCCGGAATTTGACCAAGCCCGTTCAGCATCAGATCTCTTCGTTTTTTCAACTTTGCTCTGTTTTCTCTAAAATAGTTTTCCACTGTTGGGTCAAGAAGTGCTGCAAGGTATCCCTCTTGGAATATGGAATTCATGCAAAGGGGAAGAATACATTCATTGTAAAGGACTTCTCGCAGGGCATCTCTTTCTACACCTCCTAGAATGGCGTATCCTAAACGTAACCCTGGTACATTAAAAGACTTTGAAGCCCCGTTAAGTAGGATCCATGTAAGCTCTTTGTTGTGTAGCAGTTTTTTAACATCCACCGGTTTATCGTCAAAATAGTGTTCACTATATATTGCATCAAAAATCAGGCACAGTGGTGGAATAGTCAGCAGTCGGCGTTTCTGATTTATCTGCTCTGCAAGATCAATAATGGCCACCATGGTCTCTTCACTGTAAACAGCTCCGGTGGGATTATTAGGCGAATTGACGAGAATCATGGATGTTGAATCATCAATCTTTGATTCAATGGAAGCAATATCAGGCTGCCAGGTATGTAGGTCGCAGTGATATAACCTGCTTTCAATGCTGTTTTTTTTATTGAGGTCAAGATAGGGAGGAAATACCGGTGCAGGAAAAAGAATATTTGTCCCTTTCACGGCCGTAACGTTCATGATTTTATCCATTATGTCAGAGACACCATTACCGATAAAGACATAAGACGGATCAACACCTTCAAGTTCAGCAATTTTCTCCAAAAGAGGTGGATAGCCCTGCGGATTTCCATACGCAAAAGACAGGGGGTTATCCAACGCTTTCAAAATCCCCTCCTTAAATGAAGGGATTGGTGGAAAATCAAAGTGGGCTGGATCTCCCAGCTGAAGAGGCAAAAACGGCGTACCCTCTTTTTTCATCTTCATTGACAGAAGGAAGATTTCCCCTAAAAGACCTAATGTCTTACAATTCCTGATCTCATTTCGTGCGATACTTTTAGTGACCATGTGCCCCTTGCAAATCTCGGAGGATTTGTCTTTAGAGTTACCAGAGAGGAGGTGAAAAGTGCTCTTCAAAAAAAAGATTCCTCTTAGAGATATACGAACCTTTGTAAAAAGGGGATTTTGGAAATTGGCTGTTTTATTATGGAGTCCCCCTGATTTGGTGCTTCTATTTGGAGTGTACTGATATTCAAGAAAAGGTCAAATTCTAAAGTGTTGCTTAGACCGGGGAAGGATCAGTCTGTTGTCGAATTATGGGAAGCAGATCTGCTGTGCTGTGTAAAATGTGGCGGCGCGAGAATTGGCTCAATCGGCAGAAGAGACGCTGGATCCACGAGACGATTTCGAAGGGAATTGTATTCTGAGTTGAGTGACTTGCAAAAAGACTTGGACGAATGTGCAGAATATTTTATATCATGAGCATAGTCATCAGGGTAAAATGTGCTGAGGATGTCCAACGATGGAAACGCTTCAAGATTGGAAAAATGGTAGCTGTCAGGTCAGGTCTGAACCACTGTAGAAGAAGGAAGTTATATTTATGAATGCATTTCATAGTCTTATAAATGCAATTCTTGTCATTGTGTTTATTTATGCATTGGCCATTTTGCTGCGACGGAAAGGGGAATTGACAGAAGAACATTCCCTGACTCTTGCTCGCATCGTTACGGATCTGTGTCTGCCGGCTATAATTTTCGTGAGTCTTGCAAAGCAGACAATCCAGTTGGATCAAATGGCCCCGGCTCTAGTCATGTTATGCCTTGAACTTTTTTGTATTGCTCTGGCCTGGGGTATTAGTGTTTTGCTGAAGTTCAACAAAGCACAACAAGGAGCAGTTGTCTTCTGCTCAGCATTCGGTTCCTCAACGTTTCTGGGGTATTCGATTATCCTGCAAATGTTTCCACACGCGCCTGAGGCTCTCAGCGAAGCCGTCCTTATTTCAGAAATAGGTGTTGGCTATCCAATTTTTATTTTGGGTCCCATCCTTGCCTCCTTTTTTGGTTCAGAGAAAATAGATGCAAAATCACAATGGAAAACGTCTCTGAGCTTTTTCAAATCCCCTGTATTTTTCGCATTGATCATCGGCCTTCTTTGGGGGACCTTTCGACTGCCCGGTCAAGAAAATGAGGTTCTGGCTCCCTTATTCCAGCTGTGCAATATATTAGCCTCAGCTCTGACGCCGCTTGCTATTTTATCGGTTGGCCTCATGTTCCAGTTGCCAAGCTTGCGCAAGATACTAGCCGCTCTGACAATCGTAATTCTCCTGAAATTAATAATTAAACCCCTCCTTGCCAGTTTGCTGTCAACCCAGTTTGGTTTTCCTGAACTCTGGAAAGAAGTTTTGGTTCTTCTGGCCGCAATGCACCCTGCCGTTCTTGGAGCGGTTTTTTTGAGACGTTATGGTGGAGACGCTTCATTGGCATCAGCACTGCTGCTGACCGCAAGTCTGGTAAGCTGCGTGACCCTTGTGGGTGTATTCTGGATGATTGGGTAGTCCTCAGGCTAATGGGATAAAAACAGTCGCAAAAAAAACTGCGATACCATAATTTACATCCAACCTCTTACGTTCACTTTTAGGATATGGCTCATCGCATAATGTCAGAAAAAATGGCCAATAACGGGTGAAAATGCGCTAACGGTTGGGACAGAAAATGAGTTAAATCAAACAAGATTTCCATTGGCAAGCCTCCGTGTACAAGTACCCATATCGGATTAAGATGTTTTCTGTGCCACTATGATACCGCACAGGCTGTTGCTGACGGGGAAGGCAAGCGTAACCTCCCCCTTATCCTCTGGATTACCCATAAAGAGTCTCGATCCATCTAATCGCTTCAGAATCGTTTACTGTGCCAAGATATCTCTGCGTTGTTGATAAATCTGCATGCCGAAGAATCACTTTGCTGACAATTTCAATCTGAGTGCCTGACCTTGAAGCATAGGTCGCAGCATGCCGCCTCAGATCATGAGGGCGTAATTCAACATCAACCAGGTTTCCAGCTTTCTTTACCATTGTCCACGCAGCCACATAGGATATCGGAAAAATTCGCTCTTTCATGCTAAAATTATTGACTTTAATGTAGTCGTTTAACCTTACCAGCAATTTTCGCGGAACATAAACTGTCTCTCCAGTTCTTCCACTTTTCGGATTCTGGATCGCTAGAGTTCTCTCTTGGATATCGGCTGGCGTGAGGTTTAATACTTCACCTATTCTCATACCACCTCTGGCCATAAGTTCGAGAATAATTCTATTGCGGATATTCATAGTACGAAAGATAATCTCATCAACTATCTCTTTATCTACAATTTGCCATTGAATGGCTGGCTTGAGGACGCTTGAATATTTTTTTGATAACAGCTGAGTTACAGGGATTGGTGAGAGCGGGTAGTGCGGTATTAATGCTAAAATTGTAGAAAGATGCAAGAACCGAAAAGCGATTTCTTTTTGTAGCCTGCTTGGTGTCTTTGGTCAGAGACATCAGGGACGTAAGAATCTCTTCCTGAGAGATACTGGCTAAATCACGTTTTCCAAATTGGGCTGTAAAGCGGTGAAGAACAAACTCACAGGTTTTGACCGTATTTTTTTTTGGAATTGGCCTGGTGATACGTCAGGTGAAAATCGACTGCTTGTGAAACTTTCATGGTACACCTCCTGTTGGTTAAAAGAATTGTGGAAAACTCCGACAATTAACTATACCATAAAAACCAGGTTTACTGGACAGGTGGGATATTACGGGCATCAGGAAGAAGGTAAACTATACATATCGCTTTCCTTGTTAACCTTGCCACTAGATTAATTCCCAACTATTGCCACCGGTGGTTAAATATCTTAATGTTGAGATGATGAACTTGTTAAACTCGTTGGTGCTAAATGGTTTCATGGAAAACTTCCCATTCTTCTTTAACTATTTAACCACCGAAGCAATATGTGGTACATATTTATATCCATTTATTGGGTATGTTACTGAGCAGAACTTTAACAAACTGACGGCTGATGCCGACGAAGATGAATATAATACATCTTCTATTCAATTAATTCTGTCTTTACTGTAACCTATCAAATTATACCCGTGCACTCTCGATGCTACCCGGTTAAACATTTGATGAAATGTGCAAAAATGAATAGATATAGAAGTAATCTATAATATTGGAAAATGGATATTTGATGACAATTGTAAGTACAGGGCTTCTGTTGCCTGGCAGGATGAGATGAGGATAGAATCGTTAACTTTCTTGAGATTTTTTGCTGCATTTATAGTCGTTATTTTTCATTATGGGAAAAGCACAGATTTAGCAAATTTTTCTAAACCATTCTTAACCTCAGGGCCACAAATGGTTACGTTTTTCTTTGTTCTTTCCGGTTTTGTTCTGACAATTTCCTATTACTCAAGAGACGAATTATCTTTAAAGTTATTTTATTTGGCCAGAGTTGCTAGAATTATCCCGTTGTATGGAATTGCCCTAGGTGTAATGTGCTACTTAAACTACGGACAGGGGAAAAATAATTTTACAGCCTTATTATTAAATATATTATTTGTCCAATCTTGGTTTCCACCTTACCCTTTATCAATGAATGGCCCAGCATGGGCTGTGTCTGTTGAGGCTTTTTTTTTCATCACCTTCCCTTTCATACTAGTAGCTATAAAAAAAAACAAATTGCAGCCCACATTCTTCATTTTTATTGCATTTATAGTTTGGTTTTTTACACAGGCAATACTTTCAAATTTAATTAATTCTGCTTTCTACGTAGGATTTCCATCAGCTTCTCATGATTTAATTTTTTATTTTCCATTATCACACTATTGCAGCTTTCTACTTGGGATAGCTGGTGGTTATGCTTTCACTCAAAGGCGAAATATTGAAAATAATTCTGGGCTAATCCATTCTTTTCTTTTGTTTGTAATAGTTCTTTTAGTCTATTTTACTCTTCAGAATCCAAGACAACTTAAGAACCTTATTGGATTTAATGTGCCAACAGGCACTAGCTTTTATGCACCCATGTTTCTTTTGTTAATCCTAAGTATGGCATCTTCAAAAAATATTTTTACGAAAATATTATCTCTTAAGTGTTTTGTCATATTGGGCGAAGCAAGCTATGCTTTATATATTCTACAAAAGCCTGTTTATACGATATACACAAAATACATTTCCAATCATTTAAACTTAAGTGTAAGCAACAATTTCTACGTTTTTTCGCTACTCCTAATATTCATATCTATATTATCATTGTATTTCATTGAAAAACCAGCACGATTATTGATCGTGAGGGTAAGTAATCAATAAGGCAACAGATTATTGTTAATATTTCTTTAATGAAGTTCAAGTCAGGGTTATGCATTTGGCCTTGGCTTTTTTCGTGGCAAATTTGCCTGCCTCTGGGATTGCGATTGCCAAATCGAAGCTCTTCATAAAAGCCATATAGTCAAAGCTTATGTGTCTACTGTATATACAAATGTCAGATTAAGTGTGACGGCTTTCGCCTTAGCTGTCAGATTCGATAAGCTTCTACACTTAATCTAAGGTACGATGATAGCGCGTAAGACCGATGGACAGGGCAACGATCAGAAAAACACCGATAGGCCAGAGGTTGGGCAGGATCTGCGAGAACCCATTACCTTTGAGGACAATGCCCCGGACAATACGCAGATAATGAGTAAGGGGCAACATTTCGCCGACATGCTGAGCCCAGTGAGGCATGCCGCGAAAAGGAAACATAAAGCCGGAGAGCAGGATCGAAGGCAGAAAGAAGAAAAACGCCATCTGCACCGCCTGCAGCTGATTACTGGCCAAGGTGGAAAAGGTCAGGCCGACGCCGAGATTGGCCGCAATAAACAAGAGCGAGACAACAAGCAGCAGAGCCAGGTTGCCCATCATCGGCACATGAAAGAGAAAGCGGCCGGCAATCAGAATGACCCCCATCTGCACATAGCCGACAATAATATAAGGAACGATTTTACCAAACATCACCTCCATGGGTTTGACCGGGGTGGAAAGCAGGTTCTCCATGGTGCCGCGTTCCCGTTCCCTGGTGATGGCAAGAGCGGTAATGATCACCAGGGTCATGGTCAGGACGACACCCATCAGGCCGGGCACAATATTATACTTGGCGATGCCTTCGGGATTAAAACGGGCATGAACAATCGTATCCAGCGGTGCTGCGCCGCGGCGCAAATGACGCAGTGGTCCTGCCAGGTCGCGGGCCAGCGCCGTTTCTGCAAGGAGACGGAAGGCCGCCAGGGCGTTGCTGGTGGCCGAGGGATCAGTGGCATCAGCGGTGAGCAGCAGGGCTGGCCGTTCCCCACGCACCAGACGACGGGAAAATCCTTCTGGAATAGTGACCACAAACTGTACATCCCCTTCCTCGACAAGCAGATCCGCTTCCGCTTCACTGGCAACGGTCCTGATGATCTGGAAATAACCGCTATTACGCATGGCGGTTATAATGGAACGGGAAAAAACGGAGTGGTCGGCTTCCAGAATGACGGTCGGCAGATTCTTGGGGTCTGAATTGATGGCAAAGCCGAAGACGATCATCTGCATGATGGGAATAGCGATCATCATCGCAAAGGTCATCCGGTCCCGCCGCATCTGGACAAACTCCTTGCCGATAATGGCACCGAATCGCCGCAGGGAAAAAATATCGACCAGCCTCATCTCATTGCACCTCGCGGTCCTGCATGAGGCTGATAAAGACCTCTTCAAGATTGGCATTTGTTTTCTGCCAGCGATATTCTTTACTCATAAAAGGTTGCAAGCCCTGTTCCAGCTTTTCGGCATCGTGGCCGCTGACATGCAGGGTGTTGCCGAAAGGAACCACCTGATCGACCCCCACGATGACCTTGAGTCTTGCAGCCAGCGCCTGTACATTGCCACCGGACACCAACCAGCTCGTTAAACCAGCGGAGGCGATGACCTCATCAGCGGTTCCCGCCGTCAGCAGGTTGCCGTAAGAAAGATAGGCAAGACGATGGCACCGTTCTGCTTCATCCATATAATGGGTGCTGATCAGAGAAGTAACACCCTGCTCCGACAACCTGTAGATATCATCCCAGAAGTCGCGACGGGCCTTGGGATCGACACCGGCGGTCGGTTCATCAAGCAGCAGCAGACGGGGCCGATGGAGCAGACAAGCGGTAAGCGCCAGCCGCTGTTTCCAGCCGCCGGACAGGGTCCCGGCAAGTTGATTAGTAAAACGGGTAAGTCCCATACGCTCGATGCTGTCATGGACCAATGGTTTCAGATTTTGCAGGCCGTAAATTCTGCCCATGAAGGTCAGGTTTTCAAGGACGCTGAGATCCTCGTAAAGACTAAAACGCTGGGACATATAGCCGACCATCGGCTTGATTTTCTCCGCCTCCTTCTGGATATCAAAACCCAGACAGACACCACTGCCGGAATCAGGCCGCAACAGACCGCAGAGCATTCGGATAAATGTGGTCTTGCCGCTGCCGTTCGGACCGAGAAAACCATAGATCTCTCCGGGGCTGACCCGTAAGGAGAGTTGATTGACTACGACCTTGCCGTTGAAGGACTTGCTAAGATCCTGAACATCAATAACCGGTACATCCTCAGCCATGGGATGCCTCCAGCCTGACATCAACCGGCTGGCCTGGATGCAGCTCAACGGCCTGATCCTGTGCAATTTTTGCTTCAATCATAAATACCAGCTTGGAGCGGGCATCACGGCTGTAAATAACCGGCGGCGTATATTCTGCCTGTGGGGAGATATAGGAGATAGTCCCCTGGTAGTTTTTTGCTGCCCCATCAAAGGCAACTGAGACCTGTTGGCCTGCGGCCAGAGAACCAACCACGGTTTCGGGTACAAAAAAACGAACTTTGATATTGCCCGGCGGCAGGATACTCACCACCGGATATCCGGCCGGTACAAATTCCCCTGCCACATAAAAGGTGTCAAAAACATATCCGGCATCAGGCGCCTTTTGGGTTTTCTGCTCCACCCGCCAACGGGCCTGCTCCAGCCGGTCACCGGCAGCTTTGACATCAGCCCGGGCGGCCCGAATTTCATCAGCACGAGCCCCCAATCCGGCGGTTTTAAGTTCGGCAGTCAACTGGGCTACCGCCGCCTGACTGCTCTCCATTTCCTTGCGTGCCCGGTCAAGTTCTTCCCGGGAAATGGTGCTTTCCTGAAACAGTTTTTCCCGGCGCCTGAATTCCCGCCTGGCCAGGTTAACAGCGGCCTCCGTCTGGGCCAATCTGGCCTTGACCGAAGCAATTTCACTGGGTCGCATCCCTTTACCAAGATCAGCCAGCTTGTCTTTAGCACGCTGCACGGCCTGTTCCACCTCAGACAACGCTGCCGCTTCGCTTTGGTGTTCCAGGGTAAATAAGGGAACACCGGCAGCAACAGTCGCTCCGCGGTTAACCGACAGGGTCTGAAGCTGCCCTGCCAGAGGGGAAGAAATCAGCTGATACTCTCCTTCGACATATCCTTGATATGTATCTTGAAGATCAGTCGTACACCCGGCCACAACAAAGAAAATAGTGCACAGCATCCCTGACCATATCTGGAACAGGTTGCACCATGGAGCTTTACAGGAACATGAAGCGGGACTTTCTGAATCATCGATATTGACGTTATTCATCGTTCACCATAACCGGAGAAGTAACTTAATAAGTTCTGCCATGCCTCAAGTGTATTCTTTCAAACAGGTCAAATCTGGCAATGACTGACTATCGTGTTTTTTAGCATAGTTAAAACAAAGGACATGCCTCAGAGCTGTTTCCGTTCCTCAGCCATCATGGTTGAAAGTATAAAGAAAAAAACATCGGAATATCAATATAATTGTGCAAAGCTTGCAAACATGATGACCTCGCACCTCTTTCAAAGCACCAGATCTCTCTTGCCTCCACACAATCCTATAGCGGAGATCTCAACAAACCGCTCTTATCCAAAGGATAAGAGGTCTCGACCTGATGAATAGCTCCATTACTGGTCAAAACACTGGAGTAGAGGTGAAACGCGCTCACTTGGAATTCGGAGCTCACAAAGGACATATTCGCAGCCAGATAGTGTTCAACTCTGGCGACCGAGATATCCCGGAGGCGAGCCAGGGTCACATGCGGGGAAAATTTTCTCCCTTCCGGTTCCAGGCCCAGACCAACAAGGGCCGCCTCCACCCAGTCGCGCAGGACGACAATGGACTCAACGGGCTCAACGCCTGCCCACAGGACATGCGGTGGCCTGCGAGGCGGAAAAAAGCCGAGTCCCGCAAGCCGCATGGTAAAAGCAGAACTCTTTATATCGGCAAGTTCTTTCCTTATATCCTGAAAGATTCCATCATCGACCTCACCGATAAAACGCAAAGTGAGATGAATCTGCTCAGCCTTCACCCAGCGTGCACCGGGCAAACTGGAACAGATCTCGGTCAGCTCCCGTTTTACGAGCGGCGGTAAATCAATAGCCACAAAAAGCCTATGCATAGTCAAACCTCCAGCCAGAGTCCCTTACCACTATGGAATCATAACATCATAGGATAAGAGAACAAACTAAAAAGTTCCGCCCCTTCCTTGACACAATTGGAAAAAAAATGATAGATTTCTCAAATAAACAGAACATGATCGGGGACATATGTGTTGACAATAAACAACCATATCCTTGGTCCACCGTAGGTGCCATGACATCATCCTCCGGCAATCAGGCCGACAGAAATCATGCAGATAAAGAATACGATCGTTTGACCTCATCGTAAAATACATTCTTTCGTTCTGCCTGAAAATTCCTTTCATTTTTACCCATAGAGACGGTGAAAGTAATGACCCGTGCCTTCACAGCCAAAACAGATTTTTCTGCTACTATGAAAGAATACAATGTCATTTCCGAGCCCCATCGCATTCAGCGCCACATTCAGACAGCCCTGCTGGAGGAAGAAGTCGTAGAGTTACAGATGCAGGACCGCTCCCGCACCTTTTTTACCCGTTTGGTCGATTATTTGCCGCCATTGGAAGAGTTCACGGAAGAGGACGGCTCGGTCATCCTGCGGGAACCTGAATACCAGGAGAGCTCCTACCTGCAACAGCGGGAATTAGTACTCATTGCGCCCATGGAGCCGATCAACGGTAACGGCCTCATCCGGCGTAGCCAGCAGGTCTTCTTCCGTTTTCCCATTGGCACCAATTCACTGGAGTGTGAGAGTCGATTTCTGGGCATAGAGAGTGTACGCGGCAATCCGTTCATCGCTCTGGCCTTTCCAACATCCTGCAAGGAGCTGAGTCAACGACGCTACTACCGAACCAAACTGCTGACGAAAGATTCATCTCAGGTGATCGTGGAGCTACCCGACAAAGAGGTCGCCGCCTGTACTTTACTGGATATCGGAATCAACGGACTGGCCTTTGAAAACCCCTGGTCGCCAACCCAGCTTCCTGTTGGCACGCCAGTTTCTCTCCAACTGGAAATACCCAACTTCCCAGACTATCGTCTCTCCGGGGTGGTTCGCAACCTTATCAAATGCCGTAAAAAAAAGGACTGCCATGCCGTCAGTTGCCGTTGCGGCGTCCAATTCAGTGTAAAAGATCTAAATATGGCACAGCAACTGGAAATGGCCGTCGCGGCCATCCAGCGCAACCACCTGCGCGTCCTTAGAGAACGGGCCGATGAAGCCGGCATTGAGCTGATGCTGCCATTATAAACGATGACAGGAATTCTCCTCCTTGCACAGCAGCAAATCTTAGCATTTCTCATTAAATAGACAGACAGCTCTTCACTTAAGGTGAAAGCAGGGTCCAGATACGCAAGCAGGAAGGTCGACAATTGAATAGTAAAACTATCTTGATCGTGGATGACAGCTCCACCATGCGAAGAATCATCATCAGAGAGCTGGAAGAGGCCGGTTATACAGTTCTGGCCGCTGAAAACGGCATGGAAGCCTTGGTCATGATCGAATGGATGGACAAAAAGCCCGACCTTATCACCCTCGATATCGACATGCCGGTCATGAACGGGTTCGAGGTGTGTGAACGCCTCCTCGAAAAACAAAAACAGATGGGAGACTCCCCAAAAAGCAGAATCCCCATTATCTTTGTTTCTGCCAATGACACCCTGGAGAACCGGCGGCGCGGCTTCCAGCTTGAGGTCACGGACTTCATCTCCAAACCGTTCAAGCAAAATGACATCGTCAAAACAGTCAACAAGATCCTTTTCCCCCAAGAACAGTTTTCCGGAATGACCGCTCTGGTCATTGACGACTCCTTCTCGGTCCGACGGATCATCTCCAGAATTCTGAGACGCATCGGCATCACGGTACTCAACGCCGCCAATGGCCTGGAAGGGCTCGAAGTCATTAAAAATTTCCCCGGAACCCTTGATCTGATTCTCACCGACTACATGATGCCGGAGATGCGAGGGGATGAATTCTGCAAACTCATCCGTCAAAATCCGACGTTGGATCAAGTACCGCTTTTTGTGGTCAGCGCCTTTGACGATTTGAACCTGATCCTTTCGCTCTTCAAATCAGGGGCCACCGACTACCTGCATAAACCCTTTATCGAAGAGGAACTACTGGCGAGGGTAGAGATCCACCTCCGGGCAAGGCAATACATCAACCAAGTGGAGGAACTGAATAAAAAGCTTGCCCATCTGGCCAGCCGGGACAGCCTCACTGATCTTTATAACCGGCGTTATTTCCAGGAGGCCCTTCTCCGGGAATTCGCCTCGGCAACTGACAAGCAGCTTGAACTTTCCTGCATCCTTCTTGATCTTGATTTATTCAAAAAGGTCAACGATAGTTGTGGGCACGCCTTCGGCGATCTGGTCTTACGGGAATTTGCCACAATCCTTACCAGAAAATCAAGAGAAGCAGACATCTGCGCCCGCTACGGGGGAGAGGAGTTTGTCATTATTCTTCCCCATACCGATCTGGAATCCGCACTCCTTTTTGCCGAGTCGATCCGTTCCTCGCTCGAGTTGCATGTTTTCAAGGACCCGCAACACAGCCTCCAGATCTCCTGCAGCATCGGGGTCGCCTCCCTCAGAAGCCAACGCCCGGACACCGGCAATAAACTGGTCAGCATGGCCGACCATGCTCTCTACCAAGCGAAGGAAAATGGTAGAAACCAGATTCACGTTTACTCCCCGGAATAAGGGGCATTCCCTCTTTCACCCGGCCACGCCACTTCTTCCTGCAATATTTTTTCTTCCCCTCCCCTGATATTTTCTTTTTGCATCGTTTCCATCGGTCCAACAATAAAGACGTTTACAAAAAAGCTCTTTCCTTTCATGATCATGCCCTTCGTCACTTGCATTGTTCCCAGGAGAATGCACGGAAAGAATTGACAGAAAGAGCGTTTCTCGGTAAACCATAAGCTCTCTTTTCTCGTATTAAATTTTTGTAACAACCAGATCGGATACTCGGCATACTGAAGGATACAAAGCGTTCAGCTTTCAGCTACAAAGAGAGGCCTCCTTCGGACATTCGAGACACTCAGGCCCTGACAAAGCCCGGTCGCTGAAATAACTTATTAGTCTTAATCTTTTTCAAATACCATGACCACACCACAGCAAAACCCTTTTAGCGCCAATGGTCTGCCTCTGCTCATTGGCAGTCTGCCGGTCAATGACCCACAGATCGCCATCAAAGAATGGATTCTGACAGCCACCCCCGAAATCCCTATCTGGCCGCAACTGCCCACCAATCCCTATGAACACATGTTGCACCAGTTTGCCGAAGGGTTGCCGGGTGTGGTGGAAGAATCCATTGAGACAACCGAAAACCGTATCTTCTACGATACGGAAACCGCCGGTTTCGAAGAAGCACAACTCGCCTTTTACGAGGAATACCTGCAGACCGCAGAAGATCCGGAACTCTTACTGACCTCACGTTTTGCCGTAAGCCGCCAGCGGGCTCAGGGAATCTATACCCTGACCGATGCCGTCGGTAATTTCTCCAACCCAACTGCTCTTAAAGGACAGATCACCGGCCCCTTTACCATGCTTACCGGGGTCCATGACAAAGAAGACCGGATCGGGTATTACAATCCCACCATCCGTGATATCGTGGTCAAAGGGCTGGCCATGAAGGCCGCCTGGCAGGCGTTGTTTCTGCAAAGACAATCCCGCCTGCCGGTCTTGATCTTCATTGATGAACCGGCCCTTGCGGGACTTGGTTCCTCGGCCTTTATCTCAATTGCCGCCACGGACATCAAAGAAGACATCAATGAGGTCTGCACTGCCATCCACTCTGTGGGGGCCTTGGCCGGGGTACATGTCTGCGCCAACACCGAATGGGACCTCCTGCTCAGCTCGGAAATCGATATCCTGAGCTTTGACGCCTACGGTTATTTTGACCGCTTGGTACTCCTGAAAGAGCAGCTTCACGCCTATCTGGACCAAGGAAAAATTTTGGCCTGGGGTATTGTGCCAACTTCTGATCATGAAGCTATCGAGAAAGAGAGCAACGCAACACTCGTCAAACTGTGGGAAGAGCAGGCAGGGCAGCTGATACGACCTGGCCGCGACCTGGCCGCCATTCTGGGTCAGACCCTCATCACTCCCAGTTGCGGCACCGGCTCGCTGCCGCCCGTACTGGCCAGAAAAGTGCTGGATTTGACCCGGGACGTATCCAAAACACTCAAGGAAAAGTATCAGGTTTAACTCCAGCTCCAACATACCACTTACCACTCACTACTAACTCCCACACCCCACGCAATTTATCATGAGTCAAGAAAATCAAATACTGAAACAACGACGGGAAAAAGCAGAGGCTCTGGCCGCGCTTGGCATTAATATATTCAGCAACAGCTTCAAGCCGGCTAATCATGTCAAGGAGTTACTGCCCAAGGGTGAACACCTGGCAGCGGAGTCCTTTGATGAAACCAAATTCACTTACTCCATTGCCGGACGGATCATGTCCATGCGCAAATTCGGCAAGGCAGCCTTTTGTCATCTGGCCGACGCCTCGGGACAGATTCAGATCTATGTCAAGAAGGACACCGTAGGAGAAGAGCAGTTTGCCGCCTTCAAGAAATGGGATATCGGCGACATCGTGGGCATTGAAGGAAAACTGTTCAAAACCCAGACCGATGAGCTCTCGGTCATGGCCGACAAGCTGGTCATGATCACCAAATCACTACGCCCCCTGCCCGAAAAATGGCATGGTCTGACCAATGTGGAGACCCGCTACCGCCAGCGTTATGTTGACCTGATTGTCACCCCTGAGAGCCGGGCCATCTTCCGTAAACGCGTTGAGATCATTCGACTGATCAGGGAATTTCTCGGCAACCGCGGGTTCATGGAGGTGGAGACGCCGATGATGCAGCCAGTCCCAGGCGGTGCCACTGCTAAACCCTTCAAAACCCATCATAATGCCCTCGGCCTGGATCTCTACCTGCGCATTGCCCCGGAACTCTACCTGAAACGACTGCTGGTCGGCGGCTTTGAGAGGGTCTTCGAGATCAACCGCAACTTTCGCAACGAAGGTCTCTCCACCCGGCATAACCCCGAGTTCACCATGCTGGAATTCTATCAGGCCTATGCCACCTTCCACGACATGATGGACATCACCGAAGAACTGGTTTCCTGGCTGTCGCAAGAAGTCAATGACACCATGGAAATCGATTACCAGGGAACCATGGTCAACCTGACTCCCCCCTGGAGACGTCTCACCATGAACGAGGCCCTGACCGAGATCGGCGGCATTGCCTCAGAGGTCGTGAAAGATGATGATCAGGTCCTGGCTTTGGCCAGAACTACAAAGGGGGTTAAACTTGAACCGCTTGCCGGCCCCGGCAAGGCCAGGACAGCCCTCTTTGAATTGCTGGTTGAAGAAAAGCTCATTGATCCCACCTTTATCACCTCCTATCCCATAGAGGTCTCCCCTCTGGCCCGGAGAAATGAAGAGGACCCCACCGTGACCGACCGTTTTGAGCTCTTCATCACCGGTCGCGAAATCGCCAATGCCTTCAGCGAGTTGAGTGACCCCATTGACCAGCGCCAACGCCTGGAACAGCAGATTGCGGAAAAAGGTGACGATGAAGAGATTCACTCCGAGATGGACGAAGATTTTGTCCGGGCTCTTGAATTCGGAATGCCCTCAGCCGCAGGCCAGGGTATCGGCATTGACCGTTTGATCATGCTGCTCACCAACTCTGCCTCCATCCGCGACGTCATCCTCTTTCCCCACATGAAGCCTGAATCAGATGACAAAGGGCAGAAAACACAGGGGAAACAGCAGAAAGAAAAAGGTGGTACGTGCAAAAAATGCAAAGAATAACCTTCACGCCGCCTCTCCCTTATCAACTGATATCCGTCCCCTGATATGTACGAATGGTTTATCAGTTTCCGCTATCTGCGGGCCAGACATAAGCAACGATTCATCTCGCTGATCTCGCTGATCTCCGTGGCCGGTATTACCGTCGGGGTTATGGCCCTGATCGTGGTCTTGGCCGTCTATTCGGGGTTCACCGATGGTCTGCGTGACCAGATCTTAGGCATCAATTCCCATATCATTGTCCAGCATCCCGGCGGCTCCATTGACAACTACAAAGAAATACGCAAGCAAATCCTCACCGTTGACGGGGTCACCGGCGCCACCCCCTACCTCTACACCCAGACCCTCTTAAGCGGTGCCACCGGTGGCAGTGGTGTCATTCTCCGGGGCATTGATCCTGAAACGGCCAAAGGAGTGATCAAGCTTGGCAGTCAGATGATTCGCGGCTCCATCAATGATCTGGAACAGGACCCACCCAGTCGGGTGCCGCCTATCATCCTTGGCAAGAATCTGGCAGATGAACTCCATGTCACCGTTAACGACAAGGTGCGCCTCATCTCCTCGTCCGGACCACTTACCCCCATGGGCGTGATCCCCAGAATCAAGACCTGCAGGGTATCCGGCATCTTTGAATCGGGAATGTATGAGTATGATTCCAGCCTCGCCTATATGACCCTGACCGACGTCCAGGCCTTTCTGGGAAGCGGTGACGTAGTCCACGGCATTGAGGTTTCGGTCAAAGAGAATGAGCTGAATCAGGCCGACCAGGTGGCCCGCAGAATCACCGACGAACTTGCTTCCACCAGTGATTCTATCTTTATAGCCAAGGACTGGATGTCCATGAACCGCAATCTCTTTGCCGCCTTCAAGCTGGAAAAGATCGGCATGTTCATCTGCCTGACCCTGATCATCCTGGTGGCGGCCTTGAACATCATCAGCGCCTTGATCATGGTGGTGATGGAGAAAGAAAAAGATATCGCTATTCTTAAATCCATGGGAGCCACCTCCCGCTCCATCATGAAGATCTTCTTTTTCCAGGGTCTGGTTATTGCCTTTTCCGGCACCATTCTCGGAGTTGCTGGAGGACTGAGCCTTTGCGAGCTGCTCTCCCGTTACAAATTCATCGAACTTCCATCCAATGTCTATCCCATGAGTACCCTGCCGATCAAGGTTCTGCCGATGGACGTGACCATCGTCGCCATCGCCGCCATCATCATTACCTTGGCTGCCACCATCTACCCTTCCTGGAAGGCATCTCAGGTCCACCCCGGCGAGGTTCTCTCATGAGTTTACAGCCACTGTTTGAGGCCCGGGCACTACGTAAGAATTACGGGGAAGGTGCCAGCGCCATCGAGATCCTGAAAGGGGTAAATCTGGAGACCCGCAGCGGTGAGATGACGGCCATTGTCGGCGCTTCCGGTTCCGGCAAGACCACTCTGCTCAGGATCCTTGGCACCCTTGATACACCCACCAGTGGCGAGCTCTTTTTCAAAGGGGAAAATCTGCTCCAAAAGAAAGACGCCGAGCTTGCCGAATACCGAAACCGCGCAGTCGGATTTATCTTCCAGTTCCATCACCTGCTCCCCGAGTTCACCGCCCTTGAGAATGTGATGATGCCCGGTCTCATTGCCGGAAAGAAAAAGGCAGAAATGATCAAGCCGGCCACCAGTCTCTTGGCCCAAGTGGAACTCAGCCACAGGACACATCACAAGGTTGGGGAACTTTCCGGGGGAGAACAGCAGCGTACCGCTCTGGCCAGGGCTCTGATCATGAAACCGGCACTGCTCTTTGCCGATGAACCCACCGGCAATCTCGACAGCCGCTCCGGCGATATCGTCTTTGAATTATTACAGAGGCTGTGCACCGATCTGGAATTGGCCACCGTTATGGTCACCCACAACATGGCCCTGGCCGACCGGATGAATCGCTGCCTCACCCTCAAAGACGGTTTGTTATTCCAGGAATAACAGCACCAAACATCAAGCAATAAACACCCCTCCAAAGTTCTCAAAATATTGTACCGTTAATCACAGTTTCAGAGAAGGATCATAAAACTCAGGAGATGTGTGTCCATGTTACCCCTCTTCTGAGTTTTTCACCCCAAAAAATAATAATTGACAGGACCGTCCGTCATGACTAAATAGTTACATAGCTATATAGTCATACAATCATACAACGGAGAAGTTAATGAAATATTTTATCAAGGTCATGAAGGCCCTTTCCGACCCGAATCGGGTTAAAATCATCAAGATGCTCCAACAGAGAGAAAACCTGTGCGTCTGCGAGATACGGGCGATGTTGAACCTGTCTCAGCCCACCGTTTCTAATCATCTGAAGGTATTGGAAGAAGCCGGTTTAGTAGCCTCAGAAAAGGAAAAACTTTGGGTCAACTATCGGCTGAACTCGACAGGGGGTTCACTCTACAGCACAGCCATGCTCACACAGCTGGAGAACTGGCTGAACGAGACGACGGAGGTCAAGGAACTTAACCGACTCCTGCCCGCCATCAACCGTAACGACATTTGTAAGCCCTGAGGACAAATGATATGCAGACCATCACCCCCCACACCCCACCACCGCCTGCAGCCTCGGCAAAAATCAAATATCTTTTGACTGGCCTTACCGGGATTGCTCTCTGGTTTGCCTTGTACTGGCAGTTGCACCGCCTGGCCGAAGTCCTTACCTTTTCCCTGCTCGGTCTGAAACCAGGCAGCCATCTGGGTGAGTCAGTCCTCTTCTTTTTCTACGACACTCCAAAAGTGTTGATGCTGCTCACCCTTATCGTCTTTGCTGTGGGCATCCTGCGTTCTTTTTTCACTCCCGAACGAACCCGCAGGATCCTGGCCGGCAAGAGCGAATCCGTGGGCAATGTCCTTGCCGCTCTGCTGGGTATCGTCACCCCCTTCTGCTCCTGCTCGGCCGTGCCACTCTTTATCGGATTTGTCACCGCCGGCGTGCCCTTGGGGGTCACCTTCTCCTTTTTGATCTCCGCCCCAATGGTCAACGAAATAGCCGTAGTGCTTCTTTACGGGCTTCTCGGGTGGAAGGTGGCGGCCATCTACATGGGAACCGGCCTGCTGGTTGCCATTGTCGCCGGCTGGACTATCGGTCGTTTGCACATGGAGAACCACATCGAAGATTGGGTCCGGGAGATGCACGTCAATGCTGTTGATATTCCTGACGAAAAACTAACCTGGGCCGATCGGTTCAATCACGGCAAGACAGCGGTACGGGATATCGTCGGCAAGGTCTGGATCTATGTGATCGCGGGAATTGCGGTGGGTGCCGGCATCCATGGCTTTGTGCCTGAAGGCTTCATGGCCTCGATCATGGGTAAAGATGCCTGGTGGTCAGTGCCGGCAGCGGTGGTGATCGGCATCCCCATGTATTCCAACGCCGCCGGTATCGTACCGATCGTCCAGGCTTTGCTTGGCAAGGGTGCGGCGCTGGGCACGGTACTCGCCTTCATGATGAGTGTCATCGCCCTGTCATTGCCGGAGATGGTTATTCTCCGGAAAGTTCTCAAACCGCGACTCATCGCGGTTTTCATCGGAGTAGTAGGTGCCGGCATCACGCTGGTAGGCTATCTCTTCAATATTATCATCTGATACAGAGGTTAATCATGGAAATCAAGGTACTGGGACCGGGATGTGCAAAGTGTACAGAGGCTGAAAAAATCATGCAGGCTGCGGCCGAAGAGGCTGGTGCAACCGCCACCATCGAAAAAATCAGCGATTTTCAGCAGATAGCCAAGCACGGAGTTTTTTCCACCCCGGCGGTAATCATTGATGGCCAAGTCAAATGCGTCGGCAAGGTACCGTCAAAGGCAGAAGCCCTGGCCTGGCTCAAAAGTTAAAATAACTGAAAAGCAATGCAAACCATCATTATCGAATGGCTTCATCTGGATGTGGCAGGGGCAACGTGCCGACGATGCGGCGACACCGGTCTGGAGATTAACCGATCAGTAGAGCGACTACGAATCGAATGTGCGCCTAAAGGCGTGAAAATTGCTTTCAGGGAAACGATGCTCAATGCCGACGAGATCGCCCGCTCCAACACTATCTTGATCAATGGCGTCCCCCTGGAAGGAATCCTGCCCCAGGCCCAGGTCTCTGCAAGCTGCTGTACCTCCTGCAGCGACCTCACCGGCCGGCCGGAACAGTGCCGCACCTTGGTCCATCTTGGACAAGAGTATGAGACAATTCCCGAAGCACTGATCCGACAGGCGGTGTGTAAGATTGGCGACTGTTGCTAAGAAATGAGAGAAGTTCCTGTTGTCGGCACGATGAATGGACAGGTCTGAGTTCTCAAGCAACTCGGCCCCAAAAACAATAAAGTACGGGCCTATGTGGTCCTGCAAAAAAAGATATTTTTTGCAACCTCGGCCGATTTCGGTTTGACGGATAGACCGAAAATGAAGAATACTCATAAGGAGAATTGTTATGGATGAAACCTTTACCAAGCCATGGCACGGGATAAAACAGGCCAGGGACGTCCTGGTGGGCAACCGAGACAACTCTGCGTTCAGAGGCAGCGAGAAGCCATGATGATTTTCCAGACAATCCACTCAAAAAGACTCTGGCTGAGCGGCGCTGTAGCGTTTTCCCTGCTGTTCTCCCCCTCGGTGCACGCCACTACTCTTCAGGAGATGCTCACCGCTGCCATCCGGCAACCTGGCGTTGCTGTAAGCGAGCTTACGGTTCAGGAGGGGAATTTGCACGAACAGGCGGCAACCGCTGCCCTGTTGCCGCGGATCAATGGTTTCGGCAAGGCCGAGTTTTACAACTCGCCCACCAACCTGCGGCCCATGCCGCCCACCGAGATCAATATCCAGGCCGGTGACTCGATCCCCTTTTCCCGCGATATCCTGCGCTATGGTCTGACTCTGGACATGCCGCTCTTTGTCAAGTCGCTCTACGACCTGAAGCAGAAGGCTGCCCTGCTTGCCGAGAAGGCCAGCCTTGCCCATACTCTGGAGCTCTCCAGCCGGAAGGCGGCAGTGGTGGCCTCCAACAGCGGCCTGATCTATCTGCTCGGTCTGGATCAGGCCGTTGACGCCCGTCTGACATCCCTGGCCAAGACCCGTGAGGACATGCAACTCAAGGTTCAGTCCGGCCGCATGGCCGAGGTGGAGCTCCTCAAGGTGGAAAATTCCATCAACGACCTGAAGACCCAGAAAAACGAACTGGCCGCCAAGATCCTCGACATCCGCAAGGACCTTGAGACCCTCACCGGTCTGGAGGTTACCGAACCGGCAGCCATGACCCTGACGGGTGAACTGGTGGCCGCGCCCTATCTGGGCGAAAGAATCGCCGAGAAGGAGGCCGCCGCGGCCCGTGAGGAATGGCAGCGGAGCAAAAGCGCCCGCTATCCCGGCCTCTATCTTACCGGCAGCCTGTCCGGCAATGACGGCGTGGCCTACAACACCGATGAGCACATTTATCGGGACTACGGTTTTATCGGCCTCACCCTGCAGATACCGCTTTTTGACCAGACCCTGAGCGTGAACCAAAGAATTGCCCAGAATCGGCTCCACAAGGCGGAAAAGGAGATGGAAGCCACCCGCATCAATCTCACCGCGCAGGAAAAAAATTTCAAAGGAAAACTGCTGGTGGTTGAGGAGTCCCAGACCATCGCCGCCCAGTCGCTTAGCAACAGCGAGCAGATCCTGGCCGTGGCGCGGCTGGCCCTGGAACAGGGCCGTACCACCACCGAGGAATACCTACGCCAGGAGGCCCAAGTGCTGGCCGCCCGTGCCGCCCTCTACCAGGCAGAAAACGACAAATGGCGCATCATCACCCAACTGGCCGTACTCTACGGCGCCGACCTGCAGGAGATCACCCAATGAAAAAAATCATTAGTATTATCCTTGTTCTTGTTCTGGCCCTTGGTGTGGTGCTGTTGGTGAAAAAGCGCCAGACAGATCTGACCAAGGCCCCGGTGGCCAATATCCTGCCCGTGGTGACCGGGACCGTCACCCTCAAGTCTGACCAGATCACTCTGACTACGCCTGCCATGGCTATGGTGGCCAGCGATCTGTCCACCACCCTTGCCACCAAGGTCACCGGCCGGGTCTTAGCTGTTCAGAAAAAACAAGGCGACCGGGTCAAACAAGGCGAGAAGCTGATCGTCATCGATGCCAGTGACCTTGACGCCAAGAAAGCGGCCCTCAGCGCCAAACTCGAAGGCCTTAACTATGAACTCGCAGTCCAGCGGGAAAATCACGAACGGACGATGAAGCTCTTTGCTATCAAGGGTGCCTCTCTGGAACAGACCCGCATGGAAGAAGCGGCCCTTGCCAATCTGGAAATGGGCATGGACGCATTGGCCCAAAACATCCGTGAGATCGAGACCCTCAGCAGCTATTCAACCCTCGTCGCCCCGGTTTCAGGCACGGTGAGTGAGCTCCTGGTCAACAGCGGCGATATCGCCGTGCCCGGCAAACCCCTACTGCGGATCGCCGCCGACCAGGGACTGTACCTCACCCTCTCCCTGCCCGACTCCATCGCCCCGCAGGGGCTGCTCGTAAACGGCGTCGCCATCAAGGCCGTACCCCGGAACCAGGCCTCGGCCACTGGTCTGGTTCAGTATGTGGCCCCAATCGACAATCAAAGCGGCCTGGTGGAGGGTCAATATCTCAACCTGCAGGTAGTGCTCTTTGTCGGCAGCGGAATATTAGTGCCAATGGATGGCCTGCTCACCATGGGCGGCAAGACTTACGTCCTTGTTCTTGAAGGCGATCTGGCCCGGAAGATGCCGGTAACCATTCTGCATCGCGGCAGTGAGGGGACAGTGGTAGCAGAAGACCTTGCAGGCCGGATTATCCTGGTGGCCAAGCCGGACATCCTGCTGCGGGCCGCAACCGGCGTGCCGGTGCTGACAAGTGCCCAGCAGGTAGACAACGCATCGGCGGACAAGAAAGCGAAGGCGGGAGGACGCAACAATGACTGATCCCGCCGCCAGTGCCAAGGATAATAAAAAAGGGCTGTTCGATTTCTTCTTTACCCGGCCCTATCTGCTCTACAGCCTGATTGCCTCCTTTTTTGTTCTCGGGATCTACGGGCTAGTGGTCATGCCCAAGAACCTTTTTCCCGACTCCGACCGGCCGACGGTTATCGTCAT
>JAQVER010000022.1 GCA_028697885.1 Desulfocapsaceae bacterium
ATCTATCCAGGATATTGGGATGTGGCTGCTGGTGGTGTTGTGTTGGGTCATGAGTCCTATGAACACTCTGCGTCCCGGGAGCTGAGCGAAGAACTTGGCGTCTCAGGAATTCCCTTGGTCCCGTTGTTTGATCACTATTTTGAAGATGCAAACAACCGGGTCTGGGGGCGCATCTTTCGCTGTACCCATGAAGGCCCTTTCACCCTGCAGCCGGAAGAGGTGGAGTCCGGGCGCTTCATGTCAATCCCGCAGATTCTGCAATCCAGCCGACAAGAACCTTTCACCCCTGATGGCATTCTCATCCTTCAGCAAATTTAAGAGCCATTGCCAAAGAACCAGTACATTTCTGACTCTTTCATAACGGTTCTTCATCTCCAATATTTATCGATCCACGAGACGTGATTGTGGACAGTGACTTATTTCCTTAATGAAAAGGAGGAGTAAATGGCGAGTAAAAAGAAGTTTGTCCTTGGCCTTGGAGGTATCTCCATGGCTACCTTCCTGGTGGCAGGCAGTGGGTATACTATGGAAAAGCCTGATCCTAAGGAGTATCCATACGTGCCATCGCTCCTCCAGTATAAAAAAAGTGCTGCTGAGTTTACTCCCCCTGCAACGTGTGCTGAGTGTCATCCTCAGCAGTATGAGGAGTGGACCGGATCCCTGCATGCCTTGGCCTTTAAAGATCCAATTTATCAGGGAGAGTTAAACAAGGCGGTAAAGGCCGTTGGTCACGATATTGCCAGGCAGTGCGAGGGCTGTCATACTCCAGCCGGGGTAGTGACCGGAGAGATTAAAGGCTCCGGCATAAGCGGCCTGAGTGATGTTGCCATAAACGGTGTCTCCTGTGATATATGTCACTCGGTGAGTGGGCATACCGGCTGGCAGACTCCCTATCATCAACCCGAAAATGGTTCTCTTATCCTTTCACCGGGCAAGGATAGTCCGACTGGACCGATACTAACTAAATTCGGCCCTTACAAGCCGCAAGATGGTTGTGGTGATGACTTTCATGAGTGTGTGCAGCAGCCTCTGCACAAGCAAGCCGAGTTGTGCGCCAATTGCCATCAGGTGAACCATTACGAGACCCATACACCTATTGAATCCACCTACACAGAATGGAAGGATGGCCCTTACGGTGTACATGGGATCGCCTGTCAGGATTGCCATATGGTTGATTATGATACATTCATTCGCTCGGCTGATACGCTGAAGAAGCCTGCAAGGGGAGAGTATCGGCATTATTTTAATGGCGCCAATTTCCTGATCTATGCCCTGACTGAGCAGGCGGCAAAGAAATCCGGGGATGCCGAACTCGCTGCCAATGTTCATAAAAAATACGAGATGGCCGTGGCTCGTCTGCAGGCGGCTGCTGACCTTGAGGTAAGTCCGGTATACCGTGACAACAAACTGGCGGAAATCAAGGTGCGGGTTAGAAATATCCGGGCGGGTCACAAACTGCCAACCTCCCTGACCAATATTCGGCAGATATGGCTTGAGATGACGGTCAAAGATCCGGACGGGAAAGTGATTATGACCACCGGAACTGTCGATGCGAAGGGGGCTCTTCCCAGTGAGGTAAGGCTGTTTAATTCTGACGGTATGGGAGATGGCTTCCATCTTTCCCATGATCCCTGGAAGATTGTCTCTTTCGGGCGGCAAGACGCCATCCCTCCCAAGGGATATAAAGATGTCTATTACGGCGTGTCGGCCCCGCAGGCAAAAGGACCGTTGGTGGTTGATATAAAACTTCGCTATCGTCAGGCGGAACAGGAAATCGCTCATGCTCTGCTGGGCGCTGTGCCGAAAGATATGGACCTTGCGGCCATTTATGGCCTCACCTCCATGCCGGATCTGCCCATCGTTGAGATGGTCACCAAATCTGTAAAAATTAATCCTGCACTATAAGAAATAAGGCCATGCCGGAAAGTTGCCGGCATGGCCTTATTCGCAGGGGCATTATGCTTATTGAGATTGGCGTCGTCAGGTTTGACCGCAGTCCCTGAGGTTATTCTCTTTTTTTGCTGTCTCTCTCCCATTGGCAGTGGAAGCTGCCCAGCTGAACTCACATCTTCATTGATGGCGTCGCAAAAAGTCGCCAACTGCTGCGTTGCTGTACATTGTCTCGTCACTGCGGTGTGCTTAACTACCTCTCATTCCTCAAAATGTGCGCGCCCTGCATTTGACGATTTTTGCTTAGCCATCTCCAAAAATGACTTTTTATGAGACTGTCTTCATTGCATGATAATGCCATTTACGGCTTGTGGTCTTTCTCTATCCCTCCCTTAATCATGGCTAGAGAAGCACATTCATGGCCTGTGAACTCTTATTTTTCCCTAATAATCTGGAGTTTGCCCTGTGAAAATGGTATAGTTTCAACCTTTCGGGGGAAAATGCAGTTCAGGGTACAGGCTTTTCCCTTTGGATACTGAGGTGTTCTGGCTGGTCTTTTCCAGCTGGAAGCCGGAATGATTCACCAATTTAACGTTATTGTAAGGAATTGAATGATAAAAGCATTTCTCAAAAAGGCCGGAAACAAACTCAGAAATATTGCCAGTAGTGGCAAAAAAGAGCATGGAAAATCTGCTGCCCATCAGGAATTGCAACCAGCTCAGGCTCTGTCAGAGCAGCAACGTATGGAGTCCTCAGTGCCGGAAAAGGTAGCTAAACCGCAGCGTCCCCGGCCCAAGCGAGAGCGGCGGCAGAAGCCCGAGTGGGATCTTGCCCAGTTTCAGGTCGAACCGGTGGCAGGCAAGACCAGGTTTCATGACCTTGATCTGCCCCTGCCTCTGATGCATGCCATTGCCGATCTGGAATTTCAGTTCTGTACCCCCATTCAGGCCCAGGCCCTGCCCGATGCCCTTCAAGGCAAGGATTTGATTGCTCGAGCCAGCACCGGTACGGGGAAGAGCGCAGTCTTTCTGATTACTATATTCACCAGATTGTTACAGGAACAAGAACAGGGCAAGGCGGCACCAATGGGTACGCCGCGAGCCCTGATCATTGCCCCCACCCGGGAACTGGTGATCCAGATTGTCAAGGATGCCAAGGCGCTGGCCAAATACACCTCCCTGCGGATCGTCTCCGTCTATGGCGGCACTGATTATCGTAAACAGGAAAAAAGTCTGACAGAGCAGCACGTGGATGTGGTCGTAGCCACTCCGGGTCGGCTCCTTGATTTTGAGAGTAAGAAAATTCTCCATCTGAACCGGGCCACCATCATGGTCCTTGATGAGGCCGACCGGATGCTCGATATGGGTTTTATCCCCGATGTGCGTAAGATCATCTACAAGACGCCCCCCAAAGAATCCCGCCAGACCATGCTCTTTTCGGCCACCTTTACCCCGGAGGTCAGGCAGCTCTCGGCCCAGTGGTGCAAAGAACCAATCACCGTTGAGACCGAGGCCGATCAGGTAGCAGTCGACACGGTGCAGCAGATTGTCTATCTGACCACCACTGCCGAGAAATTCACGGTGCTCTACAATATGATCGCCAACACGGAGCATGAACGGATCATGGTCTTCACCAATATGAAGAATGAGGCCAGAAGGCTCAGTGAACGGCTGGAGCGTCACGGTATCAAATGCACCCTGCTTTCCGGTGATGTCCCTCAGGAAAAAAGGACGGCGCGCCTTGAGGCCTTTCGCGAGGGGAGGGTCAAGGTGATGATTGCCACCGATGTGGCCGGGCGCGGCATTCATATTGCCGGCATCAGCCATGTGATCAACTACACCCTGCCCTACGAACCGGAAGACTATGTGCACCGGATCGGTCGTACCGGCCGGGCCGGGGTCTCGGGGATCTCCATCAGTTTTGCCTGTGAGGAGGACGCCTTTGTCCTGCCCGAGATTGAAGAGTATATCGGTGAGACCTTGCACTGTATCCAGCCCGATGAATCACTGCTGGCAGCCGTTCCCCCAGGGCAGGCCAGGCCTGCAGGCGACAGGGAGAGATCAGCAAAGAGTGGAGGCAAGGGACGGTCCGGTGCGGGAAGCAGAGGCGGATCGGGAGCCAGGAGTGGATCATACAAAGGGAGAAGGAAATAAGCCGTTGTAACTAAATGACATGGCCAAATGGATAATCGAAACGGCAGAAGGAGCCGTAACGAAAACGTCATACAAGGTCAGGTCCTTTCCTAACGGCTCCTAAGTATTCATGATTCATTTGACCAATATTACCAAACAGCATGGCTCGCAGCTTCTTTTTCAGGATGCCAGCCTGCAGATCCTGGCCTCCAGCCGTACCGGGCTAGTTGGCCCCAATGGTGCCGGCAAATCAACGATATTTCGGCTCATTGTCAAAGAGGAAGAACCGGACAAGGGAGATATCTCCTGTGCCAAGAAGACGGTGATCGGCTATTTTTCCCAGGATGTAGGGGATATGGCCGGCCGTTCGGCCCTCGAAGAGGTGATGGCGGCCGCAGCTGAGGTGACCTTGCTGGGCGAGCAGATGCGGGAGATGGAAGCGTCCATGTCTCTGCCCATGGATGATGAGGCCATGGCAGCCCTGTTGGAGCAGTATGGCAATGCGGTGGAGGAGTTCGAGCATCGGGGCGGCTATGATCTTGAGGCCCGCGCCCAGGCCGTGCTGACCGGTCTCGGCATTGGCCCGGATGCCTATATGCGGCCTGTAGAGTCCTTCAGCGGCGGCTGGAAGATGCGCATTGCTTTGGCCCGGATTCTGACCATCAATCCGGATGTCCTGCTCTTGGACGAACCGACCAACCATCTGGATGTGGAGTCGATTGTCTGGCTGGAGGAATGGCTGGCCAGTGAGTTTAAAGGGGCGCTGCTCATGACTTGCCATGACCGCGATTTCATGAACCGGATTGTCACTCGAATTATTGAGGTAGCAGGCCAGACCGTAACCACTTACAGTGGCAATTACGATTTTTATCTGCGGGAACGCGAGATCAGGCGTGAACAGTTGCTGGCCAGTTACCGTCGTCAGCAGGAGATGCTGGCCAAGGAAGAGGATTTTATCGCCCGTTTCGCGGCCCGGGTCTCCCATGCCGCCCAGGTACAGTCCCGGATCAAGAAACTGGAAAAGATCGAGCGTATCCAGCTGCCTCCCGAACAGAAGGTTGTGCGCTTTGAGTTTGCCGAGCCGCCGCGCAGCGGCGATGATGTGGTCCGCTTGGAAGATCTGTCCAAGGTCTGGGCCCAAGAGGATGGCCAGCAAAAATCGGTCTTTGGCGGGGTGACAGGGGTGATCCGCAGGCAGGAGAAAATTGCGGTGGTTGGGGTGAACGGTGCCGGTAAATCCACCTTTCTCAAGGTCCTGGCCGGGCAGGTCGAGCCCTCGTCCGGTACGGTAACTCTCGGTGCCAATATCTTTCCTGGCTATTTCAGCCAGCATTCCATGGAACTTCTCAATCCGGATTTTACTGTTTTTGAGACAGTCCAGGCGGTCATCCCTACCGGTAATATCGGGGTGATCCGTAATCTGTGCGCCGCCTTTCTCTTTCAGGGAGACGATGTGGATAAGCGTATTGCCCATCTTTCCGGCGGTGAGAAGAGCCGGGTGGTGCTGGCCACGCTTCTGGCCCAACCCCTTAATTTCCTGATCCTGGATGAACCGACCAACCATCTTGATATCCAGTCCCGAGAGGTGCTTCTTGAGGCTCTGCAGAAATTCACCGGTACCATCATTCTGGTAAGTCATGACCGGCATTTCCTGCGCCTGCTGGTGGATCGGGTCTTTGCCATCGATCATGGCGCCATGCAGACCTATGAGGGTGATTACGGCTATTATCTGAGAAAATCTGTCCAGGCGGACCACTGAGAGATACCAATAACTGGAGAGTGGTTGTCAGGGCAGTGATGCTTATTGGTTGAAAAAATATGCAGAGAAGGATAAATATGGTAGAGAAGAGGTTGGCTTTGCAGTTGAGAAGCCTTCTGACGTCGAGATGTCAGGGACAACAAGATAAATATTTTTAATCATCAACCCCCTTTTTCACAACAATATCATGGAAAAGTCTAGCCCCGGTGACAACACCGGCACTCCTGTCAGAAACTATCGAAACGTTCCCCATTATGAAATTCAGATCCTGTCCAGGTCGCCAGAACTGGAGTTTATTGCCAGCACCATTGAGTCTGTCTTGTGTCGTCTGGGATTTTCAGGGCAGGAGGTAGATTTTATGGATGAAGATGCCGCCAGGCTTCTCGAATTATTCATTGATCAATATCATTTCAAGGATCCGGAGCTGAAGTTTGCTGATGAGGCGCAGAAACAGGGCTATGCAGTGCTCAGTGAGGTGATTGAGGAAGATCTGTCAGATATTCCGAAGGAGGATTTGGTGCGGGTCATGGCTACCACCTATCGTGCTCTCCAGCGGAGAACCAAAGGCGGTGATGAGTATCTCCGCTTTATCAATGAATATGTCGGTGACTGAGCAACGGCTCAAATCCCTTCATCTTTTCCTCTGTAGTTAAAATCGCAGATCAGCGGGGCGTGGTCTGAGAGCCTGATGTCAGGGATGTGAAAATCCACGGCCTCAAGCTCCGGGCTGTGCAGGATAAAGTCGAGTTGCCGATGGGGGGCATGGCTGGGGTGGGATGGATAGTGCATAGGGTTTGCATCTTCCAGGCCTGTGGCTGCCTTGAAGAGTTCCAATTCTCTGCCGCCCCTGAATGTGTTGAAATCTCCGGCCACGATCACTGGCTTGTCACTCTGTTTAACCAGGCGGTGCAGGTGTTCAAGCTGTTGCTGCCGGTGCCGGTATTTCAGTGACAGGTGGACGATGAAGATGACAATCTTTGCCAGCTCCACCTCGATGACCAGTCGCTTAAACCCTTCCTCAAAATAATGAAATTGATGGGCGGTTATTTTCTCGCTGGTGAGCAGGGCATTAGATTGTGTATTGAGTACCGGCACCCTGCAGGCCATTGAGTTCTGACCGTATTTTGTTTTGACGATATGAAATTGATGTAATTTTTGGGCAATGATATCGGCCTGGCAGCATTTTGCAGAACGGTAAGAGCCTGAATCTACCTCGATCAAGGCAATGATGTCCGGTCTGACCGATTCAATAAACTCAATGATTTGATTGAGTTTATTGGTGGTGTGTCTGAAAAAGCCGGAAAAGGGCAATGGCAGATGGTAGCCCTTACCATGACCGGTGGCGTAGCGTATGTTATAGAGAAGAAATCGCATGCCGTATGATACCGTTTTCTTGATGGGTTGGCAATATTCAGAAATTCATGACGAAAAAGTAAACCAATGGAAAAGAGCATGAGCACCATAAAAATAGGATCACGGAAGAGTAAGCTGGCCATGTGGCAGACAGAAACGGTTGCCCGCCTGTTGAATGAACAGGGGATGGCAACTGAGATCAATTCCATGGAGACCAAGGGAGATAAGATCCTGAATGTCTCCATTGCCAAGATCGGCAGCAAGGGTGTCTTCACAGAAGAGCTTGAAGAGCAGTTGCAGAGCGGTGCTACCGATATTGCCGTACACAGCGCCAAAGATATGCAGTCAATCCTGCCCCAGGGATTTGGCTTGATTGCTTTTACCGCCAGGGAAAAGGTCAATGATGTCCTGCTGGCTCTCGATACGAAGCTGGACCTCGATGACCCGAAGGCCAAGATCCGCATAGGCACCTCTTCGGTACGGCGGATTGCTTTGTTGAAACACTATTATCCTCATGTACAGACCGTGGAGATGCGCGGCAACCTGCAGACCCGGATCCAGAAGATGCGGGACGGGGCCTGTGATGCCCTGATGCTGGCCTATGCCGGGGTCAAACGGATGGAGTACGAGGAGATGATCGTCAAGGTCTTTCCGGAGAATGAGTTCGTGCCGCCGGTAGGTCAGGGCTGTATCGCCATTGAGTGCTCAGATGGACTGGCTGCAGAGAAGAAGGCCAAGATCCGCAACTGTCTGAACAACCCGGACAGCGAGGCCTGTCTTCTTGCCGAACGGGCCTATCTGCGCAAATTGGAGGGCGGCTGTTCGATTCCGGCCTTTGGTCTGGCCGTACTGGATAACGACGTCCTGACCCTGACCGTTGGTCTGGCCAGCCTTGATGGAAGCACTATCCTCAGAAAGACGGAGCAGGCTCCTCGTCAGGATGCAGAACAACTGGGAGCGCGACTGGGCAATTATATCCTGGACAATGGTGGTCGGGAAATGCTGGCCGAGATCCGTCGCTGTCAGGGGTAAGTTCCTTCCCTTCAGCCTTCCATCTGGATAGCCGAATCCTTATTGCTGGTAATTTTCTTCAAGTAATCAATCCACGCCTCAAACCCCTGGCCGCTGGTGGCAGAGAGAGCCATGACCTCTAACCTCGGGTTGAGGTGCAGGGCATCGGCCTTGGCCTCCTCCACGGGAAAGTCAAAGTAGGGCAGCAGGTCGGTCTTGGTGATCACAAAGATCTGCGAGCTGATAAAGGCCTTGGGGTATTTGGATGGCTTATCCGGTCCTTCCGGCACTGACACCAGCACCACCCGCTGGTGCTCTCCCAGGTCGAAGGTGGCCGGACAGACCAGATTGCCCACGTTTTCAATGAAGAGCAGGTCCAGTTTGTCGCCGCCCGGTTCCTTCTCCAGCAGATGCAGCCCTTTGTGGATCTGAGCCGCATCCAGATGACAGGCCCCGCCGGTGGTCAGCTGGATGACCGGCACCCCTTTGGCCCTGATCCGCTGGGCGTCACGATCTGTCTCGATATCACCTTCAATCACCCCTATCCTGATTTTCCCTTTCAGCCGTTCAATGGTCTTCTCAAGCAGAGTAGTCTTGCCGGAACCGGGACTGGAGATCATATTGATGGCTACGACCCCTATGGCCTCAAAATGGGCCTTGTTTTCGGCTGCTATGGCATCATTGGCAGCCAGCAGGCTCTGGTGGACTTCGATAACGCGGGAATTGGTATCATGGCTGTGGTTGTGGTTGTGGCTGTCTGTAAGATCGCATCCGCAGGAATCACACATGGGGGGCACCTTTTGTTGAAAGAGAAAGATTAGAGAACCATCAAGAGTAAAACTTTTAATCTCGCGCAGAGACGCAGAGGCGCGGAGAAAAGCTTTTTTTCTCTCCCAGTGTCTCTGCACGAGAAACTTTTCGACCAGTCACCTCTACCCTGCTTACTCCATTTCTACCTGGTTGAGGATGATGGTGTCTCCTCCCTCGGGAATGAGGAGGGTCTCGTTACATTTTGGACAATGGTCC
This sequence comes from Desulfocapsaceae bacterium, assembly GCA_028697885.1. GTDB lineage: Bacteria > Desulfobacterota > Desulfobulbia > Desulfobulbales > Desulfocapsaceae > UBA2270. Next base: position 9,172 of record JAQVER010000022.1, read on the forward strand.
GGGCGAACGAGTGCTGCTTGTTTGTACGCGCAGCGAATACATTGATAAGTTGCCGGCGGGTTTATTATGATCAGTTTCGCCCCCTTGGTTAGGCTGTCTTCCGCCGAGAGGATATCAAAGCCAAACTGGAATGAGTCGATCACCACCCCGGAGAGCGGGCCGATATCGAGAGTGACGGTGATAACCCGTTTCTTGTTATGCTCAGCGGCCAGGCTAGCCAGTTGGGCGAGCAGGGCCTGAACCAGTGACATCTCATGCATGGTGCACGACCTTCGCTGTTGCCTGAAGCTTTGCAATAATGGTGTGACCGGCCTTGCGCAGCCGGTCCACGATCCGTTCGGCAATCTCCTTGACCCTTGGGGCCACCTGGGGTGACAGCTCCATGGAGGTCTGCAGGTCAGCGGGTACAACACAGAAAAACTCTACGCTCTCAGGTTGGCAGTCGCGGAATTTACAGATCTCCAGCATCTCCAGCAGACCCAATTGGTGCGGGGACATCTTTCTGGGTATGGTACCGGCGCCGATATCTTTACTGTTGAAACAATAAACGGATCCTGGTGCGGTATCCATGTCAATCACATCAATGACCAGGATCGGGTCACATTCCTCGAGAAAAGGGGCCATGTAGATGCCGGCGGTGCCGGCATCGTTGAGCTGGATAGTTTCCGGAAAGCTATAATTCTGCTCCAGATAATGGATCGTATGGATACCAAAACCTTCATCCGAAAGCAGCAGATTACCAATTCCGAGAATCCCCGCCTTTTTTTGTTCTATCATTTTTTATGTACCCTCAGCAGATTCGTGGCAGGGGGGCACCGTGCAGGGGTGTTATCACCCTTGTTCCCCCAATAGTTGTTTTGAGTGTGACCCGGCCGGGATCGCCGGTCAGGGACGGCCTAGTGTCGCTCGCTCCATGGATGGATGAAGAGCGACCGCCGGATGTCACGGTGCCGATAATGGCGGCCTCTGCCCCTTCTGGACAGGCCTGCATAAGAGCCAGGGCCTGCTCGGCGACTTCAGGGGCGACCAGGGCCAGGCATTTTCCTTCATTGGCCAGATAGAGTGGGTCAAGACCCAGGATCTCACAGGCCGCTCGCACTTCCGTACGCACCGGGATGCGGGATTCTTCGATTTCAATCATCAGGCCGGAGCTTCCGGCAATCTCGCAGAGGGTAGTGGCAACTCCGCCCCGGGTCGGGTCACGCAGGGTATGGACGCTGCCTGGAGGCAGACCGGCAAGCAGCCTCTGGACCAACGCGTGCAGGGCCATGGAGTCACTGCGCAGATCTCCAGCCAGGGCAATGCCGGCCCTGCGGGTCATGATGGTGATTCCATGGTCGCCCATGGAGCCGGAAAGGATGATCTTGTCTCCCGCTTGAGCCCTGGTGGCAGAGATCTCCACCCCATCTGCCACCAGACCGATCCCGGAGGTGTTGATGAAGATCTTGTCGGCCTTGCCCCGGGGCACAACCTTGGTGTCGCCGGTGACAATGGGCACACCGCTGTTTTGCGAGGCGTCCCGGATGGAGATGATGATCCGCTCCAAGTCAACGAGCGGCAGCCCTTCTTCCAGGATCAGCCCTAAGCTCAGGCAGAGCGGCCTCGCACCGCGCATGGCCAGGTCGTTGATGGTGCCGTGCACGGCAAGCGTTCCGATATCGCCCCCAGGAAAGAAGATGGGATCGACCACGTAGCTGTCAGTGGTAAACGCCAACCGGCCCGGCTGGTTGTCCATGACGGCGGAATCTTCCAGGGCTGACAGGACCTTGTTGCCCAGGTGCTTCAGGAAAAGGCTGCTGATCAGCTCCTGGCTGGCCAGTCCGCCGCTGCCGTGGTCAAGAAGGATGGTTTCTGCTCTATGTGGTGAAATATTTTGTGTCATAACAAGTGATTGTCTGAATAATTATCTTGTGTGATTTCCATAGGTAAACCAGGCGCTGCAGGTTCCTTCGCTGGAGACCATGCAGGGGCCGATGGGGCTTGACGGGGTGCAGCGCCTGCCAAAGAGCGGGCAGGTGGGCGGCGTGGTGATCCCTTTGAGAATCTGTCCGCACAGGCAACCCGGCGGCTCCTTTGATTCCGGTACGGTAATCGATAAACGGGACTGGGCGTCAAACCCGGCAAATTCCTTCCTGATGGCAAGACCACTGCCGCCAATGATTCCAAGTCCGCGCCATTCCATGTCCACCGGTTCAAAGATGGTGTCCACCATCGATCTTGCCCGGGGGTTGCCTTCCCAGGTGACGGCCCGGGTGTAGGCGTTTTTCACTTCCGCCCGCCCTTCACTGATCTGTCTGGCCATGAGGATCAGGGCCTGGAGGATATCGGTGGGTTCAAAACCGCCGACCACGCAGGCCAGATGGTTCTCTTCCGCCAGAGGCTGATAGGCCGCCGCGCCGATGATACTGCTCACATGGCCGGGGCAGAGCAGGCCGTCAATTCCAAGGGCCGGATCGCCGAGCAGGGCCATGAGCGGCGGGAGCATGGTCTTGTGGGTGGAGAAGACCATGAAGTTGTCAATGTTCTGTTGCCTGGCGGCGAGGATGGTAGCGGCAATGCCGGGGGTGGTTGTCTCAAAGCCGATGCCGGGAAAGATCACCTGTTCAGCCGGATTCTGGCGTGCCAGCTCCAGTCCATCCATGGGTGAATAGACCACATCAATCTTCGCGCCCCGCGCCCGGGCATGAGCCAGGGTGGCCCCGTTGCTGCCGGGTACCCGGAACAGATCACCAAAGACGGCGAGGTGTGTTCCCGGTAGCTCGGCCATCTGCAGGAAGGCGTCAATATGGGAGGCCGAGGTGACACAGACCGGGCATCCGGGGCCGGAGATGAGTTCAATTGCCGGGGGCAGCATGGCGCGCAGGCCGCTGCGGAAGATGGCCATGGTGTGGGTGCCGCACACCTCCATGACCCGGAACGGCTTGGTAGTGGCTGCGGTCAGCTCGTGCAACAGTTGGGTGGTCAGCTCAGGATCCCGGAATTCGTCAACATATTTCATGGGTTATGTTTTGCTTAGACTTTATTTGACATGATTTTGGAAAAAGATCAGAGTTAATTTCACACCTTGCTTATTCATATAGTCAGGAAGCATATATAACCCGCCAAACCGATGGCTTTATCTGGATTCAAACTTCAGGAGTTTAACGTCCCGGCTCACCAGATCCGGTTGTTGGATCAATTCTTAATTTTTGTGGATTTGAACCTTTCCTGCTTTACGATATTAAAAGATCGAAATGCTAAACGAGATTTAATTACTTTTATTTCCTTACCAGTTGGCAACTTGTCTTTAATGTCTTCAGTTTGCAGTTCACATAACGGCCCAAGAATTATCCCTTGTAAAGAGATATCGTCATTTAATGGATGAAACAAAATGTTTTCATTTTTAATACAATCGCTTTGATTACAAATAATCCTAATTTCTTCTTCATAGTGCCAAGATTCAAATTTTGTGAGCCAAAGCCCTTTTGTTTCTTCTCTGTTGATAGATTTTTTTAAGATTTTTTCTTTCCAATCAATGTTGAACCTAACCTTACTGTATGTGACAGGTAGTGCGAATTCATCTTTAATATAAAATTCTAATGCAACTCCCTTGTGTTTATTGGCATAATGGCTCCAGAGGAGAGGATTTTTCCAATTTTTACTGAAACATAATAGCCCATACTTACCTGCCATAAATTCTTTAAATGTGTTAGCCATGTTTCTGGAGTCAGGATCTGGTTGATCAGCTGCCAATAATTCAAAGGGATCATTAAGATCTTTGAATAAAGATAATTTCATACGTTGGTCTGACAAAACATCCAATGCGTATTTTTCTGAAATAAAATGATATGCGATCATTATTTTTTGGGATTTAACAAGTTATTGTCTGGTTTCTATATATCACTCTCAGTGAGTGTGAAAGACGCCATCATTTTAGGGAACTTGATCTGACCGGACAAGCCCGTCGGCCATTTCCCGCATCAGTTTCAGGTTGATCTTCGCCTCGCCGGGGTCAAGGGTGTGGATGGCAAAACCGGCGTGGATGATGAGGTAGTCGCCGACCTGCGGCCAGCGATCGACGATATCGAGACGGGTCTCGCGGCGGATGCCGTCGGCGTCGACCACGGCGATTTGTTCGGTGAGAAAATCATCGGCGTCGCCTCGGATTTCAATGACCTGCATGGGTATTGCCAGACACATACCGTAATCCTCCTATAACTGCCTGTCCCAGAGAGATTCCCCCGTCGTTCACCGGAACCTGCTGACCGGTGAAGACCTGAAAACCGTCCTGTTCCAGGGCCTGAAAAAGACCTTCCATGATAATTCTGTTCTGCAGACACCCCCCGGAGAGCACCACGGTACGGATACCGCTGGTGACTGCAAGCTTTCTGATTGTGATCACCAGGCTGTCGATCAGCCAGCGGTGAAACCCCATGGCCAGTTCGGCAATTGATTTCCCGGCCTCTTGGTCACGGAGCATTTGCCGGATGAACGGGCTGCTGTCGATGATGAAGAGTCCGTTGTCTGCCACCGGTTCTTCTGCTCTTTGTCGCTGTTCTTCTGGCCTCTGCCATTGCCGGGCGAAGGCCTCCACTTCCATGGCGGCCTGACCTTCAAAGTCGGAGTCCAAGCGGATGCCAAGCAGGGCGGCGATTGCATCAAACAAACGGCCGCAACTTGAGGTGAGCGGACTGTTGAAACCATTCTGCATCATGGTGAGGACAGCTGTCCTTTTTTCTTCCGGAATACCAATAAGTGGGGGTGGCAGTCGTGATTCTTCCAAACATTCTGCGCCAAAGGTGCGATACAGGGCCGAAAACCCCATGCGCCATGGTTGCTCGGCGGCTGCATCGCCACCTGGCAGGGGCAGGGGTGCCAGACAGCCGCGCCGGATAAAATCGCTGCGCGTCACCTCCAGGATCTCTCCACCCCAGATGGTGCCATCGGGGCCAAGTCCTGTACCGTCAAGGATAATGGCCAGAACCTTGTCCTGCAACCCATGTTCGGCCATCACCGCTACGGCATGGGCATGGTGATGCTGGACCAGTATCCGTGGTAAACCCAGCTCCCGTTCCAGTTCTTGTCCATGCCGACTGCTCAGATAATCAGGATGGAGGTCGCAGACTACCAGTTGTGGCCGGGTCTCCAGAAGCTCCTGCAAATGATAGATGCTTTCTTTGAAAAAAGCCAGTGATTCCATATTGGCAAGATCCCCAATATGCTGGCTGATAAAGGCCATATCATCCCGCACCAGACAGAAGGTGTTCTTCAGACCGCTGCCGCAGGCAAGCAGGGGCGGCAGAGATTGGGCAAGCGGAATAGGGTTCGGCACATATCCTCGGGCGCGGCGCAGCAGTCTGGTACTGCCCTGCATGATGCGGATAACCGAGTCATCAATCCGGGTCACAATCTCACGGTTATGCAGGAGAAAGAAATCGGCAATATCGCCCAAGCGGGATATTGCCTCTTCATTGCCGGTGCATAGCGGCTCGCCGTTGCGGTTGCCGCTGGTCATGACCAGGGCCTGCGGGCAGCCGGGGGTGGCGAACAGCAGGTGGTGCAGTGGGGTGTAGGGCAGCATGATCCCTATCTCTCCCATGCCCGGCGCCAGATTGGCAGCCAGTGAAGCCGTCTCTTTTCTAAGCAGGAGGACAATGGGGTGGGCCGGGCTGGTAAGGGTCTCGCTGGCCATAGGTGACAGAGCACAAATCCTGCCTGCGGCCTCAAGGTCTGCCACCATGATGGCCAGGGGTTTACTCCTGCGTTGTTTTCGCTTGCGGAGGAGTGCTACTGCGGCTTCTGAACCGGCATCAACTACCAGGTGAAAACCGCCCATCCCGCGAATGGCGACAATAGAGCCATCGTTCAGGGCCTGGATAGTTTCAGTTACAGGCTCATGGCAGGGAATCTGTTCACCGGTACAGTCATGCCAGCTGATCTGCGGCCCGCATTGGGGACAGGCATTGGGCTGGGCATGAAAGCGCCGGTTGTCGGGATCGTCATATTCGGCCTGACATTTCCTGCACATGGGGAAGGAGTGCATGGAGGTTCCGGGGCGATCATAGGGGATGGAGCTGACGATGGTGAAACGAGGGCCGCAGTTGGTGCAGTTGATAAAGGGGTAGCGATAACGTCGATCTGCCGGATCCACAAGTTCCTTCCGGCAATCGTCGCAGAGGGCGATATCGGCCGGGATCATAGTTTGGCTGGCGTGCTCGCTGCTGCTTGCAAGAATAGCGAAGGCCTGCTTGTCTGCTATCGGAAGTTTTCTTTGGCTGATAGAGGAGATGCGGGCCAGAGGTGGGGCCTCCTCGCTCAGGGCCTGCAGAAAATTATCAAGATCAGTGGCCAAGCCCTCCGCCTGAATAACCACCCCCCGACTGGTGTTGGCAATGGTTCCGCCGATGTTGAAGTCTCTGGCCAGACGATAAACAAAAGGGCGGAACCCTACTCCCTGCACGGTGCCTTGAACGGTGAGTTCCACCCCTTTTCTTTCCTGTGGAAGAGAATGCGGCTCTGTCCCGAGGCAGGACAAAGCTGTCATTTAATACTGCGTGGCCTGAATTTATTGCCTGTAAAGATGGAGGAGGTAATTCCGTCCGGGTGTTTCAGGTCATTCCAGATCACCAGATAAATATGGATCAGGGCAAAGACGATAAAGTACCACATCATGAGATGATGTTCAAAACGGGCATGTTGTTGCGTGCCAAAGAGCATGACTCCCCATTTCTGCCAGAACACGCTCTCCGGAAGCCGCAGGTAAAAACCGCTGGCCATCTGGAACAGGGCAACGATGATGGTCAGGACATAGATGACACCGGCCACGACGTTGTGGCCCAGTCGCTCTTCATCCTGACAGTCATGTAGATAGCTGTAAGAACAGAGGGTGGTGGACATATTTTTGATATTGCGCGAGGTGACGGGCAGCAGATCCAGGATGCGTTCATGACGATTGCCAAAGATCAGAAGGAAAATCCTGACCAGAATGGCTGCGGTGAACAGATAGCCCGCCAGACTATGGATGTTGCGCATGGTCAGCATGGGATAGAGGCCGGTGCCTTCCAGAGTGGTCAGGGTCCAAGGCGTGTTGATGTAGAAGCCAGTGATTGCGAGCGTGACAACGGAGCTGACAAGAGACCAATGGTACAGTCGAAGCAAGATGCTCCAGACATAGTGTTTCTCATAAATCATGATTGTCTCCTCTCCCAGAATTATAATGCCTTGACCTTGATGGTTTCTTTGCCTTCCGGATCAAGCATATGCACGGCACAGGCAATACAGGGGTCAAAGGAGTGGATGGTGCGTAATACCTCCAGTGGTTGGGCGGCATCGGCAATAGGGTTGCCGACCAGCGATGCCTCGTAGGGGCCGGGCAGCCCTTCCTTGTCCCGGGGACCGGCGTTCCAGGTGGATGGCACCACACACTGGTAGTTCTTGATCTGGCCATCCTGGATGACAATCCAGTGGGAAAGAGCGCCGCGTGGTGCTTCGTGAAAACCAAAGCCTTTTTGCTCGCCTTTGGGGAAAACCGGTTTGTTGAAAATAGCAAGATCACCTTTGCCAATATTATCGACCAACAGCTCCCAGTGTTTGAGAGACAGGTCGGCAAGCATCGAGGCGCGGACTGCCCTGGCCACATGCCGACCCAGGGTGGAGTGGAGGACCTCAGGGCCAACCGTAACCCCGGCCACGGAACTGACCAGGCCCAGGGCGTTGTTCACATTTTTAATAATCTCCTCATGTCCCTGAGCGTAGCCGACCAGCATCTGGGCCAGGGGACCGACCTGCATCGGTTGGCCCGCAAAGCGCGGCGCCTTGAGCCAGGTGTATTTGCCGTCATCTTGGAACTCGGTGTACTCGGGGACGGTTTCTTCCTCGTAGGGGTGCTTGGTCCAGTCTCCTTTGTACCAGGCATGCGAGATGTTTTCGACTACGTTGTCCCGGAAGTAAGGATCGTTAAAGCTGCTGATGGCTTTGACCGTACTCAGGTCCCCATTCATGATGGTGCCGCCGGGCAGGTCGAACTTGGTGGCCTTGGTGTCGAGTACCATGTCCGGTACGGCCAGGTAGTTGGTGACTCCGGCGCCATAGGGGAGCCAGTCTTTGTACAGGGCGCCGATAGCTGCCACATCGGGCAGATAGACTTGCTGGATGAATCCCCGCACCTCACCGATCAGTTGCTTGATCCAGTAAAGCCGTTCCATATTAAGGGCGGAATCACTGTCCGGATTCAGGGCAGTGGTGACGCCACCAACAGAAAGATTCTGGATGTGGGGGTTTTTGCCGGAGATGATGCCGAGGGCCTGGGTTGCCTTGCGCTGATAATCCAGGGCCTCAAGGTAATGGGCAACTGCCATCAGATTGGCCTCCGGCGGCAGTTTCATGGCCGGATGTCCCCAGTAGCCGTTGGCAAAGGGGCCGAGTTGGCCGCTGTCCACTATGGCTTTTACCTTGTCCTGAACCGCTTTGAAGCGCTTTGCGCTGTTGTTGGGCCAGGAAGAGATGCTCCCGGCCAGAGCCGCGGTCTTGACAGGATCAGCCGACAGCGCCGAGACCACGTCCACCCAGTCCAATGCGGAAAGGACATAAAAATGAACAATGTGATCCTGCAGGGCATGGATCGACATGACAATATTGCGGATGTACTGGGCGTTTAGGGGAATCTCCAGTTGCAGAGCGTTTTCAACGGCCCGGACTGAGGCCAGGGCATGCACGGTGGTGCAGACTCCGCAGATGCGCTGGGTGAAGAGCCAGGCATCTCGAGGGTCGCGTCCCTGCAAAATAACTTCAATCCCTCGCCACATCTGGCCTGAAGACCAAGCCTTGGTAACTTTTCCGCCATCAACTTCGGCATCTATGCGTAAATGACCCTCAATTCTGGTAATAGGGTCTATGGTAATTCGTTCAGCCATGGGTGTATCCTCCTTCTATGATTTCAGATCAGCTTTAAAGCTGATCAGCTCTCTTTATTTTCGTTCTTGCAGCCGCAGCCTTTGATTACTTTCTTACCGATACCGATCGCGGCATGGATGCCGACAGCAGCTGCGGCAACGCCCAGTATGGTCTTGCCGGCGCTGTCAATATCGGTAATCCCACTGGTTCCGGGGATCTGGACATTGGGCAGTCGTTCATAGAAGGGGGTCATGGTGTCCCAGAAATTGGGTTCTGTGCAGCCTATGCAGCCGTGGCCAACACTGACCGGCCAGACGTCCACATCATTAAAGCGGGCCGATGGACAATTGGAAAAGGTCTCCGGTCCCTTACAGCCAAGCTTGTAGAGGCAGTAGCCGTTCCGGTGGCCAAAATCACCAAATTCTTCAGCAAATCTGCCCTCATCAAAGTGAGCCCGACGCTCGCAATGGTCGTGAATCTTGCGGCCATAGGCAAAAAGAGGTCGGCCCAGATTGTCGGTTACCGGCAGGCGGTTGAAGGTCAGGTAATGGAGGACGGTGCCCAGGAATGAAATGGGGTTTGGCGGACAGCCGGGGATGTTGATTACCGGTGTCCCTGAGACCAGATCCTGTACCCCCTTGGCACCGGTGGGATTGGGCTGTGCCGCCTGAATACCCCCATAGGTGGCACATGCGCCGATGGCGATAATGGCCGCGGCCTTGGGCGCTACTTCTGCCAGGATATCAACGGCGGTGCGTCCCGCGATCTTGCAGTAGATGCCGTTGTCTTTGGTGGGAATGGCGCCCTCGACCACGCAGAGAAATTTCCCCGCATATTTGTCAAGGGTATCATGGAGGCTTTTTTCTGCCTGGTGTCCGGCTGCCGCCATCACTGTTTCATGGTAATCAAGGGAGATGATATCGAGAATCAGGCGGCCGATATCGGGATGCGAGGCGCGCAGCAGGCTCTCGGTACAGCCTGTGCATTCTTGAAAGTGCAGCCAGATCACCGGCGGCCTTTGCGCGGAAGTAGCTGCTTCGACCAGTTTTGGAATCATGGCCTCAGAGATGCCAAGTGCCGCTGCAACCATAGTACAGCCTTTGAGAAAGCCGCGTCGATCAACCTGTAAATTCAGATCTGTGCTTTGTGCTGTGTCTGTCATCTCATCCTCCTGAGGCCGTTTTTAACATCCAAATGACCACTTTAATTTTTTTACAGCAGTGTATGGAAATCGGAGACTAAAAAACAATCAATAATATTGATGATATTTGATGGCAGATGCCCTTGTCAAGCAATCTGGAGCAGTTTTCTAAGTTTTTCTGAACAGTAATATTGATCAATATGTTCGAATTGATTGCTTATAGAGGAGGGCGGAACGGGGAAGGACAAAGGGAGAGCTTGGTTAAGGGTGTCTTGAAAAATGGTCTTTTGGTCCACGATCTGCGTTGTTCGGAAAATTTTATCCTCGGAATATCAAATAGATGCCTGCGGTAAAATTCTCTTCACTCCTTGATCTTGAGCAAAAATCCTAATTTTTCAACGTACCCTTATGGCTTGTTGTTTTTCCTTTTGGCAGGGAAATTTTTCTTAAAGCCGAAGATGCCGCCGGGGGCATCAGAGGAAAAAGCCGGCCCGGTAATGCCGGGGCGGGAAGAACGTTTCCCGCCGGATGTGGAACGTGGTTTTGGTACGGCAACGGGGAGAGGAGCGATGTTCAGCAGGGTGTCGGGAACAGGCAGGCCACCTGTGGATTCCAGGTAAAAATGATAGAAAAGAAGGCTGTTTTTAAAATAGCTTTTTCGGGTCAGCCATTGTGGCCAGGAGTCTTTTCCCTGATGCTGGAGGAAAATAGGCAGGCTGCTGATGAGACTGATAATCTCTTGACGGGTGGCGCGGGGCAGATTCAATTGGGTGCCGATTTCCAGATCGAGACTGGCCCGCAGTTGTTTGCTGAACTGATAGGTCGCAGAGCCTTTCAGCTCCTCTTTGATGAAGTTAAATTTAATGATGGCCCAGGGCAGCAGAACCAGAGCGAGCAGAAATTCGTTTGGCAGCCTTTGCCCGAGTTGTTCTTCCGTCATTTTAGTGCTGACTCGATCGACAACGGTAAACAGGTTGATCAGTTGCTCTTTGCAGGAGGGGTCCGAGGCCAGGATTTCCTTGTAAGGAGCCAGGAGACTGACAAACAGACCTGAGTCACTGGCAAGGTGAAACCAGTTCAGCAGTGAACCGCTGTGCAGATCTTTAAAGAGTTCGTCCCGCAACCGGGATGGAGGGCAGAGGGTGAGCTCCTGGTGATGTCTGCAGATTGCCTGCCAGCTCTGTGCCTCAATGGTGAAGTTGATGCGGGCGGCGTGGCGGATGGCCCGGAGCATGCGCACGGGGTCGCGGCTGATTCGCTTGTCCGGATCTCCGATAATGCGAACGATGGCGTTGTTCAGGTCTGCTATGCCGCCCACGTAATCGAGAATGGTATTATCTTCAACTTCATAGAACAAAGAGTTGATGGTCAGGTCCCGGCGCTGGGCATCTTCCTCCAGGCTGCCAAAGGTGTTATTGGGCGCCAGCACCGTCTCAGGGCCATCAAGATCGTATTCGCTGAGAGAACGGAGGGTAGAGACTTCAATAGTCTTGCCATTACGAAAGAAAATTTGAACCAGCCGGAAACGGCGGCCTATGGTCATGCTGTTGCGGAAGATCTTGCGGATCTGACCGGGGTGGGCGTTGGTGCTGATATCGAAATCTTTAGGGACCTTGCCTAAGTAGAGATCCCGAACCCCGCCGCCAACCAGATATGCGGAAAAGCCGGCGTCATGCAGTTTGCGCAGCACCAAGAGAGCGTCTGCGTCAAGCATTGTACGGGTGATCGGATGTTCTTTCGGCGTGATAATGTGAGGTGCTGCGGGCGAAGGAGCAGGTTTTCTTTTGTCAGCTTTTTTTTCAGGATTGGACATATACTATTTTGGGATGCCTCAGGTCGCGGGAGCGAAGCCGCGCCCTTCCTTATAGACGGATTCAGCCTGGGTCACAAATTGCCGGAAGATTTCAGCAACGGGCAGGATCTCTTTCATCTTGTAGGTATTGGCCCCGGAGAAGACCAGCCCTTCCTCGACATTACCGTTCCTGGCCATCATCAGCCGTTCGCTGATGCAGTAATGATGGTCGCATTTCTTCAGGCACTTGTAGTCGCATCTTTTAGTGGAGACGTCTTCACCTCTGGCCATGGCCTGAATAAAGGGGGTGTTGATCGCCCGGCCCGGCATGCCGACTGGGGATGAGGTGAGGACAATGTCTTCCTTCTTGGCCTTAAGAAAGGTCTGTTTGAAACTGTCGGCCACATCGCACTCCTCGCTCAAAACAAAACGGGAGGCAATCTGGATACCGTCCGCACCATATTTGTCCATCATCTCAGCCATTTCGTAGCCATTGGTAATGCCTCCGGCGGCAATCAGTGGAACCTTGGTAATCACATCCCTGATCGGGGGGAATATTTCACGTAAAGGGCGATCTGTTCCCAGGTGCCCACCTGCTTCGCAGGCTTCGACAATAATGGCTGCCGCACCCAGTTTCTCGGCAAGTTTGGCGATGCCCGGCGAGGAGACGATCATGACAATGGGGGTGTTGTGGTCACGGCCGATCTTAAAGATATCTCTGGAAAATCCGGCACCGGTGATAATCATGTCCACACCGACCTCGATGGAGGCCATCACCAGATTGTAAAAATTCTTCATGGCGTACATGATGTTGACTGCCACAATGCCATCAGTATTGGCTTTGGCCTTGAGGATATCGGCTTTCAGCTCGTCTGTGGGGATGCCGGAGCCGCCGATCACTCCTATACCACCACAACTAGCTACGGGTGCGGCCAGTGCAGAGGTGGAAACACGGATAGACATTCCGCCCTGAATTAAAGGGATTTTGGCAGTCAGATTTGCAATTTTTAGTGGTGGTAACTTCATGTGCGTAAAAAACTCCTGTAACGTAGGGTCTCATAAACAAAAAAATATAATGCACTGCTTACCATGTTTTGTCAAGCAGTGCCGCTGTAAAGTGCAGTAAAGAGCGATGTATTTGGGATTAAGGTAGATTGTTTTCTTCTGCTTGTCAGCAAGCTGTTGTAGATAAATAATGATAACATGTTCCTATCATAAAGGGCATAAGGGACTGTAAGGAATTAGATAAAAATGAAATGGTTATTTCTTTACGGTCTTTAAAAAGGCTGAATCTTTTAGTGGTTGCCGCGCTATCCTTGACTTTTTCCCGAAATTGCAGTTAATTTTAAATTTTTTTTATGAGATAATTTGGTAATCAGCGGCAAATTTGGGAGGATTGGAAAAGTGAATATAAAAGCCTTAAATGGCTTTAAAGACATACTTCCAGGAGAGGTGGAATTGTGGCAGCGGCTGGAGACCCTGGCCCGTGATATCTTTGCCCGTTTCAACTTTTCTGAGATCAGACTGCCCATCCTGGAGAAGACCGATCTTTTCGCCCGTGCCATTGGTGAGGCAACGGATATCGTCGAGAAAGAGATGTACACCTTTGTCGACAAACAGGTGACCATGCGGCCGGAGGCAACGGCCTCGCTGCTGCGGGCCTATATCGAACATGGCTTGCATGTGCAGAAACCGGTGCAGCGGCTCTTTACCATTGGCCCCATGTTTCGTCATGAGCGGCCGCAGAAAGGCCGGCTACGCCAATTTCATCAAATGGATGTTGAGGTGCTGGGATCAACCAGTCCGCGCGTTGATGCTGAGATGATGGCCATGGGTGCCATGCTGCTGGCTGAGCTGGGGCTGTCGGTGAGCCTGGAAATGAATTCTCTTGGCTGCCCAGTCTGCCGCCCCGGGTTCCGTACCAGTCTTCTGGCCTTTCTTGATGAGCGTCACCAAGGGCTTTGTGATGACTGCAAAAGGCGGAGTTCCACAAACCCTTTGCGGGTTCTTGATTGTAAAAATCCCAAGTGCCGGGAACAGGTGCTGGAGGCTCCCTCTCTTCTGGAACATCTCTGTGCCGATTGTGCTGACCATTTGAGCGGCGTGCAGGAGGGGCTTGAACAACTTGGCGTGCAGTATAGCCTGAATAAATTCATGGTACGCGGCCTTGATTATTATACCCGTACCACCTTTGAATTCATCACCGGTGATCTCGGCGCGCAGGCTGCAGTCGGGGCTGGGGGGCGTTATGATGGCCTGATCGAACAACTGGGCGGGCCGCGGGGGGTACCCGGGATTGGTTTTGCCCTCGGCATGGAGCGTCTTGTCTTACTGTTGCAGCAGAAAGAGGCGGAGCTCACAGCTTCAGGGGTAGACCTTTTTGTGGCCGGACTTGGCGAACAATCGTCACGCTATGGTTTTGGTTTGACCCATGCCTTGCGTACCGGTGGCATGCGGGTCGTCATGGATCTTGAGGGCCGGAGCCTGAAGAGTCAGATGAAACAGGCGGGAAAGCTTGGTGTGCCTTATGTTCTGATTCTTGGAGAGAATGAACTTGCCGAAGGCAAGGCCGTGCTCAGGAACATGGCCACCCAGGAGCAACAGGAGCTCCTGTTGCAGGACGAGGCAAGTACAGTACAAACTCTGGTAGCATTGATATCTGCCTGAACGTAGGAGCCGTTACTAACTTGTGTCCTTAAGGCTATTTCGTTACGGCTCTTTATGCCCTTTTGTTATTCAGGAAGGCGTGTTATTTTTTAACAGTGGCTTAAATCTTCATGAAATTGTAACTACTCAGGTTATTCTTTCCTATCTACCTGAATCATTTCTTAAAACTTTTACTTCTAGTTCAGAACCTCATGGAATCAATGGGAAATTTATGCAGGACACACTCCTGCAACGATCTTGGCAAGGGAAATGTCGGTGAGGAAGTTGTGCTCATGGGCTGGGTTTTACGTCGGCGTGATCATGGCGGCGTAATCTTTATTGATCTGCGTGATCGCCATGGCTTAACCCAGGTTGTCTTTAATCCGGAGATCAATCCCGAGGTGCATGCCAAGGCGCATCAGTTACGCAGTGAGTGGGTGATTGCCTTGCGTGGCAGGGTTGTCGCCCGGCTTGACGGGATGGAAAATTCCAAGTTGAAGACCGGCGCAATCGAGATCATTGTGGATGAACTGCGGATTTTGAATACCAGCGAGACGCCGCCTTTTCCTCTCGATGAGGAATCTGAGGTCTCTGAGACCCTGCGTCTGCAATATCGGTATCTGGATCTCAGGCGTCCAGCCATGGCCAACAAACTGATTATGCGGCATAAGGCGGTGCAGGCCATCCGTACCTATCTCAACGATAATGACTTTCTTGAGGTTGAGACCCCCATGCTCACCCGCTCCACCCCGGAAGGGGCGCGAGATTATCTGGTGCCCAGCCGGGTCAATGCCGGGAAATTCTATGCCCTGCCCCAGTCGCCGCAGCTCTTCAAACAGCTGTTGATGGTGGCGGGCATGGATCGCTATTACCAGATCGTCAAGTGCTTCCGTGATGAAGACCTGCGGGCTGACCGACAGCCGGAATTCACCCAGATCGATATGGAGCTCTCCTTTGTGGATGAGGAGCAGATTATTAAGATCACAGAGGGAATGATTGCCAAACTTTTCAAGGATACTCTTGATCTGGATGTGGCCCCGCCCTTTGGCCGGATTACCTATGACGAGGCGGTCAGCCGTTTTGGTACGGATCGCCCTGATACCCGTTTCGGCTTTGAACTGACCGATCTGACTGAAATCGCCCGGACCTGTGGTTTCAAGGTCTTCCGCGCCATTGCTGATGAAGGCGGAACCGTACGGGCCATTAACGCCAAGGGTTGCGCCACCTTTTCCCGCAAGGATCTCGATGATCTTACCGAATACGTAGCCCAGTATGGGGCCAAGGGCTTGGCCTGGGTGAAGATGAAGGCTGATGGTGAGTGGCAGTCGCCCATTGCCAAGTTCTTCAGTGATGAGGAGCGGGCAGCCATGAGCCAGGTACTCAATGCTGAGGAGGGCGATCTCCTTTTCTTCGGCGCTGATAACAAGGCGGTAGTCCTGCAGGTGCTCGCAGAACTGCGTCTGGAGTTGGCCCGGCGTCTTGGTCTGCTGAAAAGTGGTGGCTTCAACTTTGTCTGGGTGACAGATTTCCCTCTGGTTGAGTATGACGCCCGGGAAAAACGGTATCAGGCCCTGCATCATCCTTTTACCGCCCCCAAGGAAGAAGATGAGGATAAACTGGAGACCGACCCGGGCGCGGTGTACAGCCGGGCTTATGATCTGGTATTAAATGGCACGGAAATCGGCGGCGGCTCCATCCGTATCCATCAGCGGGCCATGCAGAGTCGGGTGCTTTCTGTGCTCGGCATCAGCGAAGAAGAGGCTCAGGATAAATTCGGCTTCCTTCTCCGGGCCCTTGAGCTTGGCGCTCCGCCTCATGGAGGATTAGCCTTTGGCCTTGACCGCTTGATGATGCTGATCACCGGCAGTGAGTCCATCCGTGATGTCATCGCCTTCCCCAAGACTCAGAAGGCAACTTGTCCGCTCACTGATGCCCCGGCTTCCGTTGCCAGGAAGCAGCTGACAGAGCTCTATCTCCGTCCGGATTGGAAAGAATAAGAAGAGAAGTACCTGTTCAGTATGGCAAGCGGAATCCCGAGTGTCGTACTGAACAGTTTCAGTGAAGCGAATAAAATTATTTTTCCTTACTAATCATATTCTAACAATCCCGTACTATTGTGTTGGTGCCTGCTGTTTAACTTCAATCAACGAAGAGGATTTCCATGCACAATAAACGTCTTATCTGGCAGCTGTATCCAAGTCAGCTTCTGATTACCATTACGGCCCTCCTGGTCTTTACCTGGTACGGCACATCCTCCATCCGTTCTTTTCAATTGAGTGAGACTGCCACCAGTCTGGAGGCGCAGGCCCATCTTGTGGCCACTACTGTTGGTGGTTACCTGAGTCATAATGAAATAGCGGCTCTTGAAGCGTTTT
The DNA here is from genome assembly GCA_028697885.1 of Desulfocapsaceae bacterium. Lineage (GTDB taxonomy): Bacteria > Desulfobacterota > Desulfobulbia > Desulfobulbales > Desulfocapsaceae > UBA2270. The sequence goes on from JAQVER010000022.1 coordinate 25,997, forward strand.
GTCGTGAGGCGGGTGAAAAATCCGCCACCAGACTGACAGTCATTGGACCTGACGGCAAAGTGCTTGCCGACTCGGACGAAGATCCTCTCCGGATGGAAAATCACAGTGACCGCCCTGAGGTCATAGCGGCAATTTCCGGAAAAATGGTGCCCTCTGTGCGTTTTAGCCAGACCTTGCAGGAAAATCTCATGTATGTGGCAATCCCTCTCCAGGATGAGGGGCAGAGGATAGGGGTGCTTCGTACGGCAATCCCCGTCACTGCCATGGAAAGGGCGCTTGCAGCCATTTATCAGAAAATTGTCTGGGGTTGTCTGATGGTGGCGGTGATTGCGGCCCTTGTCGCCTGGTTTATTGCCCGCCGGATCAGCAAACCTCTGGAGCAGATGAGGTCAGGGGCTGAACGGTTTGCCAGGGGGGATTTTGTTGTGCGATTGCGGGAAGAAGGTGCAGAAGAGGTGGCAAGCCTTGCCCGTGCCCTGAATGAAATGGCGACCCAGCTAAATATTCGTATCCAGACCATTATTCGTCAGCACAGTCAATTACAGGCAGTTTTTGCCAGTATGGTTGAGGGAGTGATCACAGTGGATACTGAGGAGCGGATTCTTGATGTAAATCAGTCCGGCGCTAAACTGCTCAATGTCGATCTTGAGAAAATCAAGGGAAAAAGTATCCTGCTGGCTGTGCGTAATACCCATCTGCAGAATTTTGTCAAGAATTCCCTGGCTTGTGCCTCTCCGATTGAAGGTGAGTTCACTAGTCGGATGGGGGCGGATGGCCAGGAGAAATTTTTTTATGCCCATGGTACCCGTTTGCAGGATCGTCAAGGCCATATTGCCGGAGCCCTTATCGTTCTCAATGACGTGACGAAGCTGCGTAGACTGGAGTCTATTCGTCGTGATTTTGTGGCCAATGTCTCCCATGAACTGAAAACACCGATCACCTCCATTGAGGGTTTTGCTGAAACCCTGCTTGATGGCGCCCTCGACGATCCAGAAGATGCCCGCCGTTTTGTCGAAATTATCTCCAAACAGGCCTCACGTCTGCATACGATTGTCGAAGACCTGCTGGCCCTTTCCCGTGTTGAACAGGAGGCCAGGCGTGAGGAAATAGTCCTGCAGGAGTCACCGGTGGCAGAGATACTGCAATCGGCGATTCAGAGCTGCAGCGCGCGCGCCGAAGAGGAAAATATGGTGATAAGTCTGGTCTGTGCGGAAGAGGTTACTGCCAGAATCAATCCCGCTCTACTGGAACAGGCCGTGGTCAATCTGTTGGATAATGCGGTTAAATACAGCGGCAAAGGCAGTAAGATCAGAGTGGAGGCCGAAAGAAATGTGAAGGAGGTGTTAATCCGGATCAGTGACAATGGGGTTGGAATTGCCCAGCAGGATATCTCCCGGATCTTTGAACGTTTTTACCGGGTTGACAAGGCGCGCAGTGCCAAGATGGGGGGGACAGGTCTGGGACTTTCCATTGTCAAACATATCGTTGCGGCCCATCATGGCAACATCACTGTGGAGAGCAGTCCGGGCAAGGGCAGCATCTTTACCATTCATCTTCCGGTCAATGTCTAAAAGGGATGCTGAGATGATTTGGAGGATGCATGTTTGGCCTCGGGGGCTGGGTTTGCAAAACTGTCACTCACCAATAAATGGTAGAGGAGGGTTTTACGGGGCATCGGTCAGCGCTTGCGCAAACTCCAATGATTGCAGATAAAGTTCATAGACATCTTTTCTGGCAACACCAATTTTGACGAGGGCCTGAATACACTCCTTGGCCTTTTTTCTTTCATAGGTGATGACAGCATCCAGATAGGGCATTAAGGGGCCGCTTTGTGTAATCAAGGCCTCTTTGATCTGCCCATCAATGGGCAGTTCTTTCATAAGATCTTCCATCGGTGCATCCAGCATTGCATCAATCAGGGAGAAAAGTCCCAGCAAAAATAAATTATTCTGTTTGCCGAACTTACCGCTTGCCGTCGCTAACAGCTCACAGAATTGTGCCCTGACAATGGCGAGGCGCACCAGTTCCTGAGGTTTTTTTGTGGCCATCTCGGAGATAATCATCAGCATGAGAAAGCGTCTAAGCTCATGATCGCCGAGATAGGCAATGGCATGGCTGATGGATTCTATTTTTGTTAACCGGTAAAACCAGGCAGAGTTGAGAAAGCGTAACAGTTTATAACTGATGGCTACATCGTGGGAAATGATCTCGGTTAAGCGGGAGACGGACGTAGTCTCTGAGTTCACTTCGGCCAGAAGACGCAGCAGATTGATCTTGGCCGTAGTCAGTTCCTTTATATTCATTACTTCCGGTTTGCTGAAAAAATACCCTTGAAAATAAGTGAATCCCAGCTTCATGGCTTTTTCATATTCAGCATAGGTTTCTACTTTTTCGGCCAGCAATTTTATTTTGTCATGGTGTGATAAGCGGTACAGTGTCTTGTGAATGGTGTCCAGTGGGGTCCCTATGATATCTATTTTAATGATATCAGCGATTTCGATAAGTGGTTCCAGCCTTCGGTCATAAACAAAGTCATCGAGAGCAAGAGTATATCCTTGCTTGGATAAGGCTCGACAGATGCTTATAACCTCCGGGCTTGGTATGACATCCTCAAGGATCTCAATGACAATCTTGCTGCTGGGAAAAGATGCCGGGAGATTCTTGAGCAGCAGATCGGTGGTGAAATTTATAAAGCAGGGTTTAAATCCTGAAATTCGGTCAATACCCTCAGTCAGAAAGGTGGCAGACAGGAGACTGGTGGTCGCCCTATCCCCCTCTAAGTGATCGATGTCATGCCCTTCGGTTCCGCGAAAAAGCAGCTCATAAGCAAAAAGCCTGCGATTGAAGTCAAAGATGGGTTGTCTGGCAATGAGAATATCCACAGTGAGTGTTTTGGTTGAAAGTTGAAGAGTGCGTTAATGAAAATGGGTGTATAATTTTAAAAAATTTATCTGCTGCTCAATGCCGTTTTGAGCTTTTGGGCCATAATTTCTAGATTGCCGATCACATCTTCGGCCAGGGGATCAAGGGGTACAACTTCACCGTCAATGGCTTTGGCTATGGCAGCGGCACTTTTGGGGTCAAACTGGGGTTGGACGAAGATCACGTGTGCCTTGTTTGCTCTGGCCTGGGTAATCAGGGCAGAGAGCTGTCTCGGGGTTGGGGATTTACCGCCGGTTTCAATGGCTTCCTGTCGTAGATGATAGGTATGAGCAAAGTAGCCAAAGGCCGGGTGAAAGACATAAAAGGATGCACCTTGAAAAGAGGCCAGTTCGTCTTTGATATTTTGATGCAGCTTGTCAAGAATTCCGATTACCGTCAGCAGATTTTTTTCATAATTTGATTTATTGGCAGGATCGTAGCTTGTCATGGCCCTGGCCATCTCCGCAGCCATAATTTTCAGGTTCGGGGGTGAGAGCCAGACGTGGGGATCAAGACCTTCATGGTGATGCTGTTCCTCGTTTGTACTCCCATGATGATCGTTCTGTTCAGTTTCGGAGATGGTAATCTTAGGAATGGCGTCTGCCGTATCAATTATGTGCAGGTTGGGGACTGTTTTCTCAACTCGGGGAAGGATCTGTCTTTCAAAATCAAGATCAAGGGTAAAATAGATCTTTGCCTGGCACAGGGCGGTTATCTGTTTCGGAGTGGGTTCATAGGTGTGAGGATCCTGCCCTTTGTCGACCAGAACATGAGTGGTCACGTGTGGACCTCCTAGCTGGTCACTGAGCCATTTTTGTGGGGGGATGGAGACAAAGACCTCCATGGGGGCAGAAAATGCCGGGGGAGCAAGACAGAATAGTGTAAAGAGGAGGAGGATTGATCCTGTCGTAAGTTTTTTATTCATCGGCTGCGCGGACCATGTTTTTTATAAATTTGTATCAAACTTCCAAAGAGCAAGACAAAGCTTATCCTTTGTTAACTCTCATTATTCACAAGCAATCCACAAGGAGATAGCAATACACGGGGGCGAAATACTCCCAGCATTATGTTATTGCAGATCATTGAGTGAGTGAACAGACCTCATGTGAGGAATATTCCAATGCTGTTTGTTTGTCAACTTGTCATGCCTGGTCCGACTCGTTTTCCTGCTGCTCTATCTCGGGAAGCGGCAGAATGAAATAGAAATTATTGCCCTCATCTGTCGCCTCACAGCCGACTCTGCCGCCATGAACCTCAATAACCCGGCGGATAAAGTTCAGGCCGTGACCGGAACCCTCAATCTCCTGGCTGTTTTTTGCCCGGATCCCTTCTTCAAAGATCGCCCGTTGTTCAGATGCAGACAGGGCCGGTCCGGTGGTAAAGACATTAAACTTGATTCCCCGGTGCCCGGGTTCAGGGAAATCGTTGACCTCTTCAGCACCATAGGCCAGCGCTTTGCGTGGTAGCCCCCGATGGTCGATAATCTCTGCGGTGTAATTGACAGCATTGGAAAAGAGGTTGGCGTAGACTTGGGAAAGGAGGCCAATGTCCACCATTAACGGAAACTTCTGGGTGTTGAGATCGGTTGGTTTGTCAATGGTGATGCCCTGCCGTTCAAGCTTTTTCTCATACAGATCAAGCTGGGGCAGGATGATATCCCGTTCAACAAAACTGCTGGTTGGCTGCAGGACCAGATGGCCTTCGCTGAAATGCTGTTTCCGAAACAGGCTTTCCTGAAACAGGGTGATTTGATTGTGATGTTTGAGCAGGTCGCGGTGTGTTTGTTCCAGTGCTTGTCGCTTTTCCCGGCAGCTGTCAAGGAGGCTCACGTATTCTCTAGTGCTCACATCGTTGGCGGCCAAGGTTTTTGTTTCCTGTTCTAGCTCTTTAAGAGCCTCTATCTGTTTTTTCATCTGGCGCAGCAGATATTTAAGGTACATGTTGGGGATAATAATATTATGACCGATATCTCTACCCAGGTCATTGATGAATTTCAGGTGCTCCAGATGTCGCTTGGCAATGAGACGGTTGTTGAGCTTGTTACCGATCCAGCGGCTGAGAATTTGGAAAAAGTCCCTGTCCTCGTCACTGATTTGCGTCAGGGGGGAGAGAGCATAGAGGCCAAGCAGGGAGTGGCTGGCAAAATAGGGATCCGGGTCATATATTTCCTGACCGGCGTGCCAGACCTGGATTTTCTGTTGTGTGGTATCGGTACGGGGATAAAGAGGGTAAAAAAGCTGATCACCATATTCCTGAACTTCACGGTTGTCAGGTGGCAGGTCGGAACCGGCAGGATGGGGAGGATCGAGCAGACCGTTTTCACTGTCACAAACACAGAGGAACCGGCCCGTTTTCTTCTCATAAAGATAGAATCGGGCCTGCAAACCGCCTAACAGAAGGGGGGCGGTGACACTGACCTGGAAAAAATATTTGAGTGAATGGTCATCGTGGATGACGTCGACAAAGGCCTTGAGCAGGGAATCTCTGCGAAAATCAAATCGGATCTGTTCATGCTCTTGTATGGAACGCTGCAAGGCGTCTGAGAAGGGTCGTAGTGTGTCAGGTATCCGAATTTCCTGTTCCATTAAAGGGGATTCTGGTTAAAGGTGGACGGTGAGGACATCTTAGCGAATATTATTAGTAATATAAGCCATTATAAAAGGATTACAATACGGTAGGTTGGGAGTCAACATCTTTCACCTTCTCTCAAGGATATCCTCAGTTCAGGAGGTTTTAAAAGAAAGATCTGTCGAAAACAGACAGGTTGGTTAAGTTAGTGCGTAAAACCAGGTCGGATTGTTAATTGTAAGCGTGATATACGACTCTTCGAAACATGTCTCTGGTGGACTTTATGAGAAATTAACTGGTATTTTTTGCATGATCGTTACTCATTGGGTTCCTCGAAAATCTTTTTTACCTCGTCATTCTGGTAAGCCGGACGAGAAGTGTGATTCGATCGCCCGCCTCAATTTTTGTGCCGCCGTGGGGTATATATACAGTCCCGTCTTTTCTCTCAATGGAAACCATATTCATTCCATGCGGAAGCTGCAAATCAGCCACACTCTTGCCGACGAGCGGGTTATCTTTCAGTATCCTGATTTCTATAAATTTGATATCCACCATCTTTCTTAATGCCATGCGGTCCTGGACGAGCTGGCTATGCTGCCTTCTCATCAGTCCGACCTCATAGGCCCGTAAAATTTCACTGCGACTGATGAGGCCAACCAGTTTAGTGGGGGCATGGCGTGAAACTACCGGTAAACGAGCCAGATCACGGGGCGCCATTTTGCGAATTGCCGTCCATACAGGTTCATCGGGGAAAACCGTGACCGGATTCGTCGTTGCAATATCTCCCGTTTTAAGCTCCCGGATATTATCATGTTCGGAGAGGGTTCGTTCCATATCCTGGAGCGTTACTACGCCATAAAGATCTTCATCACCGGACATAACAGGAAAACCTCGCAGGTTCGTTTCCTGAAAGGCTGCATACAGCTCAGCGACGGACTGGTCTTTATGGACAGTGACCGGGCAATGGGCCATAACCTCTTCAACATTCACGCCCTGCATCACATCAAGATCCCTGCCCGTTTCCAAACGCACCCCTCTTTTGCTCAGCTTCAGGGTGTAAATTGATTCCGGATGCAGCCATTGGGAAAAAGTGGAGGCCACCATGGCAGTGGCCATAAGGGGTAGAATCATATGGTAATCGTTGCTCATCTCAAAAACGATCAACATGGAAGTAAAGGGTGCGTGGGCAGCAGCCGCGAAAACGGCCGCCATGCCGACCAGTGCATAGGCCCCCACCCCTCCCGCAATCTCCGGGAAAATGGCCTTGACGGTAAAGCCGAAAGCGCCGCCGAGCATGGCGCCGGTAAAAAGTGAAGGCGCAAAAACACCCCCGGAATTGCCGGAGCCCAAGGTGAAAGAGGTGGCCAGTGGTTTTAAGAAGATAAGGAGAAAAAGGAGCAGAAAAGACTCTTTACCCTGCAGCACTTTTTCAATAAAGGTGAAACCGGTACCGAAAACATGGGGGATGTTTTCAATCAAGGGCATGCCGAGACGAAAATCCTCGGCATTATTATAGATAGCTCCGCCGAGGCGCAGATACGTAAATCCCAGAATGCCTAACAACAGAGCCCCGATTGCCGGTTTAAAGACCAGTGGTACTTTCCAGTTATCGAAGAGAGTTTCAGAAAAGTTCAACATCCGGGTAAACATGATGCCCACCAGAGCGGCGAGCAATCCCAGGACCACATACAACAAAATTTCCCAGGGCGAGTTCAGCACGTAGCTCGGCAGATCAAAGGCCGGCCTGGCCCCCAGATAAACCCGGCTGACAATACTGGCGGCGACCGAGGCGATTGCCACGTTTCCGAACATGCTGACCTGCATCTCGGTCATTAAAACCTCGGAAGCAAAGGCCACTCCGGCGATGGGGGCATTGAAAGTGGCAGCAATACCGGCGGCGGCACCGCAGGCCACCAGATTTTTTATCTGCTCATTTGACAGATGAAGTAATTGCCCGGCCATGGAACCCAGGGCGGATCCCACTTGAATAATAGGTCCTTCACGGCCTGCTGAGCCGCCAGTGCCAATACAGATTGCCGAGGCCATGATTTTTGCCAGAACAACCCGGGGCCGGATGCGGCCACCGCGTAAAACCAGGGCCTGCATCACTTCGGGAACGCCATGCCCTTTGGCTTCAGCCGCCCAGAAAGCGACAATGGGTCCCACCACCAGGCCCCCGATGACCGGAACAAAAATAAACGCCCCATAGCCCAGCAGTGAAGAAAAAAATTCCGCCTTCGTAAAGGCAATGAGCTGAATAAAAACAATGAGCCTGATAAAAAAAACTGCAGCCAGACCGGTGCCGGCACCAACAAGCGCAGCGGTCAACATATGGATAAGATTTCCATGGGGGAGATGATGATCCAGTATATCTCGTAGAAATTTTTGAATCATTGCGTAACATCCACTCCTTTGTGTCGGTCCATAGAGCTAAGATTTATGATCGGAGCCTTTAGCCATCAGAGCAAAGCTCATCAACGGTCACAATCTTTGGGTGGACACGGCTTGGCAGGTCTCGTCAAAAGTGTTGGCTGCATTTGTCGACAGAATTTAACTTATAGTATGTCATTAATCTTTCGTAAATTGCAAATAGTATCGTGAGTTGTTGTGTATATGACCAAATGAATGCCGAGCAGAGCAGTGTAATTGCAGGATTCTGTAAAGGGAAGGGGTAGGAGTGTATCTCTGCTCCTTCGGTATTGAGGGTGGGTTCCTCAGGATCAAAAAAATAACATGACCTGGTCAAGATAAGTATTCAAATGTGTTGAGCAATGATACATGGGGAGGCCGTACACAAATTGAGTCCTGTCTGTTTTGCAGACAGGACTCAATTTGTGTATCAGGAGAAGCAGGGTTGATTAAAATTTATAGAGGACGTCAATCCGATAGATATTGACCTGATCTTCCTTGGCCGCTGCATAATCTTCAAGACGCTCGTAGTTGAGAAAGGTAAGGTCTGTGGACCAGTTTTTGGTCAGACTGTAGCCAAGCAGCACCCTGTGTCCTTTCTTATTTGTTTTGGAGAGGCCATCGCCAAAATCAGAATCTGCAAGGTAGCCAAACAGGGAGTCGGCTTCGACCATGGAGTAGGCGTAACCCAGTTTGAAGTCATTGATTTTGGCCTCGGCACCAAGAACCCAACCCAGGTCATTATCACCAGGGGTCTGTGTAAAACTACTGCCCGCCTGGCTCTGGCCAATCTGGCCATCGGCGCCAAAGTTCATCCAGGTCTGACCATACAGTTTGATTTTTGCCGGCCCGGCCGGAAAACTGATATCACCATAGATGTCGCCGATGTTCAGGTCATAGGCATTGGGATCAATACTGCCAAGCCCAAAATCAGCCGCCGCCGCATCGTCGAATAGTTTATTGTCGTAGGCTTGATAGCCGGTGGCAAGCGTGAACGAGCCTTTTTCGCTGAACTTGCCCTTGTAGCCGACCTGTCCCATATAGAGCATAGCGGTGTCATCATCCTGCACCAATTTGGCTCCATAGGCGCCGACCGTGGCAAACAGGCCTTCTTCCTGGCCATAGGCGAGAGTCAGGCCGGCAAGGCGGACATCGCTATCCCAGAGAACCCAGGAGGTTTTGTAGGGATTTTGGTGCTGACCCAAGATCACGCTGACATCATTCCATTTATGTTTTGCATAAGCATAGTCAAGACGGATGTCGCCGGTTTTAAAAGGCTTGGTGTCACTCCAGGTGTCATTAGTGCTGGTGGGTTCGTCGCTGCCGGTGGCAAGACCGGCGCCCACCTGCAAGTTTTCGTCTTTATTCTCCCAGACACCGCCCAGGCGAAAACGGGTACGGAATCGCTCGCGGGTGAGATCTGTTCCCATTCCAGCCTTGTATTGTCTGTCGCGCATCTCGTAACGAACGCGGAGGTCGCCCTTGAGGGTGATCTGGTCGATGAGTTTATTGTCGGCAACAACAAAGCCTTTTTTCGCTTCAAGGGCATCAATGTGTTCCTGTTGGGCCGTAACCTTGGCCTTCAGATGCTCCATGTCTTCAGCAGGAGCGGCAGCTTTCTGCTCTTTGAGCATGTCGATTTCCGCCTGTTGAGACAAAACGATTGCGCGCAATTCCTGAAGTTCCCGTAAAATTTCCTCATTGCTCGGAGTGCCGCCGGCCAAAGCGGCTGCGGGCAGATACAGGAAGCAGCCGAGGGCGGCTGCCGAGGATAATATCTTTTTCATGTTTTCTTCTCCTTTCTCCAAAAGATTTAGTTTTTTCTTCAAACTCACTCTTAGATCACTAACCACCTGCTCCCATTGGGCTCTTTTCAAGGGTTAATTACACCTTCATTTTTATGGCTCTATATAAAAATTGGCCTCATCCTTATATGCTAACTACGTTTATAAAATCGAATTGATAAATCAAAAGAGATCATCTCTTGACCATTGCAGGATTGCAGGTATACCCTTCAGCCGCGTGGCGAAATTGTTACGGCACGGGGCAATCATGAGCAAAAGCATTGGTCAAGATGAGGTGGCCTTATAGCTTTCACTGTCCTGCCTGTGGATCAATTTATTTTAGTATGTAATCAAAGCTACTAAATTGCAAATAGTTTCACGATGTGTTGTGTACATGATCACATAGGCCATCGTCGAGTATGGTCTCTGCAGTGTACCCTACAGATGAGTGGCGGAAATTTACTTTATCTCCATTCATATCAATGAGGTAACTTGTTCCTGGTAATTATTTCAGGAAAATCCTTCAGGGTGCATCTGGAAAAGGAGAAAGGAGGCTGGTTATGATTCGTGACGGAGTTAGGAGGGAGATGGTTTATACCGGACGCAGGTTACAGGAGGGATGGTAAGAGGGTGAGAATATTTTGCGGCCGGGCTAATAGAGAGAACCATAAAATGGGACAACCCTGTCTGTTTTGCAGACCAGCTGTCTCTCGGGTGCATTGGGAGAAGAGGTGTTGGTTATATTTCATACGGATTCAGGATTTTTGCTCATGCGGTCGCCGGCGTCATATCAATAAAACCACCCATCTTCTTCGTATTATTTCTAATCATAAAAGAATCGATGTTGGGCTCAGGATCTTCCAAAGCCACTGATTCTTCCTTACACATCTTAAAGTCAGCAACCATAGTCTTCAGTTGTCCGGCCAGGGTCAACATCTCAGTGGCGCTTTGTTGAACCTGGTCACTCTCAGTTTTGATTCCGGAAACCGTCTCGCTGATGGTGGCAATGTCACCGGCAATATCAGCCGACACAAGTGCTGTCTGCATGACCTGCTCATTGCTGTCAGTGACCCCTGTGCTTACGCGAGCAATGTTGAGAGCCACGTCGCGAGTCACCACTGATTGTTCTTCGATGGCCGCAGCCATCTGGGGAACGATTTCATTGACGGTCTTGATCACTCCGGTAATCCGGTCAATATCGACTATAGCCATATTGGTTGAAGACTGGATACCATCAATCCGACCACGAATGTCCTTGGTAGCGGCTGAGGTCTGACGCGACAGTTCTTTGATCTCACTGGCCACCACCGCAAAACCCCTACCGGCCTCTCCGGCACGGGCAGCCTCAATAGTGGCATTCAGGGCCAACAGATTCGTCTGCTCGGAAATAGTCGTTATCGTTTCGGTAACTTTTCCGATCTGTTGAGCAGCTAGACCGAGTTGTTTCATCATGGCGGTAACACCATCCGCCTGCCGTGCAGCCTCATCGCTGATGACACACACCTGCTCCGCGTTACCGGCAATCTCCAGTATGGTGGCACTCATCTGTTCAGTGGCCGTAGCCACCGTGGTGAGATTGCTTGTTGCCTGCTCCATGCCAGCGGCCACAGAGTTGGAATTGACACTGGACTCTTCCGCTGCCGCAGCCACGCTTATCGTCCGGCCGGATATATTGGAGACATTTACTTTCATCTCATCAGAAATATGTGCCAAATCAGAGGATGCGGCAGTCAGTGTGCCAATGCCATTATTGATATTGCCAATGATGGCACACATGCTGCCAGTAAGGGCTTCAGCAGCTTGTGAAAGGTGGCCGATTTCATCGCGACGCAGACAATCTTTCTCATGCACCTCAAATGAAAAATCACCCTGAGCCATCATTTGGAGATGGGCAGCGACTCTGCGCAAGGGCCTGGCAATGCTGTGACTGCTGAGGAGACCAAAGACGACAGACAAAACCATTCCCGAGACAACGGCAATCAGGGTCAGCAGTTTAAACAAGGTTATTTGCACATCCGCCTGTTGAGAGACGTTTACTGCAACCTCCCGGTTGAGAGAAACAATCTTCTCCAGCAAGGAAAGTGTAATCTCCTGGCGTTCCCTTGAGACATTCAGCAGCTCTTTCCCCTCATTGACCAGGGCAATAGAATCCTTGGCGACATACAACATGGTCTTGAGGTACATGAAGATATTTTCCTGCATAAGATGAATCAGATCTTTTTGATACAGTACGATAGCCTCTTCGCGCTTGCCTTCCTTCATCAGATCTTTGATCGTATGGACAAGCTCATGGAAGCGGACATGATGCGCCTTGATTCGACCCAAGGCTGTGAGCAGATCAGGATTTTTTGTGGTAAAAGTAGGCATCCATTGTCCGAGATTACAGGCGGCGGGATCTTCACCTCCTCGAATGAAGAGGAATTGAGAAGAAGTATTTCCGCAAGACGCTGCGCCAACACATAATGGTCTTTAATGAACTGTTCGAACAGGCGGCCGAGCGACTCGGGATCAGCGATACCGATTTCGTCAATACGGTGATTCAGGTCAAGATATTGCTCATTGGCCTGATGCCAGGCCGTCCACGTCGGGGAAAACTGTTTCCAGAGACGGGCCTCTTCCTCGCTGTGCGGTAGAGCTGCATAAACGTTCCAGGCGGACCGGGCACGGGAACGGGCCTCATTTATCTTGGCATATTGATGCATGCGGGTATTTTCATCAAGGCCGGCAATACTGAGGGTGAGCAGATTGCCACGAATGTTTTCCGCTTCCCGTGCAATAACCAGGAGATTTTCCACACCTGGCAAACGGATACTGCCGATTTCATGGATGGCTTTTTCACCGACCGAGACTCCATAATAACCAAAGGCGCCGCTGACCAGGCCAATTACGGCAATTCCCAGAAACGACAGAATCAACTTTTTACGAATACCGATCTGCATATCTATTCCCTCACCAAAAAAACTCTGGGTATTCTCCCAGCTTCCGGCAACTGTCAAAACAAGTCATGTTCAATATTAACAATTCAGCAGAGATCCATTATCTATTAAGCAGCAAGAGATGGTAACTCTGCTTGCGCTGTCATTCTTCTGTTGCTGACAATGGCTGATCCATGTAGCTGCTTGGCAGCTCGTTTCACTCCCGTGGCAAGATAGGCCAATTCTGCGTAGGAATTCACCGCACACTCTTCTGTGCTGACGATCCCAATCGATAATGAGAGGAGAGAAAAACAACGCACCTTACCCTGCCGGTCCATGGCTTGGTAACAGCCATTCTCAAATTCCTTTTCACCATGAAAATTTGGCAACAGGTGTTGCAGCCTGTTAATGATCTGTTCACAGAGCGATAAGGAGGCGTGCGGCCGGCTGATGATTATAAAGTCATCGCCTCCGATATGGCCGACAAAGCGGAATTGATCGTTATGGCCGTCCGGTTGCACCACATCCACAATGAGCTGGGCAATTCCTTTGATGGCCATGTCACCTTTTTCAAAGCCGTAGTAGTCGTTGTAGGGCTTGAAATCATCGATGTCGATATAACAAACATCAAAGGTCACCCTTTGTTCGATGAGACGGGCCACGGTGCGTTGGATAAACTCATTGCCGGGCAGACCGGTAAGTGGACTGGCCCCTTTGGCCAACTGGATGCTTTTTTGGGTAATGGCATCGAGCAAGGCCGCAATGGCAACTGTACCTATATATTTGCCATGTTTACTCACACAGAGATCATCATACAAAGAGACTCCGCGTCGTCCCTGAATCAGCCGAACGACCTCTTCCACCGGGGTCGAGGCCTCCACCAGCAGAAAATCTGGTTCCTGTACGTCCTTGATCATCCGGTGCTGGCAGAGGGCATAGCCAAAGCCGTGCGGTCCGATCAAATGTTGTTCCAGAAATCGCATGCGGGGCAACATGCCCATCACCCGCTCTTCTGCGACCACAGCTATTCCCTGCAGATTGGTGTTGTCATGAAAACGCTTGAATGCCGCCATCACCGAGTCGGTAGGGGCCAGGGGCTCCACATAGCGGCAGATACTGCCGATCACGCAGGAGGAAACTACTGAATCGGTGCACTCATAAACATCACTCTGCTGACCAGGGATATCGACACTGGCATCCGATAACCCTGGTCCTGGACGCTCAAGATAATAGCCCTGGAACAGTTCAATACCGAAACGCGAAACAATCTCCATCTCTTCCGGGCGCTCAATTCCCTCGGCAATAACCATGATACCAAGCTTATGGCAGACTGTGGCCATGGCATCCACCAGATTATATTTAAAGGGAAAACGATCGAGCTCATCGATGAAATGGCGGTCAATCTTGACATAGTCAGGTTGAACAATGGAGAGCATCTTCAGTCCGCCGTAGCCAACGCCGAAATCGTCAATGGCAATTTTGTAGCCACGTTTGCGGTAATGATCAATGGACCGTTGGAACAGGTCATAGTTCTTGATGGCCTCTTGCTCGGTGATCTCCAGGACAATCCTGTCTTTGGGGATACCGCAGTCCTCGGCCAGACGATCGGTAACCCCTCCCCGGTGGTCTGAGTGGATGAGAGTGCCGGGGCAGATGTTTACATAAAGATAGGCGTTTTTTTGTATGAATCCCAATTCTGCCGCCCGGCAAAAGGCATTTTCACGGCATTGCATGTCCAGGCTGGCAATAATACCTTCGGCTTGGGCCTTGGCAAACAGTTTGGAGATATCAAAATGGGGAGCAACTCCTTCCCGAACTCTGGTCAGGGCCTCATAACCGTATATCGCACCGTTTTGCCGGGAAAATATCGGTTGAAACCAGGAGGTAAGGTTATTGGTGTCGAGCAGATGGAACAGCAACTCCCGCGACACCGTTGTCTGCACATTTTTTTCAAGAATAGATGATTTTAAGAACATCGTTTTATACCTCTTGCAATATTCAAGATTACTCGGAAGCATAGGGGAGAGAGATCGAACACCAGAGAATACAAGTGTATCCGTCCTGCTAACGATACTGAGCCAGAGCTATCATTTCCAACTCCGGGCTGAAACATTCATCATGCACAGGCGGAAGAGGTTGAACAAATGCAGGACATTGCTGCTCTCGGCTGGCCTTGCAGTACTTTTCCAGCTCCTGCACGCTTGGGATATAAGGTGCTCCCTTGAACGAACAACTGGCTACAGACCAGGTATTGTTGGCAGGGGTATAACAAGAGAGATATTGACAGTGCATACTCTTCCTCCACGAGTCGAATTTTAAAAGCCGTTACGAAAGAACCATTCCCTTTTGCAGGCCATGGATGGTCAAGTGTTTGCCGTGCTCTACGGATGGATGGGCAAGGGTAGTACGACGATCTGACCACTTCATTACAGCTCTTTCTGTTGTTACGTTGCTCCAATCTTTACAGTTGCTTTGGGCAACTGTGTGGTTGCACGTTTATGAAAAAGAAATGTAGCAGCTCTCTATTAGGGTGAGATTAGAAAGGGGTTATTTTTCAATATAGGGAGAGAAGGGAGTTGAGATCTGAATAAAAGAAAAGCAGTGCGGTCTTTTTGATCTTGGTGTGATAACGCCTGGATTTTTTGGAAGGAAAATAATCAGGAGAGAAGGTGCGGAGTTAAGGTTCTGTGAGAGAGGGTGAGGTGAGACTTGAACTCACCTCACCCTGCTCGATATATCAGGAGAAGTTGTGCCGATTAAAATTTATAACTGACGTCAACCTGATAGATGCTGACCTGATCTTCTTTGGCCGATGCGTAGTCTTCAAGGCGCTTGAAGTTGAGATAGGTAAAATCAGTGGACCAGTTTTTACTCAGGCTGTAGCCCAGCTGGACTCTGTGTCCTTTCTTATTTGTTTTGGAGAGGCCATCGCCAAAATCAGAATCTGAGAGGTAGCCAAAAAGGGAGTCGGCTTCGACCATGGAGTAGGCATAGCCCACTTTGAAGTCATTAATCTTGGCCTCTGCTCCAAGAACCCAACCCAGATCATTGTCTCCAGGGGTCTGCGTGAAGCTGTGGCCGGCCTGGCTCTGGCCAATCTGACCATCGGCGCCAAAGTTCATCCAGGTCTGACCATAGAGTTTAATTTTTGCCGGTCCGGCCGGAAAGCTTATATCGCCATAGATGTCGCCGATACTCAACTCGTAGACATTGGGGTCCACACTATCAAGCTTAAAGTCGGCAACCGCAGCATCGTTGAACAGTTCATCCCCGTACTTTTGATAGCCGGTGGCAACCGTGAACTTACCTTTCTTGCTGAACGTGCCCTTGTAGCCGACCTGTCCCATATAGAGCATGGCAGTGTCATCATCCTGCACCAGTTTGGCACCATAGGCGCCGCCCGTGGCAAAAACGCCTTCTTTCTGGCCATAGGCCAGGGTCAACCCGGCAAGACGGACATCGCCATCCCAGAAAACCCAGGAGGATTTATAGGGATTTTGGTGCTGACCCAGGGTCATGCTGAAATCATTCCAGGTATGTTTCGCATAGGCATAATCAAGATTGATATTGCCGGTTTCAAAGGGTTTATTCTCACTCCAGGTATCATTGGTGCTGGTTGGATCATCACCACCGGTGGCAAGACCTGCACCCACCTGCCAGTTTTCTTCCTTATTCTCCCAGACACCTCCCAGGCGAAAACGGGTACGGAAGCGCTCGCGGGTAATATCAGTTCCCTTGCCATCCTTGTATTCCTTGTCGCGCATCTCATAGCGGACACGCATATCACCCTTGAGGGTAATCTGGTCGATGAGCTTATTGTCGGCCATGACAAAGCCTTTTTTCGCCTCGATCGCATCAATATGCTCCTGTTGGGCAGTAACCTTGGTCTTCAGATATTCCATGTCTTCGGCAGGAACGGCAGTTTTCTGCTCTTTGAGCATATCTATTTCCGCCTGCTGGGATGAAACGATTTCCCGCAAGTCATGAAGTTCCCGTAAAATTTCATCAGTGGTTTGGCTTCCGCCGGCCAGAGCGGCGGCGGGTAGGTAGAGGCAGAGGCCGAGGGCAGCTGCCGTTGAAAATACTTTTTTCATGTTTATTTCTCCTTTCTCCATAAATATTGAGGTGCCGTTACTAAATAACCAGAACCTTGTGCCGTTTTTGCCATCCCGATGACGGCATTACTGTTTAAAACCGTATTGCAATTTTGTTCTCTAATGTTCATCACTTACCATTGGCCCCCGTCGGGCGTTGATTTACTCATCGATCCACATTCATTTTCGGACTCTGAATGATGCGGTGAGAATAGCCGGGCATTATTAGGATAGGGTTGCTCTGATGTTAGGGAATCGTTAATTGTTTGTTATGGTGATCAGCTGGAAAATTGAAGGGGCGATGAGGCGTTGAAGCCCTGTTCATCTCCTAACGAAATCCTAATCAAATCCTAACAACAGGGGGGCATTATAGGCAGCATCACTTACCGGCAAGGACCCTCCGGGTATAAGCCACTAAACTCTTGTTTAAGGAGATGCAAAAATGAAGATGCATAAAAGTTTAATAGGAAAGGCCGTAAAGAAGGCTATGGTTGCAGGGTGTCTGGTGGCAGTGGCCACCACGAGCGCATTGGCCGGTGTCGATGTCGACCCCAAGATTGCCCCCTACCAGAAGACCAGTGGTGTGTCTGGTAACGTGGACAGTATCGGTTCTGATACCTTAAACAATCTGATGACCTTCTGGGCGGAGTCATTCCGCAAGGAGTATCCCAATGTCCGTATCCAGATCGAAGGCAAAGGCTCAAGTACTGCGCCGCCGGCTCTGATCGCCGGGACTGCCCAGTTGGGCCCCATGTCCAGGCAGATGAAGAACGAGGAGGTAGATGCCTTTGTCAGCAAGTATGGCTATAAACCAACCCGTATTGGTGTGGCCTTGGATTCTCTGGCTGTCTTTGTTAATAAGGACAACCCTATCAAGTCTCTTTCTCTCCCTCAGGTTGATGCTATTTTCTCTAAGACTCATAAGGGTGGAATCGCCGAGGATTACCTGACCTGGGGACAGCTGGGACTGACCGGTGAGTGGAAGGATCTGCCTATTAGTCTGTTTGGTCGTAACTCTGCCTCCGGCACCTATGGTTTCTTTAAAGAACATGCCATGTCAAAAGGGGATTATAAGGATACCGTTAAAGAGCAGCCAGGATCCGCCTCTGTGGTTATGGGCGTTACCGAAAATCGTTCAGGTATCGGCTATTCAGGGATTGGCTATAAAACCTCAGGGGTGAAGGCGATCGCTTTGAGCGCCAAACAGGGTGAAGCTGCTGCCGAGCCTAATTATGAGAATGTTCTTTCCGGAAAGTATCCCCTGTCACGGACCCTGTATATCTATGTTGCCAAGGAACCCAACAAGCCATTACCGGCAGTGACTGCGGAGTTTCTCAAGTTTGTTCTTTCCAAAGAGGGTCAGGAAATTGTGGTGAAAGACGGCTATTTACCGCTGCCCTCTGAGGTTGTTGCCAAAGAGCTGGCGAAACTCAATTAATTGAAAAAGGAACAGGGAGAGGGCAACGTGGAGAAATGGTATTTATTAAACTTTTCTTCCTGAATCCTCTTCCTGTTCCTTTCTTCAGTCATGTTCGTGCCAATGAAACGAGAATTCCATGCAGAAACTTGATACGCAGTTCATTCAAAAAGTCCGCCTTCAGGATCGTATTGCTACCCGGATTATTACCTTGGGTGGCTTACTGGTTATCGCCAGTGTTATTGCCATTCTGGTCCTGATCGTCCGCGTGACAATTCCTCTTTTTCAGCCTGCCCGGACTAATATTATCTTTCAGTTTCCGCTCCCTGCCGTATCAGAATCTCTGTTGGCTATGGGAGTCGATGATTACCAGGAAACAGCGTATACCCTCAATGACAAGGGCGTGTTCACTTTCTACAATCTTGCCAAGGGAGCATCGTTTTTGAGTTTGGAGAGTGGTGCCGGCAAGAACGTTCCGCTTAAATCCATCGAGTTGCATAAGAATAACCAGTACAGCATGTTGTGGGCTGATAACAGTGTCAGTATGACCGAGGTTGATTTTCGCTTTCACTTTGCTGAGGATGGGAAGCGTACCATCAAACCTGAGATCAAGACCATTGCTGAGTTCCCTGCTGAGACGGGAACCTTGAATGTCCTGCGTGTAGCTGTCCGCAAGACGGAAGATGTCCGGCTTACCAAAGTAGTGCTCCTTGACGACAACAGTTTTCAAGTAGCGCGTGAGGTGATGAGTACCGACCTTTTTGGCAATGAAAAAAAAGAGGTCGTCTCTTTCCCTGTGCACGAAGATATTCCAGGAAAAATTACGGCTTTTACCCTTGATGAAAAGGGAGATACCCTTTTTGTGGGCACGGATTCAGGGAGTCTGTTGCGTTGGGATATAAGCGGGGACGCGGGGATTCGTACCGATAATGTGCTGGCTGTTCCCAGTGGAGATGCCATTACGGCCTTGACCATGGTCTTTGGTGATATCTCGGTGGCAGTTGGTGATGCCAAAGGTGGGCTGGCCATCTGGAGTCCGATCTGGACCGGGGATGGAGCGCAAAGGGTAACAAAGATTCGAAAAATCCATGAACTTTCCGCGCACAAAGCCGCTGTTGCAACTATT
>JAQVER010000109.1 GCA_028697885.1 Desulfocapsaceae bacterium
TGACTATGTGGGAGAGTAGGACGCCGCCGAATCTTTTATATATAAAGCCCCAATCAGTTTTCTGATTGGGGCTTTTCTGCGTCTGGGATCTAAGACATCAGGGGGGGATAATTACAGGCAAGCTGGTAATTTGTTCCCTGCTCTGCGTGGCCTCTTATCATATTCCTACCCCTGTTGCCTTATCGCTGCTGCTAGATTTCTTTCTCGTTGTCAACTGCAGTATTAAGAAGATGACGTCCATGTTATTTTCAGTAAGCTGTTTGAAAAAGTAATAGGCGGATATGAAAAATTTACAGAATTAAACCTTATCACTCCAATTTAAATGGACTATAATTTTAAGTGTCTGAGAAAATTGTAAGGCTATGTCTGCTTGAGGCTTAACTTGGCAATAAATTTGTGTGTATGAAAAGGAGAAGAACTGTGGTGGAAGAAAATAGAATACGGGTAGCATTACTGGCTGGTGGGCGTTCTGGTGAACGGGACGTTTCATTGAAGGGGGCGGCCCAAGTCGAGAAGGCTTTGGATCCTCAGAAATTTATTGTTACGCGCTACGATCCGGCAACGGATTTAGCCCTTCTTGCCCATGATTCACCATCCATTGATGTGGCCTTTATTCTCTTACATGGACTTTATGGTGAAGATGGGACTGTACAGGGCTATCTTGACCTGCTTGGCATACCTTATCAGGGATCTGGTGTGCTGGGCAGCGCCATGGCGATGGATAAGAATTTGGCCAAAATCATGTACAAATTTTATGGTCTCCCGGTGGCTGAGTGGGAAATGGCGCGTCCTGAAGACGTTCAGTTACCGAATCGCTTGCTTGAGCGTTTACATCTACCCTTAGTTATTAAACCGGTGCGAGCTGGCTCGAGTCTGGGAATGTCAATTGCTAGCACTTTGGAGGAACTGGCAACCGGGATTAAGCTGGCTTATGAACACGATTCTCAGGTCATGGTAGAGCAGTTTATCCAAGGTCGTGAAATTACTGGAGGGGTTCTGGGCAATGAAGAGTTGACTGCCTTGCCTTTGGTAGAGGTTATCCCAAATAAGGAATTTCTTTTTTTTGATTATACCGCCAAGTATCAGCCAGGAGCCTCGAAGGAATTGTGCCCAGCTCCTATTAGCGAAGAACTGACTGAAAAGGCGCAACAGTTAGCTTTAGCGTCCCACAGGGCACTGCAACTGCGTGGCTATTCTCGGACAGATATGATACTCACCGACAATGGTGACTTTTATATATTGGAAACGAATACGATCCCCGGTATGACTCCCACTAGCCTTCTTCCTCAGGCTGCTGCTGCTTTCGGTCTTAATTTTTCTGCGCTGCTGGAGCGCTTGATTACTCTGGCGCTTCAGGATAAACGGGGTGCATAAAGGAGGGATTCTTTGCTCCTGTTTTTTTATTTTTTCTGTGTGTAATTGGGCTATCTACGAGTAGTAGAAATGATGTTTGTCGTTGTGCTGCCGTTGCCATTGCAACATTACCTAACAACGTAGCACTGCTGATTTATAAGAGTTTTTAGTAAACTGTATATTTTTATTTTGACCTTCTAGAATTAATGTGAAAGACTTAATTAATGGAAAATTTTCTTTTCTAAGTCTGTTATTATAATAGTAAGAGGTTGATTATACCCAATAGGGGTTCCTTTTAAAGGTACTCGTATCTGATGAGCTGTCAAATAGAAAGCACTTGTTGTCTTCTAAGAGGAGCTGTCAATCATTTTTCGAGTAGCACTTATAATATTAAAATTATTCTATGAGGAGGGTTGCTATGAAGATCAGTAAAATACTGAGTACCACATTAGTTGGCGGGGCTTTATTATTGAATGGAAGCTATATTCAGGCGGAAACACTTCGGGATGCTATTGGTACAATGCTTCAGACAAACCCTGAAATCAGATCCATGGCCCATAATCGGCTTGGTCGTGATCAAGAAGTAAAACAGGCGAGATCTGGATATTTACCAGAACTTAATTTTACTGCAGGAGTCGGCATCGCAGATTATCAGGAGCCTGAGACTGACAATGCTAATCCCTATCTGTACACCCTCGGTCTGAGACAAAATGTTTTTACTGGTTTTGCAACCAATAATGAGGTGGAGCGTCAAAAGGCGCGTGTTCGATCTGAGGCTTATAGTCTTCAGGGTGCCTCTGAAAATACAGCATTGAGGACGACAGAAGTATATTTGAATGTCCTTCGACAGCAAGAACTCCAGCGTCTTTCTCAGGAAAATCTTGATACTCATGAGCGAATTGCTGATCAGATCAATCTGCGGAGCGAATCCGGTGTTGCCAGCAAATCAGATAGTGACCAAGTGGCTGGACGTCTTGCTCTGGCTCGGGCAAATGTCGTTGCCACCAAAACAAACGTTGTTGACGCAGACACTAATTTCCTTGCTGTTGTTGGACATCTTCCCTCTGATCTGCAAGAGCCAACACCGCCTGATTCTCTGCTGCCCGCTTCTCTTGAAGAGGCTGAAGCCGAAGCGATAAAAATGCATCCTACCCTGAAATCGGCAGGAGCCGATCTTGAAGCCAGGGAGAAACAGTATGAAGTAGCAAAGGCGCCTTATTGGCCCATTATTGATTTGGAAGTGGATCAGAACTGGGAGAAAGATTATACTTCTCCCACGCAAGGGAAAATAGAATCGCTTACGGCGATGGCCCGACTTCGGTATAACTTTTTCCGTGGATTTAAGGATGAAGCGCGGCGTGTTGAGACAATCGAACTTGTTAGTGAAGCGCGAGAAATAAGGAATAATACTCATAGGCAAGTAATTGAATCTATGCGACTTTCATGGATGGCGTATCAAGCTGTCAAGGACCAGATAAAGTACTTAGAGCAACGAGTCGGTTTTGCCACAGGCACTGCAGATGCTTATACCAAGCAATTTAACCTTGGTAAACGGACTCTGTTGGATGTACTTGACAGTGAGGCAGAGGTGATTGATGCTAAACGGGCTCTTGTCTCAGCCAGATATGACGGGTTGTATGCCCAATATCGTATCTTGAATGGTTTGGGGCAGCTGGTTAAGTCATTTGATCAAGAGTGGCCAACAGAAAGTCAAGTGAGTGGAGACAATAAAGATAAGGAAAGTAAAAAAGATACAAATTCTTAAGTAGAGTAGTTATTATTGAGCTTTGAATCTATTTTCTTTTTACCGTTTGCAACGGGGCACATTGAGTAGTCCATTTGGAGGCTATCTTTATTGTGTCCCGTTAATTTTCAGCGAACCTCTCAAGACATGGAGGCTGGTGAGCAAGCCGACCCCATTAACTGATACGGCGTCATTATGTCAAATCTTGCTGACGCAACATCAACACTTCTCCAATTAGTCCTTTCCCGCAGTAGTTCTGTCCTCAATTTTGTCAACAACACTATATTATTGCCTTTAGGAATTGTGTTCTCGTTTTTCTTTTTTGTGGGACACCTTGTCTCAGCCAGCGGAAATTTTACCCTTGATTCATCGGTACTTAATGCTGCCGAGAAGGAATATGGTGTTGGGGCACGAAAAAGACTTGTGGCTTGGCAACAGTTTGTCCGCGAAGATACGAGTCGTACCGATATGGAAAAGCTGGAAAAGGTAAACAGCTTTTTTAATCAAGTTAACTTTGTCAGTGATGCAATACATTGGTCAAAAAAAGATTACTGGGCCACCCCGGTAGAGTTTCTGGCCAGTGATGGCGGAGATTGTGAGGATTTTGCTCTTTCAAAATATTTTACTCTGAAAATGCTGGGAGTACCGGAAAACAAACTTAACCTGACCTATGTCAAGGCTTGGAAATTAAATCAAAGCCATATGGTGCTTACCTATTATAAAACACCTGGTGCTGTGCCACTGGTTCTCGATAATCTCATCAATGCCATTAAACCAGCAACACAACGACCAGACCTGCTTCCTGTGTACAGTTTTAACGGATCTGGATTGTGGCTGGCAAAAGAGCGAGGGAGAGGTAATCTGGTTGGAAAAAGTGACAGGCTCAAATTATGGAATGATCTGCTCGAGAGAATGCCTGTCAGTTTACAATAACGTGAGGTTCAATCTATGACACTTTACAGACAACTGCTCATATTTACATTAGTACTCTTTTTGGTGCTGTTCACCTGTACATGGATCATCAAGCTTCAAACTACACGCTCCTTTCTCGAAGACCAGCTTGAGTCGCATGCTCAGGATACAGCGACCTCACTAGGGTTGTCGATTAGTCCCTATATTGCTGAAAATGATATTGCTACAATTGAAACCATGATCAATGTTGTTTTTGATCGTGGTTATTATCGTACAATTCGGCTTACTGATCTCAGCGGTAAAGTGCTTATCGAACGAACTCTTGAGGTCGTTATCAAAGATGTCCCTGCCTGGTTTATACATGCCATTCCGTTAAAAACTCCGGGTGCCAGCACACTTATAACAGCAGGATGGACGCAGAAGGGCAGTCTGTATGTGGAAAGTCACCCGGGGTATGCTTATAAAACCCTCTGGGAAAGTATATATGATATGACAAAGGTTTTTGGTACTACCGGTATCATAGTGTTAGTGCTGGGTGCTCTTGGTTTGCGGGCTTTGCTACAGCCTCTGCGGCGGGTTGAACAACAGGCGGATGACCTCTGTAAAAAACAGTATACATTCCAAAACAAACTCCCGAGAACTCGTGAATTGCGACGGGTTGTTGTTGCTATGAACAGTATGACCGCTAAAGTTAAAAAGATGTTTGATGAACAGGCGCGGGTGGCAAATAGATTGCGGAAAAATGCCTACAGTGATGCCTTGACCGGATTGGGTAACAGGCGGTACCTGCAGGGGCAGATAGCGGCCAGAATGAACAGGAATAATGGCACTTCTGTCAAGGGCGCTTTCCTGTTGGTTCAGGTTCATAACCTTTTGGAAATTAATCAGGAAAAAGGGTATCAACGTGGGAATCAGTTCCTTCAGAAGGTGGCGAACTGTATTCGTGAAGCAACACGAGGGTTGAAAAATTCCGCACTTTCCCATCTTTCCGGAGGCAGCTTCGCAGCTTTCTTACCGGACGTCACCGAGGAAGATGCACGTCATGTAGCTGCAGCAATAGCCAGAGGCTTTGCCGGCTTGGCCAGCGAAGACGTTGGATGCCCTGAAAACGTTGGACATGTTGGTGGCGTCAGTTATGAGCAGGTGACGTCCCTTAAGCAACTTCTCTCGGAAGCTGATCGGATTTTGAGAGCAGCACAAAATCAGGGGCCAAATACCTGGATCGTTGAATTACTTTCTTCCGAACCGACCATCACTCCACGTGGAGAGCACGAATGGAAGCAGCTTCTAGACCAGGTTCTGAACAATAAAGAAATTACTCTGTTCAGCCAAGCAGTTGTCATGAGCAGCAACTTGAAACAGCTTATGCACAAGGAAATTTTAGCTCGGATAACCTTGCCTACAGGACAGATGCTGAATGCCGGTATCTTTATCCCGTTGGCAGAACGGCTACGGCGTATATCTTCCATTGATAAAATCGTGATTGAAAAAGTGATGCTTGTTGATAGCGGCAAGCTGAAGGCCAATGAACTTGCTGTGAATATTTCTCCATCCTCCCTTAAAGACGTATCGTTTACAGCCTGGCTTTTATCCAACCTCAAACAAATGCCTCCGGGAGCACCGAAGATTATCTTTGAATTTGCTGAATTCAATGCGACCCAGGAGCTGGATATTCTCCAGGATTTTGCCAAAGAGGTAAAAGCCTTGGGGCACTTTATCGGTCTCGATCATTTTGGGCAGAGCTTTGCTAATTTCGGGTATTTAAAATCCCTACAGCCCAAGTACGTTAAAATAGATCGAGCCTTCATCGATGAACTTAAAGAAAAAGACAGTGATAGTCATTTTTTCATTGGTTCTTTGACCAGCGTGGCTCACAGTCTCGATATCCTTGTTATTGCTGAGGGCGTAGAAGACGAAACGCAGTATCAAACATTATGTGATCTCAATATCGATGGCATTCAGGGGTACTATCATGACAGACCCAGAGAGCTGTGAATGGTTGGTTGTCTTTGGGAGTCTCGATGCTATGATATTTTAGAGAAAGGAGTTTGTTGAAACCTTGTCTGCCAGATCATCCGTGGCAAAATTTATATGGGTAAAAAGGTGGTGTTCTAAGATTTGGCAGCGTTTGAAGTTTTCCTGGATAGTTAGGTGGCGTTGTTGATCATTGTTGCCATAGCGTTCTATGATATAGGTCATCCGTTCATCTAAAGAGACAATGCTGTCATGGCGTACACGTTTGTCAGCATAATAGACAATTTCCTTGGCAAAAAAGATGCCTTGAGCATAACGATCGGTCGAGAACTCTTTGAGCACCACATGCTCACGAACAATTTCACCAATAGCCGGAAAACCATGCGCAAGGCAGATGTCGCGCCCTTTTCTGGCATGATCGCATTCGCTGTTCAGGCAGATCGTTTTGGCAATATCATGAAGTAGGGCCCCGGCCAAGACCAGATGTGTGTCCGGCAGGTTTGTTTCATTTGTCTTTGATGCAGTCAAACCTCTCAATAGCGCTTCCGCCACCCTGGCCACGGTCAGTGAGTGGGCGCGGATATTGTCGAACATGCAATATTGGTCCATCAAGGCCAGACATTGGGCTATGGAAGGAACCTTCTCATTCATCCTGATTATATTCTATCTGGCGCTCAATTCATGCACGGCATCGATGGCAATTCTGGCCTGATCCGGCGGGGTGAACTGATGGATGCCATGTCCGAGGTTAAAGATATGGCCATGGGCGTCTTTGGCCCCATTCAGCAGGTTTTGGATGCGTTGACGCAGTTTGTCTTTGGGCAGCATCAGGGCAAAGGGGTCAATGTTGCCCTGCACGGCCTTCTTCCCCACCTGTTTTATGGCATCTCCTATGTTGATCCGCCAATCCAGACCTAGGACATCGGCGCCGGATTGGACGGAGAGATCAAGCAGGGTTGCTCCGTTGTTGGCAAAATAGATGATGGGGAGACCTGTCCCTTGCAGGTCACTGATAATTCGCTGCACATAGGGCAGGGCAAATTCTTTAAAGTCACAAGGGGCCAGTACTCCCGCCCAGGAATCAAAGATCTGCAGGGCCTGAGCTCCTGCCCTGGCTTGAGCCTGGAGGTAAAGGCTGGTACAGGCGGTGATCTTCTCCATCAGCTTATGGAAGAGGTCTGGCTGGGTAAACATCATCTTCTTGGTCTCCCAGAAGACCTTGGAAGAGCCGCCTTCGATCAGATAAGTGGCCAAGGTAAAGGGCGCACCGGAAAAGCCAATCAGGGGCACTTTCAGCTCTTTGCGCAGGAGACGTATGGTTTCCATGACAAATCCAGTGTGGATATCCGGGTCGGGTATAATGAGTCGGTCCAGGGCCGCCTGGTCGCGGATGGGTTCCGGGAAGATGGGCCCATGTCCTTCGGAAAAGGTGAGCGGGGTGCCCATGGCCTCCATGGGGATGAGAATATCAGAGAAGAGAATAGCCGCGTCTACATGGAGGATGTCAACGGGTTGCAGGGTTACCTCTACGCAGAGCTCCGGCGTTTTGCATAGTTCCAGAAAGGTAACGTTGCCTCGTACCTTTTGATATTCAGGAAGGTAGCGTCCAGCCTGACGCATCATCCAGATGGGAGTGTAATCGGTCTTTTCACCGCGGCAGGCCTTGAGAAAGGTATCATTCATAATTGAGTCGTAGGGTGAAGGGTGATTATTTGTTGCGCTGAGAGGATCTTGTAATAACGCTTATCAGCGTTACTGCGCCCCTGCGCATGAAACTGTGTGCATCGGTATAATATTGTGAACAGTTATTGCTACGCAATCCTTGTTCCGGGCACATAACTGCAAAATGGTTCTTGGGCTAGATAGTCGCCGGTCATGGCATAAGCCCGTGCCCGGCAGCCGCCGCAGACATTGACATATTCACAGCGTCCGCAGTTGTCTTTGTAGCCCTTGAAGTCACGCAACTCATGGAACAGGGAAGAATCCTCCCAGATCTCTTTGAAGGAGAGCTCCTTCAGGTTGCCGGCAGATTTTGGAAAATAGCTGCAGGGCAGGATGTTTTCGTCCACGTCAATCAAGCAGATGAGTTGACCGGCAAGACAGCCCTTGGAACCACCTGTTGAAAATTTCAGATTGCGCCGTTTGAAAGAGCTTCCCTCTTCTTTGGCCTTCTGCCTGACGATTCGGTAATAATGGGGGGCACAGGTCGGACGCATCAGAAGTTCGTTTTCTTCCTTCTCCACCTGGTAATGCCATTCCAGAATTTCATCATACACCTTTTCGGGGATTAATTCTTCCATAATGTCCTCGCCTCGACCTGTGGGTACGATCATAAACATATACCAGGCAGAAGCGCCAAGAGATTTGACGAGTTTGTAGATTTCAGGAATCTCTTCTCTGTTGCGGACAGTAAAGGAGGAGTTGATTAGAAAGGGAATCTTGTTTTCATTAAAGAGACGAATGGCGTTCATGGTTCCCGCAAAAGCCCCTTTCTGATTTCTGAAGTTATCGTGGGTTTCTGCCCTGGCCCCGTCCAGGCTGAGGGATACCATCTTAATATCGGCAGCTTTGATTTGTGTGCAGATATCCTGAGTCACTAAGGTGCCATTAGTAGCGAGACACATACGCAGCCCTTTGTCGGTGCCGTATCTGGCAATCTCAAAAATATCTTTACGCAATAGCGGTTCTCCGCC
The DNA here is from genome assembly GCA_028697885.1 of Desulfocapsaceae bacterium. Taxonomy (GTDB): domain Bacteria; phylum Desulfobacterota; class Desulfobulbia; order Desulfobulbales; family Desulfocapsaceae; genus UBA2270. The sequence continues at coordinate 8,677 of JAQVER010000109.1, forward strand.
GGAGAGTACAATAACGGGGTTGGCATAGGAGGCGATATCATCGAGGATACGGGTAGCTTCGCTGAAAGGAAAATCAGGATGGTCAGCCACCTCAAGAGTCGATGAAGAGCGGCAGTGGACGCATTTCAGGTTGCATCTTCTGGTGGTTTCCCAAGCTATCCATTTAGGTTCAAAATCCATACTGCTGCTCCGGTAAAGGTGGCGTCATTGCTAGAAAGATATTTCATATATTTTCGACACTATATTGTCTTTTGTTTTAAATCTCAAGGGAACCACTGAAAATTGTCCTAGTGTTTCGTGTCATTAAAGAGGTAATGCCCATATTGTCGGCGGGAAAATCGCTTTTTTAAATAAATGAGTAAAGAAAGGCTCCGGAATATGTACGTCTCTTTCCTGGCTTGACAATGAAGATGGGCTACTTATTGTTCGCTGATGTTGTAAGTTAATAAAAGCAAGCATTCATGAAAAATTGGATAGTTAGGCGCGGTTGTTAGGTGTGAACGTTTGTAATGTTTTGCAAGTGGAGGGACAGGTGGGGAAAGAGCAAGAGAAAGAAGTCATATTGGAACAGATGGAAGAGCAAGCTGTTGAGGAAATTAGCACACAGGATACAGAGAAGTCTATGGAAGAAAAGCTGGTTGCAGCCCAGGAAGAAATAGCTGTCTACCAGGATAAGATGCTCCGGGCCGCTGCTGAATTTGACAATTATAAAAAGCGGATGGAGCGGGATCGCAATGCGGCCATGAAATATGCTGGCGAACACATCTTGCGCGAGATATTGCCCGTTGTTGATAATCTGGAACGAGCACTTGACCCAGGGGTGGTGTCGGGAGTTGATCCAGAGACGAAGCTCGCGGCCCTGTTGGAAGGTGTGCAGCTCACCCTGAAAAGCCTGCTGGCGGTATTGGAGAAGTTTGAGGTGAAGGCTATTGAGAGTGTTGGTCTGCCCTTTGATCCCAATATCCAGGAGGCGCTGGTCATGGAGCCCAGTGATGTGGTTCCGGCCAGTCATGTGTTAAGTGAGTTTGAAAAAGGATATTATTTTAAAGATCGTTTATTGCGTGTCGCTAAGGTGATTGTTTCATCAGGTAAGGCCGCGTCCTGAGTTCCCTTTCGAGCTGAGAAAGAATGTGCTTTTCTCTTGACAAATGTTGGATGATGCACATTTTTAAACCTGTCATTTCGAATGACAGCTTTGGGGCGGGAGCAGGGGCAAGCACGGAAATAAGTATGTGCAGCTAACTTCTGCATCATTGAGAGACAATTGAAATTAACAACAACAAGGGTCATTTGTGCAAAGTGACATCTATTATATTTTGAGACGAGGAGAGATACTATCATGGGAAAGATAATTGGAATAGATCTGGGAACAACCAACTCATGTGTGGCAATTATGGAAGGGGGCGATCCCAAGGTAATTGCCAATGTCGAGGGAAATCGGACAACTCCTTCGATTGTGGCCTTCAGCGATAATAATGAACGTATTGTCGGACAGGTTGCCAAGCGTCAGGCCGTTACCAACCCCGAGCGTACCCTTTATGCGGTCAAACGTTTGATCGGGCGTAATTTTACCGATGCCGAGGTGAAAAAGTCTGTTGAGATCAGTCCCTTCAAGATCGTGTCAGGCAAAGGTGGGGCGGCAAGCATTGAAGTAGATGGCAAGAACTACACCCCGGCTGAGGTCTCAGCCATGATTCTCGGCAAGATGAAGAAGACTGCTGAAGAATATTTGGGAGAAGAAGTGACCGACGCTGTGGTTACCGTTCCCGCTTATTTCAACGATGCCCAGCGTCAGGCGACCAAAGATGCCGGCAAGATTGCAGGTCTTAACGTACTACGGATCATAAACGAGCCGACAGCCGCTTCTTTGGCCTATGGCCTTGATAAGAAAGGTGAGGAAAAAATTGCGGTCTTTGATCTTGGCGGTGGTACCTTTGATGTCTCTGTCCTTGAGATTGGTGACGGTGTTTTCGAGGTAAAATCCACGAACGGGGATACCTTCCTCGGTGGTGAAGACTTTGATATGCGGATTGTTAACTGGTTGGCCGATGAATTTAATCGCAGTCAAGGGATTGATCTGCGCAACGATAAAATGGCCCTCCAGCGTTTGAAGGAAGAGGCCGAAAAGGCCAAGATGGAACTCTCCACCACCATGGAGACCGATATCAATCTTCCCTTTATCACTGCCGATGCATCAGGTCCTAAGCATTTGAATATTAAGCTGAGCCGGGCCAAGCTTGAGAGCCTGGTCGATGACCTGATTGAACGTACGGTTGCACCTTGTCGTACCGCGTTAAAGGATGCTGGGCTGACTGCTAAGGATATTGATGAGATCATTCTGGTCGGCGGTATGACCCGTATGCCTAAGGTTCAGGCTAAGGTCAAGGAAATCTTTGGCAAAGAGCCCCATAAGGGCGTGAATCCTGATGAGGTTGTTGCCATCGGGGCGGCTATTCAGGGCGGTGTTCTGGGTGGTGATGTCAAGGATGTGCTGTTGCTCGATGTGACCCCCCTCTCCCTTGGCATTGAGACCTTAGGCGGGGTGACCACGAAACTGATCGAGAAAAATACCACCATTCCTACCAAAAAGAGCCAGATTTTCTCGACTGCTGCTGATAATCAGCCAGCCGTATCCATCCATGTCCTGCAGGGTGAAAGGGAGATGGCCCAGGATAACAAAACCATCGGTCGTTTCGAGCTGTCCGACATCCCTATGGCCCCTCGTGGTGTTCCACAGATTGAGGTCTCTTTCGACCTTGATGCCAACGGTATCCTCCATGTTTCGGCAAAAGATCTGGGG
>JAQVER010000023.1 GCA_028697885.1 Desulfocapsaceae bacterium
GATGAAATTGTTCCCACACCTGGAGCGGATGATCCGGAAATAGCTGCGTTGGTGAAGCGATATAATGCCCAGGTAGATGTTGTGTTGAATCAGAAGGGTGGGGTAACCGATGTTGATCTGATCCAGGAAGGTGTCCGTCAACAGGAGACTAATCTGGGGGATCTTGTAGCTGATATTGTCCGCAGCACCACAGGAGCTCAGGCAGCTCTGGTTAATGGTGGCAGTTTGCGTACCGGATTGAACAAGGGGGAGATAACCTTCCGTCAGATCTATGCCGCCCTCCCTTTCAATAGTTATCTGGTGGCAGTAAAGATGAGCGGCAAACTTCTGCTGGAGACTTTGGAGCATGGCGTCTCAGGGGTGGAGCGGGGAGAAGGGCGTTTCCCACAGGTCTCAGGGATGACGTTTGTCTTTGACCGTCGTCGACCGGTGGGGCAGCGGATTGTCTCAGCCACGGTCGGCGGGCAGCCCATTGATCCACAACAGGAATATAGCGTGGCCACCCTTGATTTTATAGCGGCCGGCGGTGACGGCTACACCGCCTTTGGCCAAACGATCAGAAGTGGTGGTGATTTTGTCGAAATCGGCGGGGCCATGCGCAGCAGTCGGCTGGTGTACAATGATCCCGGCGTGTTTTTGCGGGATGTCGTTCTCGATGCCCTGGCCAAGGACTCACCTGTAGCCCCTGTTGTTGATGGCCGGATTGTCGAGGATAAATAATTATCCGGCCTCTGCATGAAATGATCTGTTCTATCAATGAACCTTACTTTAAGGAGAAAATAATGAAACTACGTCTCATCATATGGATACTGCTTATAACTATGGTTCCGGTGCTTTCCGGGTGCGGTGGCGGTGGAGCCGAAGTGCGCAGTGAGATGACGAGTGTCACTACCGGACAGCAGCTTATGGATCTGAAAAAGGCTCTGGATATGGGCGCGATGACCAGGGATGAATATGACCGAGAGCGTGAAAAGATCCTGGATAAGGATTGATCGCTACCTCGCTGTGCACCCCAGTACTGCTTCGTTGCCGTTTTCTTGTTGTTGAGTTTATGCCAAACCAGTGCCTCGCGGTGTCAATGTGAATGTTTTGTTGAATACGGTAAGTCAAGGCGCTTGCTGATAACGTAAATCAAAGTTACTCAGCATCGCTTGTATATGGTGATTTGATAGGGATTTTGGAGGTGTCTTCCTGATAGATTGGGCAGTCTGTAGTGTAAAGACAGATGGTGCTGAAGTACTAGTTGCTCCGGAGATAATTCGATTGTGGAATCTGGGTGGATAGCGTCCCGGAAGGTTTTTAATTTTTCGATAATTCATAGGAAATAACAGATGCCTTCTTCTGATACTCCAAAAACGATGAATTCCCTGCTGCGTGCACCTGATACCGAGGCCCTGATCCAGGCCTTTGATGGTTTTATTTATATTTGTTCTCAGGATTATCGTATCCAATACATGAACGACAAACTGCGGGAACGTACCGGCTATGATGCTATTGGAGAGTACTGTTACAAAGTTCTGCACGACCTTGAAACGGTCTGTCCCTGGTGCCAAAATGATACTTTGTTCCATGAACAAAAAAGTATCCGCTGGCAAATGAAAAGCCCCAAGGATGAGCGCTGGTATGATGTCATAAATATCCCCATCCTCAATCTTGATGGCACTCTTTCCAAACAGTCTCTGATTATGGATATCACTGAGAACCATCTTGCCGAGGAGGAACTCTCTCTACTGCATACCCTTATCAATCAGAGCAATGATGCCATCTTCGTTGTCGATGCCGAGACCAGTGCCCTTCTTTATGTCAACGATAAAGCCTGCTCTAACTTAGGATACACCAATGCCGAACTTCTGGCTCTGCGGGTCATTGACATTGCTACGCATTTTGCGGACATATCAGACTGGCAGAGGTTTGTGACCCGCTTGCGCAAACAAAGCAGCCTCTTTGAAGGTGAACAGATTCGCAAAGATGGCAGTCGTATCCCTGTGGAGATAAATGCCAGATTTGTTGCTCATCATGGGCAGAATTTTCTTGTCACGGTGGTGCGCGATATCAGTGAACGCAAGGATCAGAGACGGGCTCTCTTTGAGGAAAAAAACAAACTGGAGTCGTTACTTGCCACTCTGACAGACGGGATTACCGTTCAGGATCTTGATTTTAAGGTGCTCTATCAGAACAAGGTGCACACGGACAAACAGGGAATTCATACGGGTGAATACTGCTATCAGGCGTATCAACACCGTGCGACGATATGTGATGGTTGTCTTCTTGTTCAATCTCTTAGCGATGGAGAGGTTCATCGCCGTGAAACCACTGCCATTACAGACAAGGGGACTCTCTATCTGGAGGTCACTTCCAGTCCGATGAAAGACGCGGATGGAAAGATTATTGCCGGGATTGAAAGTGTCCGTGATATTACAGCTCAAAAAAAGTTGGAGGACCAGTTCAGGCAATCCCAGAAGATGGAGGCCATGGGCACCCTGGCCGGGGGGATTGCCCATGACTTCAATAACATATTGACCCCTATCCTCGGGTATGCCGATCTGGCCTTGACCAGAATTCCTTCAGGCGATCCTCTGGCTGCCGATCTGCGGCGCATTACCATTGCGGCTGAGCGGGCCAAGGATCTGGTACAGCAGATTCTGGCTTTCAGCCGTCAGGCACCCCAGGAGAAGAAGCCGTTTCAGCCGCATCTGGTGGTGAAGGAAGCGCTCAAACTGCTGCACGCATCCCTGCCTTCGACCATTGAAATTTGTGAGGAGATCTCTTCTGATTGTGGGGCTATTCATGCCGATCCCACCCAGATCCATCAGATCATAATGAATCTCTGCACCAACGCCTATCATGCCATGCGGGAGAGTGGCGGAGTGTTGACGGTGAATCTTACAAAAGTTACTATTGCAAGTAACGGCATGGTGCCCGGTTCCGATCTTGCTCCGGGGAATTATGTGTTATTCGAAGTCAGCGATACAGGTTGTGGCATGGAGCCAAAGACGCTGGCCCATATATTTGATCCTTATTTTACCACCAAGGTCAAAGGGGAAGGCACAGGGCTCGGTCTTTCCGTGGTCCACGGTATTGTTAAGTCTTATCAGGGAAATATCTCGGTGTATAGCGAGGTGGGCAAGGGAACAAAATTTCAAGTTTATCTGCCCAGAATAACAGAAACATCTTCCCTGGATGAGGTGGTCACTTCTGAGATGATTCCCACCGGCACGGAACGAGTGCTGGTGGTAGATGATGAAGAGATAATCTCCACCCTGCTGCAAGAGATTCTGCAAAGTCTTGGTTATCAGGTGACCTTGTCCTGTAACAGTTTGGTTGCTCTGGCCCTGATTGAGCAGGACCCCATGGCCTTTGACCTGCTGATCACCGATATGACTATGCCGCATCTGACCGGCTTTGAGCTGGCCCAGAAGGCACTGGCTATCCGGGCAGACCTGCCTGTCATACTCTGCAGCGGATTCAGCGAATTGATCAATAAAGAACAGGCCCAGGCCTTAGGTATTCGGGCATATCTGACGAAGCCCGTTTCGTTACAGGAGCTGGGTCAGACGGTGCGCAAGGTGCTGGATGCCAAAGGGAGGATGTAATCGCCTGTCCTTGGTTCTTTCAACTGTTCCAGCTTGCTACTCCTGTTGCAGCAGATCAGCGCAGATCTCCCGCCAGACCTCAAGCCTGTTCATCAGGCCGTGTCTCTCCAGAAATTCAAGATCCAGACATGTTGGTGTATTGCCACTTTCATGCGTTTTGTTCTCATAATAAAGTGCATTGGCGGCATGGACTGCAAGGGCTGGACTGAAAGCACCTTCATGAAGGTTTCCCGGAAAGTGATGAAAGCCAATGGCCTCGACGACAGGTGCCGGCAGCCCCCAGATCCCGATAAGGTATGCACCGATATTGTCATGACCGGTATGAAAGATCTGGATCTCGGCATCAAGCGGGGAGATGTTCTGGTCACGGGCAAGTAAGATTGCCTGATCATACTGCTCCTGCATTCGTGAGGCCAGTACAAGTTTGCCGACATCATGAAGGATACCGCCAATAAAGCTGTGATCGATGATGGCTTTGTCATTGGTTTCTGCCAGAGCGATTTTTTTGGCGCAGGCACCAACGGCCATGGAATGATGCATGAGACTATTCAGGGAAAAGATTTTGCTGCTGCTCTTCATCCCCTCAAAAACCTGGACTCCCAGGACCAGACCCTTGATGGTGTCCAGCCCCAGCAGACCAACTGCACGGGCCGGACTTTCCACGGGCTGGAACATCCCGAAAAAAGCAGAGTTCACGAGTTGGAGGACCTTGGCACTCATGCCCATATCTTTTTCGATAATCGCAGCGACCTCTGCTACGGACACATCCGGTGATAACATCGTCTGCTGCAATTTGATATAGATGTCGGGCAGACTGGGCAGACTTTCAATTCGGGAAACGATCTCCTTTATTTTGTCATTGGCCAGTAAATGATAGAGGGCGCTGGAACGGATCAAGACCGATTTCAGGATGTCAGGATTGCTGGGTTTTTCAAGAAATTGATGAACCACCCCTACAGTGCGCAGGATTGATTTCTGATCGGCTTGTCCGGTGAGCATGACCCTGATGGTGCAGGGGTAGAGTTCCTGTACTTTTTTCAGGAGATCGGCACCATCCATGCCCGGCATTCGCATATCGGAGACCACCACGTCAAAGGCGGTTCCTGCCATTATCTCCAGGGCATCTTTGCCGTTTTCCGCAAAGTACAGCTCGAAATCATCTCGAAATGAGCGCAATACCCGGCGAATACCGGACAGAATATTGGGATCATCATCCACAAAGAGAACACGTCTTTTTGTCATATACTCTCTCCAAAGTTTACGAAGGAATTGGGGTTGATCTCAACTCTTAATCGTTCGGGTTCATTCTTCTTCATCCAGAACCATCCTCACAGTTCTGGCCAGGGTGTCACCCACTACCGGCTTGAGGAGATATTTCTTGATCCCTACAGCAGAAGTATCTTCTTCTGAGGTTACCGCACTGTGTCCGGTGCAGATGATGATCGGCATGGCCGGGGCAATCTCCAGTACTGCCTTGGCCAGTTCAGAACCGGAGAGACCGGGCATCGTCTGATCGCTGACAATCAGGTCATACTGCTGCGGAGCTTCCCGTACTTTGTTAAGGGCCTCTCTGCTGTCCGTGGTGCCGGTGACTGCGTAGCCATAATCTTCAAGTATTCTCTGGAATATCCTGACCAACATGGGTTCGTCATCAACGATGAGAATCCGTTCGCTGCCAAAGGGTAGAGAATCTTGTTGCGTGGATTTGTCCGGACTGGTCATATTATATCCTGAGCCAGTGCCGGAATATGGGCACGGAATGTACAACCATGTTCAGGTTTGCTCTCCCCTTGAATAAAACCTTTAAAGCCCTCAATGATTCCATGGACAATAGTCAGACCGAGTCCGGTTCCTCTGCCCCTTTCCTTGGTAGTAAAATAGGGTCCAAAGATATGGGCCGTTGTCTTCTGGTTCATATCTTGTTCTGTGTCGCTGACAGAGAACAAGATAAAAGGACCTGGAGGGAGGCTTTTATTGTCGGGTAGATCTTTCGCCGTCATTACCTTACGGGTAAAAATGACTCGCAAGGTACTTTTTTCATCCTTCACGGCATGGAAACTATTGGTCGATAATAATAATAAGGAGACCAGCAGTGAGATGGCTAAGATTGTGTATTGCTCAGGTGGTGACATGTGAAGTCTTCCTCTGAATGATTTCCACAATGATTCATGTATAAAGTTACAGCCTTTCTTCTTAGGCTCAATGTGTGCCTGCACTATTTTTATTGCTTCTCCATTGGGGGAGGTAATGGAGGGTGTCCCCGTCCTCTTCATTTGGCATAGGCATTCCTAACTGCGATATGAATCATGGCTATCAGGTAAAAAAATGTATGACCATTTTAAACGGTTATTGGCAGACGGATGATGAAGATGGTGCCGACTCCGACCTCAGACTCAAGGGTAATGGTTCCCTGGTGTTTTTCGGTGATCACGTCATGGACAATGGCCAGACCCTGGCCGGTGCCTTTACCCACTTGTTTGGTGGTGAAGAAGGGATCAAAGACCCGCCCGCGAATATTTTCGGGGATGCCGGCCCCGGTATCGCTGATTCGTAGTTCCACCCATTTTTCCTCCTGTCTGGTGGTAATGGTGATCGTGCCCTTCTTCCCTTCCGGGTTGGCACCCAGTTTCTCGCTGATGCTGTGGGCGGCGTTAACTACCATATTGAGGATAACCTGGCCCAGCTCATCAGAGAGGCATTTGATCGAGGGCAGGTTCGGATCAAAATCGGTTTTGATCTCTGCCACATATTTCCATTCATTGGTGGCCACGGTGATGGTGGTTTGGATAATGGCGTTCAGATTGGCTGATACCTTTTCCCTGCTGCCGGGATGGGAAAATTCCTTCATGGCCCGGACAATGGAGGTCACCCGTTTGATTCCGTCCCGTGATTGATTAATGGCGCTGGGGAGCTCGGCAGATAAATAATCCCAGTCTGCATTAGCCAAGGCCTGTCGCGCCTCCTTAAATTGTTGTGGCGACAGGCTTCCATCCTCTTCAGCCTTCAGCAGCGTCTGGAATTGATCGATAAGCTTGCTGACATCGAGAAAGGCATCATCGAGAAAATCAATATTGGTGCCTACATATTGGGTCGGCGTATTGATCTCATGGGCAATACCGGCGGCCAGTTGGCCCACGGATTCCAGCTTTTGGGCATGCAGCAGTTGTGACTGCAGTTTCTTCTGCTCTTTTTCAGCCTCTTTACGGGCGCTGATGTCCCTGGCAATATGGATTGAGCCGATCAGGGTCGTGTTATCAAAATCATAACGGGGTACGACAATAATCTCGAAGGTGCCGCCCCACCGTTCTTCATATATCTCCACTGTATGCGGTTGACCATCGGCCAGCATCTGGAGATGGGGGCATCCTTCAGGAGGGCATCTGGTACTGTGCATGCAATGATAACATTGTTGTCCCACTGCCTCCGCCGGCGTGAGGCCGATAGCTGCGGCCATGGGTTTGTTGACCCGGATCATCCGCTGGTTGATGTCGAGTAGGGCGATAAGGTCGGGCATGGCGTCCATGGTTCGTTCCCATTCCTGTTTGGCTCTGATGACCAATCTCTCAATTCTTTTTCGTTCCTTTAGCTCTTCCTCCAGCTTTTGCGTCCTCTCCTGGACAGTCTGTTCCAGGATCTGCTGATAATTACGGGAATTATGGAGCATCTTTGCTCGTTCCAAGGCCTTTTTAATGGCATGAAAAAGGATGCTCATCTCCTCTATAGGTTTGGTGAGATAGTCCCAGGCTCCAATGTGCAGGGCTTTAATAACATCGTCCATAGTGCCTACACCGGAGAGGATGATGATGGGAGTCTCAGGTGAATCGGCTATGACCTTGGTCAGGAATTCAAAACCATCCATCTCCGGCATGCGGAGATCGGTGAGCACCAGATCAGGTCTTTCCTGCTCGAAGATCTGCCAGGCTACCAGGCCGTTTTCAGCCTCCAGTACCCGGAGTCCACAATTATCGAGGTAGGTGGCTACGGAACGGCGCAATAGCGGATCATCTTCAGCATACAGGATGGTAGTATCTTGTTCCATTATAAGAGCTCGATGGGTGGAATGTTTTTGTAGTTTAGTCCTTCATCCCGAGGGGGAAGGAGGCCGAAGGCCGGATGAGAGGGCAGCATAAACTTAAAATCGGTTTTTTCCCCTTTTCCCCTCATCGTTGGATTGAAGTCCGGCCAGCTTCTTCTTGAGGTTTTTCCTTGTCCAGGGGCAGGTCAATGGTAAATGTTGTTCCCTGGCCAAGTACCGAGTGGACGGAGAGCTCTCCTCCATGTTTGGTGACAATGATGGTGTAGGCAACGGAAAGACCAAGCCCCGTGCCTACTCCGATATCTTTGGTGGTGAAGAAGGGGTCGAAAATATGAAGCCTGGTCTCCTCGTCCATGCCCGGGCCGTTATCTGCTATCTCAACACGGATCATCTTTCCATGGCGCAGGGCGCGCAGGATGAGATGAGCCTTTGGCTTTGGCTCTGGTTGGTCTCCCATGGCCTGCACCGCGTTTTTGAGCAGGTTGATAAAGACCTGTTCGATCTCAATCGACACGCATGAAACCAGGGGCAGGTTGGGAGTGTATTCCCTGCTGATCTCTATATTGAGGATATCATATTGTTTTTTTAGATTGTAATCATTTTTTGCCAGTTCCACAGATTTATCCAGTAAGAGTACCAGATCCTCCGGGGCGGTTTCCATTTTCTGTGGGCGGCTGAATTGAAGAAGGTTGCTGATAATTTTACCTGATTTAATGGCCGACTCTTTGATCCCGTCCATGAAAAAATTGATCTCCCTTTTTTCAAAATAATCCTGTACTTTGGTGAGATCGAGGCCACAGTGGTCGGCAATTTCCTGATTTCTGGCAAGCTCCGGGGAGAGACTCTGGCGGATGACTTGAATGGACTGGAGGATGGCGGAGAGTGGGGTATTGATCTCATGAGAGACTCCGGCGGCCAGTCCGGCAATGATGGCCATTTTTTCCGATCGCAGCATCTGTTCTTCCATGAGCTTGTGTTCAGTCATGTCGCGCAGAATTCCAACCGCATGCCAGCTTCCATCCTGTAAGACCGCCGACAATGACAAGGTGACAGGTATTTCGCGACCATCTTTGTGCAGAGCCGAGAGGTCGACGGTTTTGCCGATGGTATGGCCATGACCGCTACGTAAGAATTCCGGCAAGGCCTTCTGGTGCGCTGCATGATAGCGCACTGGCGCCAGCAGTGTATGCAGATTCCTTCCCAGGGCTTCTTCTGCTCGATACCCCAGGATTGTCTCGGCGGCTGGATTCCAGTAAGAGATAGCCCCTTGGGGGTCCATCATCAAGATGGCATCCTGGGCAGAATCGGTGATGCCTCGCAGCCGCTCTTCGCTCTGGCGCAGGGATTTTTCTACCTGCCTCTTCTTCTCTTGCTGTTCCTGGTTGAACAGGCCGAAACCAATATCCCTGGCGATTTCGCTGAAGCGATCTTTCTCCTCCTGGTTATTGATGAAATCGATGGGGAGCAAGACGTTCAGATAGCCAAAGACGCTGGCTTCATGCTCCAGAGAGGCGCACATGACCCCTGTTCGCGGATAGCTTTTTGCCGTGGGACATTCAGTGCAGAATATTGAGGGTGTGTCAATAAATACCACTCCTTGATGTGCCTTGCATTTCAGGATACAGGGCGGTAGTTTACCCAGATTTATCTGCTGTTTCAGTTGGTCGAAGTTGAGGAGCAGTCCGGAATGGGCGCTGAGTTCGACCTTTTCATTTTTATCCAGAAGGATAATCCAGGCACTGGCATAGCCACGACTGGTGACCAGGAGTTCACAGCAGGCCTCTATCAGCTCTTGTTGCTCTTTTGTCTGGTCTATAAGCCGGTGAAGCTTGATGATGGTCTGCAACAGGATGTTGAGGTGTGTCAGTCGTTGCTCCTGAGCCTGCAGCTGCGTTTTATCCCTCTGGCTTTTTTCCAGGAGCAGGGATATCCACAAAAGCAGGGGCAGGGTTCCCAGGAGGATAACCAGAAACAGAATGAGGTGGAAGCGCCGGGTAGGGGCGTTCAGGCGGTCCAGCTCTTTTGAAGAAATCTGGTTGATGATGATCCAGAAGGAAGCTGCATTCTGTTCTTTTTCTGTGTTGAGATCTCCAGGATGAGTGCTGCTGTTTTTTTTGTTTAAGAGTAGAGGGATGGTTGCAAAGGTGAGAAGTCCGTCAGCAGTCATGATTTGACCTTGGCCCTGTTCGAGCATGGTCTTCCATATCTCCGGAAAACGGCGGTCAAAACGGCGCTGCGGATCATTGATAAATCCCCATTCATCTTCCTTGTCCGCTGCCAGCAGCCACCCCCCTTCTTGGTTGAGCATCTGGAGATTGTTGTGAGAAGGTTTCTCAAGATCACGGAGGTGAATTGTTGTCTGGGTAAAGAGATTAATACATTGTTGGGCCTTGTAAGTGAACAGGAAGATGCCAACTTTTTTATTATGATGGTTGATAATAGGGGTGGCCAAATGAAATATGGGATGGAATGGACGTATTATCTCGCCTTTTTTGTCGCGTGCCAGTTCCATGGGCGAAAGAGAAGTCTGGCCACGAAACTGTAAGTGCAAGGCCTGATTTAAATAGGTGTCTGGTGCTTTCGTCCCCAACTCCTGGAGAGGAATGATCACTGTCTCTTTGTCCCTTTTCTCTACCCGGACAAGCTCCCTGCCGTTGTTGTCAAAGATCTGGGCCTGGTCATAGTCATCTCTGTTTTTGACATAATTACTGAGGCCTGCATTGACTGATCTCTGGAAGTCCGGGTCCTGTGGGTTGGTAAAAAAATGAAGAATAACGGGGGTGCCGCTAAATGTCAGCAGATCTATTGACAGTCTTTCCAGTTCTTTGTGGAGCAATGTTTTTGCCAGGCTCATGTGCATTTGCTGTTCATGCATGACCAGGTCTATATTGTGTTGGATGTTCTTCCTGACTTCGATGGAGAGGAAGATCCCGAGGCAAGTGATCAGGGAAAAGGCAAGTGTAAGAAAGATGGGCAGGGTCTTGCGCCATTGGATGTCTTTGAAACTGTAAGGAGCAAGTCGCATGGGGATAGTGTACCCTTTCTTTATGGCTTTTTATTATGAGTAATCGAAGGAAAATTTCTTATTGGCAAAAAGAGAAAGACAGGCAGTTACCACGTCGGCATCATAAAGGGTGCCCTGGTGCTTGCTGATTTCCTGCAGCGCCACTTCAATGCCCAAGGCTGGCCGGTAAGGCCGGTGGGAAGCCATGGCCTCAACCACATCGGCAACCGACAGGATGCGTGATTCAATAAGCAGATCATGGCCGCTGAGGCCCAGAGGATAACCACTTCCATTGATGCGTTCATGATGCTGATGGACAATAGTCTTGATGGGCCAGGGGAATGTAGCCGTCCCTTCGGTCAGGATGTCATAGCCTATCTGGGCATGGGTCTTGATAAGCTGGTATTCAATGGAGGTGAGCTTGCCGGGTTTGGCGAGAATCTCACTGGGGATAGCCACCTTGCCCAGGTCATGGATGGCGGCAGACAGGCCCAGTCCCTCATATCGCTCTTCATCCAGCTCCAGTTCCCGGGCAATTGCCAGGGCCAGAGAGGTCACCCGCTGCTGGTGTCCGGCGGTGTAGGGATCACGTTTTTCAACCATGGATGCCACAACATCAATAATACTGATCAAGGTCATCTTCAGCTCTTGCTCCCGCCGCTGCAGTTCCGTGGTCCGCTCGCTGACCTCTTCTTCCAGGTGGAGTTGATAGCGTTTGTTTTCCTTGATCAGTCGAGACTTTTCCAGAGCCTGGGTCACGGCATGCTCAAGGACAGCCAGGTCTGCGATGGGCTTAGTCAAATAATCCCAGGCTCCAAGCTTCAGGGTAGCGATGATATCGTCCATGGAGCCTGTGCCGGAAACGACAATGGTCGGAGTTGCAGGGAGGTCGCTTTTTATGGCTGCCAGGAGTTCAAGGCCACTCATGCCCGGCATCTGCAAGTCGAGGATTATGACATCAGGGGATTCGCGGGTAAAGAGTTCAAGCCCTTCGCGACCATCATTGCCCTGCAGGACATGATAGCCTATGTTCTCCAGAAAAAAGGCCATACTCTGCCGTACTAAGGAATCATCTTCAACAAGTAGGATCGTTTCTTTGGAGGGAATAGTTGTCATGAATTTTCTGCTGTTTTGTGTGAGGAATCGGAATGTTACTCTTATAATGAATTACATCATGAAATCTTTCCCGTCAAGAACAAGTCCTTGGTATGCAACTCTCAATTTTTTCAAGTTCTTTCGGGAACAGAAGAAAAAGTGGAATGTTAATTGAATAGAGTTTGAAAAATGTTGTATGATTCTTTAACGGAAAGCTTTTGTTGTAAAAAAAAAAAAAAGAGTGTTGGCATTGCTTTTCAGTATAGAGATAGGAGTTGAAGCGCATGGGTGAAAAAATCCTTTTGGTTGATGACGAGGTGAATGTCCTTGAAGCCATTCAGCGGCAGTTGCGGAGTCGTTTTGATATCAAGACCGCACAGAGCGGGGAGGAGGCCCTGGAGGTCTTAAGAACCTCTGGCCCCTTCAGCATTATTGTCTCGGATATGCGGATGCCGGGGATGGATGGTATCCAGTTGTTGACCCAGGTCAAGGATATGTACCCGGATATGGTGCGCATCATGCTCACCGGCAATGCCGATCAGGAGACGGCGGTTGAGGCGGTGAATGCAGGGCAGATCTTCCGTTTTCTCAATAAACCCTGTTCGACGGCAACCCTTGCCACGGCGCTGGCGCTGGCTGCCAGGCAATACAAACTCATTAATGCTGAGAAAGAGTTATTGAATGAAACCCTGAAGGGGAGCATGAAGGTGCTGAGTGAGCTGCTCAGTCAGACCAATGCCACGATCTTTGGTGCCGGAGGAAGAATCAAGGAGCTGATGACACACCTCTGTAGTCAGGACAAGTGTCGCCATTCCTGGCAGTATGAAATCGCCGGCCTCATGTCTCAGCTTGGCTGTATCTCGTTACCCTCTGATATCTTGCATAAACTCTATGCCGGCATCAAACTCAGTCCCGAAGAGCGTCAGATGTATGAACACCATCCCGAGGTGGGGAGAAGACTGTTTGCTCATATTCCCAGGATGGAACTTGTCGCCGGCATGGTTGCCATGCAGTTGTCTCCCATGAGCGAGTATGA
Source organism: Desulfocapsaceae bacterium (assembly GCA_028697885.1). GTDB lineage: Bacteria > Desulfobacterota > Desulfobulbia > Desulfobulbales > Desulfocapsaceae > UBA2270. The sequence continues at coordinate 12,765 of JAQVER010000023.1, forward strand.
AGATGAGGCTATCACTGAGGAAGATGCTGTTGTCTGCCGTGGCGCCCAGATGTTAAAGGTGGCCATTGATTATGACCTGTTCAGGTATCAGGGGATGACTCACAGAGACATCCTGAACAAAATGAAAACAATGCCGCGAGTGTATAACCCTGAAATAGTGAAGACCCTGGAAGGATTAAAGGTTAAAAAAGAGCAGGGGGCATTGGTGAATCTCAAGGTGAAAGATATCCAGACGGGTATGACAGCTCAGGAGGATGTCTTTGCCAATAATGGTGTCCTGATTATTCCTCAAGGACAGGTTGTGACTTGGACTATTTTACAGGGGCTGGATAATTTTGCCAAACAGGTTGGCATTAAGGAACCTGTTTGTATGCGTATGCCCAGCACTGAAGAACTTTCTGCCCTAGAAAATTAGTAGAAGTCAGTAAGTGGTTTTTCTCAGTAGCGTTCAATCTCAACGGCTACTTTTTTTCTGCCCCACTGGATGGCGTCCTCGTGGGAATCAAAAAACAGATCGATCCGGTCAGGCCCCTTTATCGCTCCTCCCTTGTCTTCCACTATTCCCCATCCATAGCCGGGGATGTACATTCTAGTGCCGAAGGGATAGTACTTGGTGTCGGCGGCAATGGTGCCTTTCTCGGGTAGGAAATACCAGGGAAACAGGATCAGCCGGGTGGGAATCATCCACGGGCGTTGCAGCGAGTCGAGGGAGAAGAATCCGGCCTGCGGTTCAGTGGGGGTAGTGCCGCTGGCGGTCAGCCCGCTGTATTCTCTGCCTCCATTGGTGTAACGGTTCCAGAAATCGAGTTTGAGAAAGAGCCATCTGCCGCGTTCCCAGCTGCAGCATTGCGAGCAGCCGCAGTAACCGGTGACCTCCATGATCCTGTTTTCTGTCCCCATTTTACCCACTGGTCTTTTGGCACAGCCGGAAAAGAAAAGGATGATGCCCAGCAGGAGGATGAAGAAGATCCGGGAAGGAAGAGTGTTTTGAACTTGCGGGGCTTGCTTGAGCATTACGGCTAAGGGCGGTGGAACCATTTTTTGATCTCCGTGCTGGTAAAATGTTTCAGGACCGGTCGTCCGTGTGGACAGTGGGAAAAGAGATCCGCCTTGGCCATGCGGCTGAGGAGGGCATCAATCTCTCGGACGTGCAGAGTGTCTCCGGCCTTGACCGCAGCCTTGCAGGCCATGGAGGCCAGAATGTCATCAAGGATGGACCCTTTTCCTTTCTTCTCGTCTCCGCTTTCGAATCGTTGCAGAAGATCAAGAAAGAGTTCACCGGGGTTGCATTGACCCGCCATGGCAGGAACGGAAGAGATGATAAAGGAATTGCCCCCGAACTCCCTGACCGTAAACCCCATCTGTTTGATCTCGTCTGCATGCTGGTCTACGCATTCTGCCTCGGCAATGGAAAGCTCGACGGTTGCCGGAAACAGCAGCGTCTGGCCGGCGATCTGTCCCTGCATGAACTGTTTTTTCAGGTCTTCAAAGAGAAGGCGTTCATGGGCCGCATGTTGATCCACCACCAGGAGGCCGCCATCGGCTGACTGGCAGAAGATGTAGAGATTGTCGTATTGGCCGATGACCTTCAGGCCGGGGCCCTGCATTTTCGCCTCCGGCAGGGGCTGAAGATCGCTAGCAGTTTGGGAGCTGGGTGGTGCCATTGATGCGGTGGGCTCTGCAGTCTGCAGCAAGGCTGGCGCATCCATGGTCCTGGCTGGTTGTGGTCGGGTGAAGGGTTCTGCCTGTGGGGTCTCTTCCGGCTGATAGGAGTGTGCTGGAGCGGCAGGGGAAAACAGTCGCGGCATCTGCTGATTGCTGCTCTGCGAAACTGGTTGTGCTGTTGATTCCAGTGGCGGCCTAGTGACGTGTGAAGGTGCGGACCGGAAAAGGGTGGACTGGATCTTTTTTTGATACTCGGCCATCGCCTCTTCCACGGTCTGGCTGATCATCTGATGGATAGCCTGGCTGTTGCGCAGGCGGATCTCCTGTTTGGTGGGATGGACATTGACATCAACATCTTCCGGGTCCAGGCGCAGGTGGATGAGGCCGGCCGGATTCCTCCCTTTCATCAGGAAATTACGTAATCCCTCGGCAACGGCATGGACGATCATCCGGTCACGGATAGCCCGACCATTGACCAGAAGGCGGATCCCGGTAGAGCCGGCCACAGAAGCATCAGGGGGCAGGAGATAGCCGTGGACGGTGGCAGCGTGATTGAAGGTCATGGATAACCTGTCGTGCGCGCCAGGCATGGCTGAAGCGTGACCGGAATTGTTGGGGGCCTTGCTGGCAGCGTTTCCAATCTCCATGAACGGACCTTGATAATGCATGATCGCCTTCAGTCGATCCGGCAGAGACTGGTTTTCTTCAAAATGAAGGACCTCTCGGTCGTCTATGCGTAGAATAAAGGTGATTGCGGGCTCCGCCACCGCGTAACTTTTGACGACCTCCTCGATATGAGCCAGTTCGGTTCTGCTGGTGCGCAGGAATTTTCTGCGAGCCGGTGTATTGCCGAAGAGGTTGCGGACCTCAAAGATGGTGCCACGGCTGCAACCGATCTCATGCACCTTGATCACTTTCCCATAGTCCAGCACGACCCTGGCGCCAAGGGATGCCTCCTGAGTACGGGAGCTGATGGTCATCCTCGATACCGAACCGATGGAGGGAATGGCTTCGCCCCGGAATCCCAGGGAATTGATGGTGTCCAGATCCTGAGCGTTGGCGATCTTGGAGGTCCCGTGCCTCTCCAGGCAGAGAAGCATGTCATCTTCGTCCATGCCCTCCCCGTTGTCTATGACCCTGATCAGACGGGTGCCGCTGCCTTCAATTTCAATTTCAATTCGGCTGGCTCCCGCGTCAATACTGTTTTCCAGTAGTTCTTTGACTACCGAGGCCGGACGCTCTACTACCTCACCCGCGGCGATACGGTTGGCCAGTTGTTCAGGAAGGATACGGATCTTGGACATAATGAGCAGTGGTTGCAGAATGGATGTTATTGGTGAAATACGGTACTGGATAGTATAACAGTTTTGTATTTATTCTACATAAAGAATTTTTCTTGCGCAGAGACGTTGAGCCGCAGAGGAAAATGTCTCTTCATCTGTTTTCTCTCATTCTCAGTGTCTCTGCGCGAAATCTCAGTTTTCTCTGTCGACGGGTGCAGAGTCTGGTTGTTTACCCCGGCCGCGCACGGTGCGGAGTGCCTGCTGCAGATAGGGTGGAATAATCACCTTGCTGTGGACGGCGTTATCCCAGGCCTGGAGAAGGTCCTGTTCCGGGATCCCGGCCTTCTGCCAGTAGGCCACCGGGTCATGGACAAATCCGGCAATGATTGCCAGTACTGCCTTGTAATCGGGGACCACATGACAGAAATTCGGTACCCAGATCGGCGCCAGTCGGACGTTATGGCTGCCGATGGTCTTTATGCTCGAAGCGGTCTGCAATTGCTCCAGGGTAGATTGCCATAGGTGGGTGCCGTTTTCGCCCAGCCCGAAGGGATCGACAAAGATATGGGGGGCGGGCAGGCTTTCAAAGAGCTTGAGATTGGTGACGGCAATAAGCAGTTCTTCAAAAGTGCCCATGCCGCCGATGTTGTAAATCTTGAAAAGGGAGGTGCGGTCGAGGATATTCTGGCGCATATGGCGGGCGGAGTTGTTGAAGTTGAGCAGGATCGGCGGGTTAAGATTGGCGCGCTGGCCGACCTTTTCGCTGTCGATGCCGATACCGATGCGTAGGATGCCGAGATCCGCCGCCGTATCATCTGCTATTTTCATGACTCCGGGGCCGCTGCCGTGACAGACGGCGAAATGGTTGCCGATTTCGGGCACAGAACGGAGTTGCTCAAAAAAATCGTGAATCTGCTCGGTAAGTACCCCTTCCGTCCCGTCAATATGGGAACCGAACATGGCGATCATGGTGTGGGTGTCTGCCAGCTTTTCCTTGCCCTCTTTGGTCATCCAGAATCCGCGATGGAACTCGCGCAGGTGTTTCTCCTTGTCCTGTCCGAAGAGCATGTAGAAACGGACATCCTCATGGCAGGACATCTCGCAGAAGGTTTCATAGGTTGCGCCCCCAAAGTAAAGATTGTCCGGGGGCGGCAGCAGGGGCCGGCAATGGCTGCCATTCTCCTGATCCTCTCCTTCTCGTATGCTGCGTCCGATGAAAACACCGACGTTATTATGCTTGAGTACACGCAGGGTATCGGTGGTCGGGAATGCATGGGTAATGAAGACCTTGCGCAGGTTTTGGGCGCCGCCGACCAGATCGAGAGTTTCTGTAAATCGTCTCAGGTCGGTGTCAATCTGGTCTCCCCGATGGACACCTGAGGTGATTGTGCCACGGACTGCCTCATAAACCATCCGGTTCTGGGCGGTTTCATGCCATTCGTTTTCCTGTAGTTCCCATTGGATTTCTATGCATTTGCTGCGGGTCAGAATACGGCCATAATTGCCACGGGCGCCGGCCATTTGACTTATATTGTCGAACAGGGCGTCACTGACATTCAGGTCAAAGATCTTGGTGGCATCGGCGAAATCCACTCCCTCCTCCATGATTCTCCGGCCCTGACTGCCGGTCAGAAGTTGTCTGGCCATTCTGGTGGTGGTCAGGTCGGTGGGGAAAAGACGGAGTTTTACCTGGAGGTGGTCCGGGGCCACAGAGTGGTCACTGCCATTGTAGACCTCAACCTGTCTCGGAACCTTGATACCGCTGGTCCGTACCGCGTCCAGGAGTCTGGCGGCAAGGTGGAAAACCCCTGGCTCGTTGAGTGTCCTGTCGATCAAGGCGCTGTAGGGACCGAGGGAAATGCGGATCGCCCCGCAGAGAAAGTCGCCTGGTGCCAGGAATTCAGGAAGTCCGCAGCGCGAAGGATATTGAATCAGGCCAAGCCCCTCTTTGCTTTCGCTGAGGACGATCTGGATATTCTGACCGGCGGTGAGCAGGGTATTTGAAAGAAGATAGCGGCTGTTTTCCAGGGGGAGGGTGATAATACCCATGTCATCAATGGTCGCATCAGGAGGCAGTAATAGATAATTGTTGGACACAGCCTCCTCGATCTCAGCGCGTCCAAGTGGGTCAGCCATGGGGATGAAGAGTCTGCCTGCGGTAAGCCTCCGGTTGCGGTCGGCCATGGATTTGATCTCGGCAAAAAGGATGTCGGGGATGTTCGGGTTCAGTGAAAAGAGGTGCACCGGGACATCAATGCGTTTAAGCCGGGTGTCAACCAGCGGCGGTTCATCCCCGAAATCCAGATCCAGGCCGATCTGGGAATGACCACTTCTGCCGATCAGGGAACAGCGCTCCCGCATGAGACCGGCGGCCATGATGTCACTGACCACGCCGCGGACGGTGTCGCTGGTTTCCTCAAAACGGAGAGTGCCAGCCAGTTTCGGCACACCCAGTTTGGTATCAATGGTCGGTTCCGTCTGTGGATCAAGCAGCAGGTAACCATCTTCGGTGAGCAGGGGGGAGCGTTTCATCAATGTATCTCCAAGGGAGCAAAGGAATGTTGGGGTATTTGGGGAACAGTATTATTTTATACCATAAAAAAGGCGAGTTGACCTTATGCCATTTCGGCAATTGTTGTTCCGTATGTCAATTTCTCTCTGTGAACTCTCTGTCGTCTGTGGTAATGATTAGTTGCGAATAAACTGTAATTTTGTAGAGATTTTTGCAAGAAAATCATCCCATGCCCATCTTTCTCCGATGTAACTAAGTCCCAGTGGTCTCGTCCAAACAAAAAACAGGGCCAATTGTGTCCAAAATATCTCAGCCTCGTCCGAAACCGACACCGCGCCGGAAGCCGCTGAATGAAAAGCATATTATCACCTTTCTCTTTGCGATATGTGTGTTGATTTCGCTTTTTCTCGGCACGCTCCTCTATGCCTTCAAGGCCCTTGATCTCCCTGCTATCACCTCTGTATCTCAGTACCATCCTCTACAGGCCACCGAGATTCTCGACCGGCATGGGAAGGTGATGGACAGGATTTACATCGAAAACAGGACAGTACTGCCGCTCTCGAAGATGCCGCCTCTGCTGCCCAAGGCCTTTGTCGCCGCTGAGGACGGTCGTTTTTATGACCATCCCGGTCTTGATTTCTGGTCAGTGTTCAGGGCGCTGATCCATAATGTCCGGGAGGGCCGTCGCAGTCAGGGCGGTTCAACGATTACCCAGCAGGTGGCTCGCTCCCTGCTGCTCTCCCCTGAGAAGACTTATCTGCGGAAATTTAAAGAGGCTATTCTGGCCTGGCGCATAGACAGCCTGCTTTCCAAGGAGGAGATACTTTACATTTATCTCAATCAGATCTACCTCGGGGGCGGTGCCTACGGCGTTGAGGCGGCGGCGCAGGTCTATTTTTCTAAACATGTGCAGGAACTTTCCCTGGGCGAGATGGCGATCCTGGCCGGTCTGCCGCAGGCGCCAAGCCGCTATTCACCCTTTGAGCATCTGGCACGGGCTCAGCAGCGACAGCGCTATGTTTTGAACCGGATGGCAGAGGACGGCTATGTGAGTAGAGATGTGGCGCTGCGGGCCTTTGTTTCGGCCGTAGAGCTTAAAGAACCGGAGGGTGCCGCACAAAGCAATAGCGGCTATTTTGTGCAACTGGTGCGTAAACGGGCGGAACAGGAGCTTGGAGTATCTCTCAATTATGCCGGGGTTCGCATCTTTACCACTCTTGATCCTGCCATGCAGCTTACGGCCAGCAGTGCAGTGCGCCGGGGAGTGATGGCCTCTCTGGTACGATCTTCCGGGCAGTCAGTTACAAAAGATGGACACAAAGAGATGCCACAGGGGGCGCTGGTAAGTATTGAGGCCTGTACGGGGCAGGTTAGGGCTCTGGTGGGCGGCCTTGATTTTACAGTGTCTCCTTTTGACCGGGCAACCCAGGGGAGGAGGTCTGCCGGCTCGGTCTTTAAGCCCTTGCTCTATGCCACGGCCCTGGAAAATGGCTTCAGTCCGCAATCGATGATCCTTGATGCACCACTCTCCATCCGGGGCCATGGAGGAAAGATGTGGCAGCCTCAGAATTTTTCAGGGGAGTTTCATGGGGAAACCTCATTGACCGAGGCCCTGGTTCATTCCCTGAATGTGGTGGCGGTCAGGCTCTTGCAGAAGGTGGGTGTTGATAAGGTGCGGGATTTGGCTAAGGCCGCCGGTATCAGCGAGCCGATTACCGCCGATCTCTCTCTGGCTCTGGGGGCAACCGGTGTTTCCCTCCTCGAGATTACCGGGGCCTATACTCCTTTTGTCTGCGGTGGCCAGTTCACTTCTCCGATCTTGATTACCAGGATTGAAAATGGGGCAGGCAGGGTTTTGATGAAAAACAGACCGGAATCGCACCGGGTACTCGATGCGAAAGTAGCGGCAGAGATGCAGAGGATGCTGGCCGCGGTTATCAGCGATGGAACGGGAAAGCGGGCCGGCGGGCTGCCTGGTCTGTGCGGCGGGAAGACCGGAACAACCGATGAGAACCGGGATGCCTGGTTTGTCGGTTTTACCAGGAAATTGATCACCGGTGTCTGGCTGGGTTATGATCAGAACAGAAGCCTGGGCCGGGGGGAGACCGGTGGCCGCGCCGCCGCTCCGATCTGGCTTGATTTCATGCGGCAGGCTCAATGATGGAATACAGTACACAGGGGAACCATGGTAACACGTTCTGAGGTCTATTCGCTTTTTTACAGCGGTGATGTGGTGGTGAAACTGGCGGTGGCGCAGGATCTCTATAGCCGTTATGGCAAAGAGCTTGCCTTGCGCCCGGATATCATGTCTCAATTGGCCATGATGCAAGTCTCGGAACGCGCCCTGCAGAGTCAGATGACTGTCATGGGCATGGGGAAAACCTGTACGCAATGTGCCGGTCGTCAGGGTGGTGGTTGTTGCAGTCGTTTTATGGCGGGGGAAAATGATGCCCTGCAACTGCTGATGAATCTACTGGCAGGCATTCAGGTAAGCATTCAGCGGGATGATCTGATTGAGTGTTGTTTCCTGGGAGTGGCGGGATGTGTCCTGGTCATGAAACCCATGTTCTGCCTCAATTATAATTGCAGCCACATTACGGGTAAAGAGGAGCCGGCAGTCCTGCTTCTTCTGGAACAGCAGGCAGGCGATCTGCTCAGAAAACAGGCGGTCCTTGAAGGCCTGTTGCTGGATTTCTTCTATGAGAACCTTTGAAAAAAGCGATACTCTGTTTTTCTGCCGATTTTCCGGAAAAAATTATGATAAGTTCAGGTCGGGATAGAGTTTTTTTGCGCAAACAGGGCAGATCCCATGGCTGAATTCTGCTTCGGAGTGATCCCGGATATATGATTCAATTTGATTCCAGGTCCCATTATCATCTCGTATTTTTTTGCAATTAGCGCAAATGGGAAGGTAACCCTTTAATATTTTAATCTTTGACTGGGCCTGCTGTAATTCCTCTGTTCTTGCTTCGACAAGTATTTCCAGATTTTGACGATATCGCTCGACCTCCGCTTCCGCAATCTCCCGCTCTTTGACAGCTTTTATCTGCTGCAGGATGATATATGTGGAAAGGCAGGCAATGAGCAGAAGAATGGCCAGGGAAATATAGAGTAATTTTTTGGAAATTTTTGCAATTTCGGCATGAACATCATCTAAATAAATTCCGCTGCCGATTACCCATCCCCATGGCTGAAAAAGTTTTACGTATGAAAGCTTGGAAGTGACATGTTGCGGGACATCATTGAGTTGCCACATATAGGGGACAAATCCAGCGCCCTCCTTTTTGACAACCTGGACTATCTCCGTAAAGAGATGTTTGCCGGATCTGTCTGAAAATGTAGACAAATCCTGTTGTTCAAGATCAGGACGGTAGGGGTGCATTATCATTCTGGGATGCATGTCATTGATCCAGTAATAATTTTTATGGTTCGGTCCGTAATGTAATTTCCTGATCTGTTCCTTTGCCAGTTCCTGGGCCTCGTCAAGAGTGATTTTCCCTTTCTTGACCTGAACGTCATAACCTTCCAATATACTGTATACCGTGTGCACCAGCTCGACCAGCATCAACTGTTTCTGCTTTAAGAGATTGTTCTGGGAAGCTGGCAGAGCCACGCCAAATATGGCGATAACAAAGAGGAGTATTGCCAGCAAAGATGGAAGAATGATCTTGAAATTATCTGTTTGACGGAAGGTCTTCATCATGGTGAGTAGTTCACATGGTGGCAAAAATGATAGAGTGACTAAATGACCTTGCCGATGATAAAGAAGGTCTCTCTGCTCATACTCGGATGAGAACAGCGGAATGCAAAAGAGCCTTGAAGGATATGTTCTCCTTCAAGGCTCTTTAATATAGACTAAAATAGTAGATTTTAAAAGGTCCGGATCATCCAGATACCACAGGGGCAGGTGTCGGCGCAGAAACCGCAGGCAATGCACTTCTTGTCATCCGAGGTGTACTCCCAGCTGCCGTCCAGACCTGATTCGTAGCCGTTGGTATGACCAAATTCCAGCTCACGCCGGGTAATGGCACCTGTGGGACAGATGGTCTCACAGAGATGACAGTCACGGCAGGAGGCACAGGAAAGGCAACTCTCGGCCTGGGCCTGCTCAGTGTGGATGCGCATATGCTCATCCGGCACATAATGAGTGATGGTCAGGGCCTGCTGGGTGATGGGATGCTGGGTAAAGGGCTTCCACTCCACACCCTTGAAGTCGGCAATAATATATTCGGCCGCTGTCTTCCCGGCTCCCAGGGCGTTGGTGGCCAGACCAGGTTTTTCAACGTCGCCGACTGCCAGAACCTTGGCATTGGTGGTGAGATGTGAATCCTTGGTCTTGATCCAGGCTGCTCCGCCAACGGTGACGGTCTCTACACTTTCCGGCAGGAACTTCAGGGCCGGGACGTCACCAATGGAGATGATCACCGTCTGGGCAGGGATCAGCTCACCCGTATTCATGACCAGACCTTCATCGGTCACTTCGCGGGTCATGACCGGCCAGCGGAAGACAGCTCCGAGTGCCTCGGCCGCTTCTTTTTCCTTGCCGAATGCCAGAGGTTTCTGGATATCAACCAGCGTTACTTTTTCAGCACCAAGGCGGTAGGCCTCGCAGGCGACGTCGCAGCCGACATTTCCGGCCCCAATGATGACGACTTCCTTGCCCACTTTGTCCGGGGCTGCACTTTTGGCATTTTTCAGGAAGTGAAGAGCGGGCACAACCCGTTCATTGCCGGGGAAGGGGATGCGGCGTGGTTCGTGGGTACCGACGGCTACCACTACATAATCAAAGTCTTTCTGCAGTTCCTCGAATTTTTCCCTGTCCATACTCACATTTGTATGAACATGAATATTGGGGGTATCAAGAAAACGTTTGATTTCCTGATCCCATACGGCCTTGGATAGACGTTCCCAGGGAATGACCTGGGCCAGCTTGCCGCCTATCTGCTTGTCCTGTTCAAAGATATGGGCCTCGACTCCGGCCTGGGCCAGTTGCCAGGCGGTGTTCATGCCTGCCGGGCCGCCACCGATGACGGCCACCTTCTTGCCAATGGGTGCAGCCATGGCAGGAGCGGGCACATTGGCAACGGCACGACCGAGCAGCTGGACGTCAATGGATTCATCCACGCCTGCTCGCGAACAGTTCTGCATACACAAGTTTGGACACACTGCCCCGCAGACTGATGCCGGCAGGGGGGTGTAGCGCAGAAGCATCTCATAGGCCTCGTTGATCTTGCCTTCACGGATCAGGCGCAGGCGATCAACGGTGGGGATATGGACCGGGCAGTAATAGGTACAGGGAGCTGCGGATTCGCGGTTGGCCCAGAAAGGCTTCTTGCGGCGCAGGTCTCCTGTGGGTACGGCTTCAATAGGGGTGCGGTCAAGTCCCGGTGCAAGATCACGCAGAGGGTCTCCGCCGCCGAAGGCCTTGTTCCAGTGTTTGTTGCGGAACTCCGCCATGGGCATGGGGCCGGAAAACATCAAGGCCCGCTCCTGTGGGGTAACGGTCAGGAACATCTGCCATTCATCGCGCACAGAAAGGGTGGGCAGCAGGTCGGTGCGGCCGATTTTCTCCAGATAAAGGCCCATGTTCTCCTGCAGCCACTGCCATTGCTCATCTGTTGGCTGAGCTAGACGGGCATTGGTCTTGGAGTAGGAACCATCGATGGGGCCGCGGAAATAAATGGTGCCGCCAACCATGCCGACGCAGGGCCTGTAACCCAGGACATTGTCTGGATTCTTGGCATCAACGCCGCAGACCACGGCGATACCGCCGCAGTTGAACTCGGCAAATGAGTCGCCGGTAGAACCGAGTACCCAGAGCTCCGGCCGGGCGTAGTCAGGATTCCATTTGGTCATGGTCAGACCGCGGGCACCGATGGAGCCGCGGATATAGACCTTGCCGTTGGCCATGGCGCTGCACACCCCGTTGGTGGCATCTCCCAGGACCGAGATCTCGGCCCCGATATTGAGGTAGCCCACGTCGTCTGAGGCAGAGCCGTGACAGATAATGGAGGTTCCGGGCATGCCCATGCAACCCAGACGCTGACCGGCAGGGCCTCTGGTCTCAATGGTCAGTCCTTCCGGGCGGTGGAGCCGGATGCCGATATTATGCTGGCCAAAGGTCTCCAGGCTCAGATGGTCTGTCTTGTCCGCGGCCTCCCGTACCAGTTTTTCAAAATCCATGGAACTGATGCGGTGGCCATTTTCGTCAAGACCTTTTACAACAATCGTACCCACTGAAAACACCTCAAAATCAAATTTGAAATTTAAATTGTTGGAAAGAGAAGCTGTTCTTTAAAAGTAAACATCTCAAAATCTTCTTTCCTTAACAGACGTATTTAATCCCCAGTCGTTCGGCGGCATCTTTGTCGCTGATACCCAAGGCATCGGACATGCCCACGGGCAGACTCTGGGAGCGTCCCAGGGGTGCCATGATCTTTTTGGCCTCGGTGGAAATGGACATGAAGACCTCGCTCACCCGTTCCGCAACCAGATCAGGGTCTAGCCGGCGGTACAGTTTCGGGTTCTGGCTGGTGATACCCTTGGGGCAGATGCCGACATTGCAGACGTTACAGCGGCTCTTCTCGTTGCCCAGGCAACCGGCAACCGACTGCATGATATATTTACCGATATGAACCCCGGAGGCACCCAACATGATGAGGGCCATACCGTTCTGGGTCACATTGCCGTTCTTGCCGATTCCGCCGGCCGCAAAGATGGGGATCTCGTTCTGCTTGCCTTGGGCCACCAGATCAAGATAACACTCGCGGACATTGGAGGCGATAGGATGACCGGTGGCGTCCATGGAGATATTATAGGCCGCTCCCGTGCCGCCATCAATACCGTCAATGAGCAGACCGCCGGCATAAGGGTTGCGCACCAGGTTGTTGAGCACCGATTTGGCCGAGGTAGAGGCCGAAATCTTGGGATAGACCGGAACCTTGTGGCCAAAAGCGGTGGACATGGTCTGGATCATCTTCATGACGCTCTCTTCAATGGAGTAGAGGGTCTGATGCACCGGAGGAGAAGGCAGATCAACACCCTCAGGTACCCCGCGCAGACGGGCGATCAGCTTGGAGACCTTGAACCACATGAGCAGACCGCCGTCGCCGGGTTTTGCCCCCTGGCCGTACTTGATCTCGATGGCAGCCGGGTCGCACTGCATATCGGGGATGGCCCGGATGATCTCATCCCAGCCGAAATAACCGGAGGCGATCTGGAGGACGATGTATTTGAGATAGGGGCTTTTCAAGATCCATGGCGGACAGCCGCCTTCACCGGTACACATGACCACCGGAATCCCCAGCACCTCGTTGCAGTAGGCCACGCCCTGGAGCAGGCCCAGCCACATGTTGGGAGACAGCGCTCCGAAGGACATGGAGCCGATGACAAAGGGGAAGATCTCACGGGTCGGAGGAATCCAGCCGCCTTCGCGCTGGCGTTTCAGGAATTCTTCCGGAGGAAGGGTGCGGCCGAGGGTGGTGGTCAGATTGAACTCATGGCGTCCGGCATCGAGGGCCGGATCGGTGAGCATGGAGATGCGGTCAAACATGATCCGGTCAAGCAGATTCGGACCACTGACATTTCTCCGGCCGCCACGGGTCTGGGGCTGCCCCTTCTGGTTGTGGAAGAAGAGGGTGCGGTGCTCATTGGTATTGGGCACCGGCATGATAGCCTCATTGGGACAGACCATGGAGCACATGGAACAGCCGATACAGGTATTGGCCATATTGGTCTTCTGGCGGATACCGACAAAGGTGCGATATTCATTGCCGCGTGTCTTCTTAAGGACATCCAGCTTGGGCATTCTCTGCCGTCTATAGGCCAGATAAATGGCTTCTTTCGGGCAGACGGCGGTGCAACGGCCGCACAAGGTACACCTGTCTTCCCGGTGCTGAATTATCCAGGGGAGGTCGGTGTAGCTTAAGCTACTTGGGCCAACGGATACGGATCGAGCTGAGACCATATTGTTAATTCCTTTCTATCTGGTGGAACGATAATAGTATGTTCACGCATGGGTTGAAAATCAAGGGATGGATCACGGTCGGGAATCATGGCTGCAACTCCGCACATTTCGGAAGCAATGGCCCAAGCCCCGTCTCTGCCGCCAACTGTGGCTGGACGCATCTTTTTGTGATCCATGACCAAAAGGCAGGTTTCGTCGGGCAGGGTACCGATGACGGCATTAGGGCCGTCAATGATCAAGCGGCGGCAGGCATCACGCAGGCCTTTCAGGAAAACGCCCTGGGGATGTTTGTCCAGCTCCGCGTTCTTCAGCGGGGTGATGATATGTTTATATGCTTGCAGGGGCAGTTTGAGTTGTTTCAGAGTGTAGTGGAGGATATGGGCAAAGACCTCGGAGTCACTCTGATACCCCATATAACCAGGGTAATGTTTTCCCAGTAACCAATCGCGGATGGGCACAAAGGCGGTATTCTCGCCGTTGGTCATGGTGGCAATGCCCTGAATGAAAAACGGATGGCAGGCATAGAGGTTGATGCCGTAGTTGGTGTTCTGTCTCCCCTGAGCCATGCACACCCGGGAGGTGATCCGGTTGTCATGGAGGGTCAGGGCGTTGCCGATTTCCAGGGGCCAGCCTACTTCCTTGATCATGGCCACATCGGGCCAGAAGGAGAAGGCGGTGAGGTCGTTGCCGTTTTCTTCCCCATTGGCCCGCAGGAAAAGGCGGGTGAGCATCAACTCATCTTCGATCTCCTCCGTGCTCAGTCCGTCAAAGGCGGCGGGCAACTTGTAAACCCGGACAAAATAGCGATAGCGGTCCTTGGCCTCGACCATAGCGGGATGGGTCTCAAATTCGTGGTCATATTTGAGCTCATAGCCACGTTGCGACATGATGGTGTTCAGGCGCTGTAAGGCTGCTTCACTGTGGGCAATTCCGGAAAGAACAGGGTGCTTTGAATCGTATTTGTAATCCTCAAAGTTCAGGCCGCGTAACAGCAGGCCAAGCCCGGAGCCATCATAGCCTTCCTGCATGGCTTCCATAGCTGTGAGAACCTCATAGGGTGAAAAAGGCTCAAGGGCGGTTTTCAGGGCTAAACGGCACATGCATGGTTCTCCTGATGAATGATAGTAAATCTGCTTGAAGGGCAGAGATTGTATTAAATAGTAGTACCGATCATCCGCCACTGCAACCACGCAGGAGCGAAAAAGACTATTAAATTTCAGTGAGGACGAAATTTTTACATCGAAAAAAGGTCTCTGTCAAGGTCAAAGAGGAGAACAAAGAAGGGGAAAGTAATCAATGTTAAATATGGCGGAAAGGTGTCAGAGGGGTGATATGAATGGCTGATGAGAAAAGATGTCCTTTTTTATGCCCCTGTTCCTGACTTGAGACCGAACTCTCTAACTTTACAATGGTGCCGTTTCTACGGTAAGGTTAGCCTGAGCCATTGAGGAGTTGAATTATTCTTGCGGTATGTCCCGCTGTGCTTCAGATGCCAGGCACGTGTACAACTCTGCTTTCCGATCATCGTCAAGATCAAGAAATTGAGCGGCGAACTGATCACCCCGGACCCAAACCACTTTTGCAGCAGTTGTAAATATTAAAGGCGTCTCATTGTCTCGCTGAAAAGGAATGGCAATGGATATCTCCTTATCAGCGGATAGAGATTTCGTCGATCCCTGTACTGCACATCCGCTTATGGAAATATCAACGAGATGCCCTTTCTCTTTTTCTTGGTCGAGTGTGTATTCAACCTGTTGTCGATGCATATCGAAACGAAGGCCCTGGCGTTTGCCGACATTGGTGAGGATCTCTTCCGCCTCCTCCAGGGTGGAAACATAAACTGGCTTGTAACCTTGAAATCTATTTGTAAATCTAAGTAGTTGTTTGAAGACTAGATTCTTTTTTCCCACGACCCGGACAATATTACCTGCCTGCTTGGCGACAAGATACTCCATGATTTGTCGCATGGTTAAAATAGCATTCAGGCTGGCAATGGTACATTGGGAAAGATCTGTAATGACGGCAAAGCCGGGTTTAAGGTCTGCTACACAAAAGCGAATATCGGTGTAGACCTTTTCCACTTCTCTTTTGTCGGCAGAAGAGGATAAGGTGATATTGAGTCTGTTTCTTTTTAAATCAGCAGTTACTTTTGACCTCTGATTGCCTGCCATTAATCTACTCCGGAAATGAGGTTCTTGAAAACGATACTTCGATTTTGCATATTATCACTTTTGGGAAAAAATGATAAGTTATCATCTGGTTAAACGTCATTTCTGTGCAAGGGCGGGGGCAGGTCTACGTTTGACCTCTTTCGTTGATTGCCGGCATATGACGTCAAGGGCAAAGGCTGACCTTGCCGTCGGGGAGCTATGGTAATTGCAGACATTGGGTGATATCATAAGAAGGATTTACGGATATCCGCTTCTTATTTCAAAGAGTCTGGGGCGAATGAAAGGAAGGCAATGAGCAAAAAAAGCAAAGCAGTCAAACTGGCGGAACTGCCGGCCACCGCGATCTGCGGTAATGATATCTCTTCGTCGGTACTCTACGTTTCCGCCTTGTCAATTGTCGCCGCCGGCCAATACGCCTGGGTGGCCCTGTTGATCGTGGCCGGCGTCCTCTATCTGTTCAGAAAGATATACGGGGAAGTGGTGGGGGCTCTGCCTTTGAATGGCGGGGCCTACAACGCCCTGCTGAACACGACCAGTAAATCTATGGCCTCATTGGCCGCCGCCCTTACCCTGCTCTCGTACATGGCCACCGCCGTGATCTCGGCTTCCGAGGCCATGCATTACCTGAATGGTATTATCCCCACTCTGCCGGTGCTTTTCGCTACCATCTTCCTGCTGGCCCTTTTTCTGGCTATAACCATCATGGGGATTGGCGAATCCTCAGTCGTTGCCCAGATTATCTTCCTCTTTCATCTTGTCTCTCTGGTCTTGCTCACCGGGGCAATCTTCCTGTATCTGTCTCACAACGGCCTGCAGGTCTTCCATAGCAACAATCAGTTGCCCCTTGCGCACGGTAGTATCGGGATGGCGATATTCTGGGGTTTCGCCGCGGCCATGCTGGGGATCTCCGGTTTTGAGAGCTCGGCCAATTTCGTCGAGGAACAACAGGACGGAGTCTTTCCCAAGACCTTGCGCAATATGTGGGTCGTGGTCAGTATCTTCAACCCCCTTATGGCCTTTCTGGCCCTGGCGGTCGTGCCCATTCCGGAAGTGAGCATCCATGAAACCAATCTGCTCTCTCACATGGGCCTGATCAGCGGCGGCAACTGGCTGGCCACCATGGTTTCCATTGATGCGGTTATGGTCTTGAGTGGCGCTGTTCTTACTTCTTACGTGGGGGTCACCGGTCTCCTCGAGCGCATGACCCTGGACCGGATCCTGCCGGGATATCTGCTGAAGAAGAACAACCGGGGGAGTTCGTATCGGATCCTGGTGTTATTCTTCCTGTTAAGCGGCTCTATCCTGCTGATCACCGGAGGTGCGGTCGAAGAACTGGCCGGAGTGTATACCATTTCTTTTTTACTGGTCATGGCGCTCTTCGCTATTGGCAACATTCTCCTCAAGGTCAAACGGGAAAAGCTGCCCCGGCCGGAACGGGCGTCATGGGTGGCGGTAATCGTGGCTATTTTTGCCGTATCATGTGCTCTTTGGGGAAATATCATCAAGGAACCGTTGCCTGGAGAAACGTCCAACCTGGCCATCTTTGCCGAATATTTCATCCCGACCATCCTTTTTGTCACCATCATGCTTAACCGCATCGCCTTGATGGATATGCTGTTGCGGTTCATTGAATATCTTTTTATCCCCATCTTGAAACTGGTAACCAGGGCCAACGAGGCAATCAGGGTGACTATCAACAGGATCGAGTCTCAGGAGTTTGTTTTTTTCACCAGAGGCGATAACCTGTCTAACTTGAATAAGGTCATGCTCTATATCCAGGGCAATGAACATACCCGAAAGATCAAGATAGTTAATGTAAGCCTCAATGCAGACAAGGCAGACGATGAAATAGCCGAGAAGCTGGACAAGGATATCGAATTTCTTGATCGCGAATACCCGGAAATAGACATAGAATTCATACGCATCCAGGGCGAGTTCGGGCCGGAGCTGATTCGTAATCTCTCAAAACAATGGAATATCCCGGTCAATTTCATGTTCATCGGCTCTCCCGGCAATAGCTTTCCTTACCGGGTTGAAGAACTTGGCGGCGTCAGGCTGATCATCTAGTGCCGGGGAGGCTGGGGGCATCGGGGGCGGATCGTGTTTTACGTGCTTCCTTGCACCTTGGTCAAATATCTCCAAATACTTACTTGAAAATCACAAAATCTCTTTGAAGCTATTTGTGTTTTTTTGCTCCATCAGGTAACGTCAAGATGTTATGTCAATATGTCGGAGAGATATGAACAGCTTGGTATTCTCAAGAAACAATAGACAGAATCTGCCTAGCACAATATTGTGGCCCTTTCTGTCTAGTATACTGTTGCAGCCTTAAAAACCAAACGACACTAAGCAGGGGGACATTTATCGTCCTGGAAAGATGAAAAATTTTGTGATTTATGGTACTCAGTGAAGAGATTTAAAATCGGCATAACAACGTTGATGCTGATTTTAAATCTCTTCACTGTTAACTGCAAAAATTTTCCCCCTTTCCCTGCAAAGTTGACAATCCTGATTTTATAAGTAAGTCAGTGGAATTAATGGCGGCTTGCAACAAGGCGTTCGAGCCACTGCGCTTCTCAGGGAATGATTGCTTCGCATCATTCCCCTCCGATGCTCGAGGCTCAACGCCTGCGCCGTTATGTTTTAGTGAAATAGGGAATACAATGATATGCCCAATGCAATAATTGAAGGAAATCTTAACACAAAATTTGAAAAAGATTTGTTTCGTGCAGCATTAGATAACCTTGAAAGTACATCAAGTCCACTAGCATTTAATAATTTTGCTTATGCCATCCGAGAATTAGCACGACATATTTTATCAAGAATTGCTCCCGACGAGGATGTCAAAAAATGCCCATGGTATAAAAATGAATCAGGTGACCCTGATATTCTTACAAGAAGAGAAAGAATTATTTATGCCATTCAAGGGGGATTAGAAAACAATTATATAAGAAATACATTGGGAATAGACCCAAGGAACACGCTTACAAGATTTTCAAAAATTATCAAAAAATTAAATAACTTTACTCACATTAATGAACATACATTTGATATATCTGCTCAAGAAATAACTCAACATTCCAAAGAAACACTCGAAACCTTAACAGAATTATTCAAACTAATAACGAGTAGTTGGGAAGCAATAGTAGTACCACTCAAAGAACAAATTGACGATGAAGTATTCGCAAAAGCAATTTTTGAAACCAACCCGACCATTGACACCATGGCAACCCACCACACAGTTGAAAGTGTAGATGTTTATGCCCATGAGATTTCAAAAATTGATAGCAAGTATATTTACATAAAAGCTTATGGAAATTTAGAAACCGAACTGCAATATGGATCTTGTGGAGACTTAAGAAGGGGAGATGGCGCGGTTATGCCTTGCTCTTTTCCTTTTACATGTGATTTCCGTTCTAGAACCTCTAATCCAAAAAATATTATTGAAGAAGATTACATCATAGTTGTAGATGAGAGCTCTTGGTATGAATAGATTTTATTTTGAAGTTAAATTGCAATAGTTGAACATAACAATGCAATTAACCGGAAAATTTGGCATGAGGCCAATTTTCCGGTTATCGCAACCGATAGGTGTGTCAGAAATTCTCCATTCTCATGAAAACGTATTATCTACAATTCAGGGTTATCCCAACCGCGTCAAATGAACATCACAACCTTGTTGAAGGCGCACTGGCATCTTGTTGGGTGTTAGAACATGATGCTCAAGCTGCGTACGCACAAGCTGATTTCTTTATAAGAAAAAGTGATTGGCGCATAGAAAAAATAGCGGAATATCCGGTTGAAGTGACAAGAGAACTTTTTCTTGAGCGTGATATCGGATTAGAACAATTTGACAAAGCCCAAAAGGAAGGGTTTGCCTTTGTTTATGTCGGATGGTCAAGAGATGGCAAAACTACCGCTGGCCCTTTTATTCAAAATCCATCTTTTCGTTTCGAGATATCCCGTTTTTTAGCAAAACAAAAAGAACTTAGCCAAAGTGGAAGGTGCCTACATTTTGATGGAAGCCACCGGTGCAATAATATAATTAACGCCCACTCAATTCAGAAAAATCAATCTCTAGCCAGCATAGCCCAAGATGGCCATGTATATAAACCATCAACGAAATTTAGTACCACAAAGGCAAACAAGGGGCGTTTAATTTACGAAAAATGTGGAATAAATCGTGTGTCCACTTTTTTGGGGTTCTGTAAAAGGCATGACAATGAGCTGTTTGAAACAATAGACAACTATCCGTTATTGCCAACAGATCAGCAGGTTTTTTTATATGCCTATCGTTCTCTTTGTAGAGAACTCTTTGTGAAAGAGAACGCTCTTAAATTATTTGAAGATCAATTGTCGAATGTTCCAGACGAAAATTCAATCAAGGACCTATTGCATGGTACAAAGGAAGGGACGAGTTTCGGACTGGTAAACCTTAAACAGCATAAATCAATTTATGACGAATCTTTAAGGGAAAAATCGTATTTCAAGATCAGGTATGTCTTATTCATTTCAAAACAAAAACCTTTTATGGCATTCTCTGGTTTGTTGTATCCCGAGTTCGATTTTATGGGCCGCAATTTACAGAATCTTGGAGACCATCAACAAAAGTTAGACCTCATTACATTTTGTTCAGCACCTTTAGATTCTGGATGGGGAGTCTTGTTTGCATGGCACGAATCCAGTTCAAAATCTTGTGTAGATTTTATGCGCTCTTTGGCGACAATGATGCATGAGGGAAAGCAGTTAGGGGATTTGTTATTTCGGATGGTGATTTCCAGTTGTGAAAACCTCGCTATTGCTCCTGAATGGTGGGACGATCTTCCTCAAGAACAGAAAGAAAAAATTGAATCTAAAGCAAGTTTAATGGCAAATATTTTTTCTGAGACAAAGCAGTCCTATTTAATTGAAGGGCTTGAAGGAATAGCTGCCTGGGATTTTGAGAGCATAATAGACAATATGAAATAATCACCTATCAAGTCAATTCAGGCGACGGGGAGGGGCGCGGCGCGCTGATGCGGCAAGTCTTTTGGCCCGCGCCTGATTTCTGTCGTTAGCTTTTCATAAGGAAAACATCCTGTGAATATCAAAGAAGTACAACAAAACATTGAAATTCTAAAAAATAAGGCAGAATCCTATTTTCCTTCTGCAAAAGAGGCTTGTGGAAATAAAGAAGACGACCACGGATGGCCTATCACAACATCAGGTGTAAATCATTACTGGGACGAGTTGCCTGATAAATTGAAAGCTAACTCACTAGAAACGCAGAAACTTACACTTAAAACAATATCATTGATCTTGCCTCTTCTTCAAGCTTCGCCAATACTTGATAAATCAGATGAGAAAGATATTGGACTTTGTGCAAAAAGAATGAGGTCAGCTCTTAAACTTAGAAAATACAAATCATGGGAAATAGAGGTATTGCATGATGAAGGCTCAGTTTTAGGAGTAAGTCCTCCAGGGCAATCAGAAGATGAACCTGATCACCCAGATGATGCCAGCCAAACATTTTTCAACTGTTTGGAACAATTAGAAGGTATGGCTCAACTCATTGAGGTCGCGCCAGACCAAATATCCGACGGGTTAATCTCAAAAAATCCAAATCTTCATCAATCGTATAGGCCAAATACGGCATTTGTAATGATGCCAATCGATTCAAATAATCCTGAGTTAGAAGACGTTTATGAGGTTTATAAAGATTGTTTCAGGAAATTTGGTATCGAAGCCATTCGTGCTGATGATATAGAACATGAGGATGTAATAACCAAGAAAATAATTGAAGAAATAAAAACAAGCGAGTTTTTACTCGGTGACTTAACGAATGAACGACCAAGTGTCTATTATGAAATTGGCTATGCACATTCTTTGGGCAGAAGAGTTATTCTTTACAGAAAGAAAAACACTTCTATTCACTTTGACTTGGCAGCCTACAATTGTCCTGAGTACAAAAATATGAAAGAATTAAAGAAACTACTTTTAAAGCGCTTGGAAGATACAACCAATAGAAAACCGAATAATAGCTAACAAATCGTTTCTACGGAAGCCGCAAAAAAAAACGCGGCTCCCGCAGAACTCCCCGTTATGGAAAAAATAAAATAATCAGTTTAAGGGAGTATCAGATGAGGAAATTTGCCAAAACCACCTTGATACTTCTAGCACTCTCCTGCATCACCGTATCATTTGCTCAGGCTAGTTTTGAAATCCCCAATTATGTGTATACCGTGAGCCAATTAAGAACAGCCCAACAAAACGCAATAGACAGTAATAAAAGTATTACCTTCGTATATGCAAACAAAAACACAGATTGCAGCCTTGGCACCGCCGCGAGCATTGACCTGTTTAATGGGTTGAAAGATCATAGTATTATTGTTTACGCTGAACGCAATGACTGGAATAACCTTCCGCCGATAGTCAAAAGCGGTATAAATTCACCTGAAGCAGGGAAATATATACCAATAACCGTTATTGTTAATTCGAATCTGGACAGTGTTATCCGTATTATTCCATATGCCAAAACAAAACAGAGAGGAGAACTGATCAAACAGGCACACTCCCAACTTTCTGAAAATTAGACCGTTGTGCAGGATAAGAATAAATTTAAGGCAATTATAAAATGCAGGTTACAGAAAGAATACACGCGATAAAAATTCCTTTCAAAATCCCTGTCTCTCCAGAGATATCAATCGATAGATTTGCTTTTGTCTATCTGGTCTTTGGAGACAAAATGCATTTGATTGATAGTGGCGTGGCAGGTACTGAAACGATAATTTGGGAATATATAAAAGAACAAGGCCGGGATCCGAAAGAAGTCTCTTCCTTAATTCTTACCCATTCACACCCTGATCATATCGGTTCTGCCAAAAGTATAAAAAGCCAGACTGATTGTACTGTTTTTGCTCATAAACTCGAACAAGAATGGATTGAGGATACAGAGCAACAATTTAAAGACAGGCCTGTCCCTGGATTTCAGACTTTGGTTGAAGGCCCTGTAGTCGTTGACCGCTTTCTTGCTGGAGGAGAAATTCTAGAATTAGAAAAGGGCCTGTCATGTAAGATAATTCATACTCCCGGCCACTCAAAAGGCTCCATCTCATTATTGTTTGAAGGTGAAAAAACTTTATTTACCGCCGATGCTTTAGTTTATCCCGGTGATCTCCCAATTTATGAAGATATTTTCTCCTGTCTTGCATCAATAAAAATTCTGCAACAGGTTGAGAATGTAGAGAATTTATTGTCATCCTGGGAGGATCCCATTCAGGGCCAAGAGAAAATAATCAATCGAATGAATGAAAGTATTGCTTATCTTGAGCGTATTCATACTGCTGTCATGAATAACAGTCCTGTTGATACACAACAAAATAGTATGGAGTTATGCCAAAAAGTAGTAAGTGAGCTTGGGCTCCCTCCTTTTGCAGTTATGCCCCTTGTTGCCAAAGCATTGGCATCAAGTCTTGTTGCTGGAAAAAATTAAAAAAATGCACAATCATGTGCTTGAGGGGATGCGGGCATTGGGCGGCGCTGAAGCGGCAAGGTAGGAACGTAATCGGGGGCAGAACGCATTTGACGCTGTTGCTGTCGGAGTCCTCATTTTAACCAAAAACAAATTTACAGCAAAGGGTCGTAACTGCATGGCGTGGGCATACCTTCCGGAGATCTCTCAGTTATGGCTACCTTGAAAAATGATCTTTTCGCCCAAGCTCTGCGTTATATTAAAAATTTTATCCTCGGAATATTAGGTATATGCCTGCGGTAAAATTTTTTTCATGCCTTGATCGTGAACGAAAATCTTTATTTTTTAAGGCATCCTTATGGCATTGAAACCGACAATTTATAAATTAAAAATAACTTTGGCTGATACCGACCGAGATTATTATGACACGCTCACTTTAACGGTTGCTCAACATCCTTCTGAAACACTTGAGCGCATGATGGCTCGTGTCCTGGCCTTTTGTTTGAATGCTCAGGAGTATCTGGTCTTTACCAAAGGACTTTGTGCCGTGGAAGAACCCGATATCTGGGCGCGCACATTGGATGATCGACTATCATTATGGATCGATGTGGGGGAGCCAACTGTTGAGAGAATAAAAAAAGCAAGCCGGCTTTCGCCAGCCGTGAAGGTCTATAGTTTTAATTCAAAATCGGATACCTGGTGGACTCAGGGACAGGCAAAGTTCAGTGAGCTGCCGGTGTCGATTGTTCAGTTCCCGTGGGAGAGTATCCAGGCATTGGCGGCACTGGTAAAGCGGACGATGAATCTTTCCGTCACCATTACCGGCGATACTGCCTATGTTGGTGCGGAAGATGCAGAATGTGCGGTCTCATGGGTCTCATTGCAAGCTGCATGATCAAGCGATTTTGCCAGGGAGCATGGGAAATTCTTCCCATCTCTGCGTTGTCCCAAAAATTTACACGCGGAATATTGATTATATTCTTACGGTAAATTTTTTCTCACGCCTTGATCTTGTACAAAAATCCTAAAATTTAAAGGTACCCTGAACATATCTGGAGATAGGTTGAAATGACTGGTTCAACAATCAAAGCAATTCTTGTGACCGTATGTGTGTCGCTTGCTTTAGGTGCATGCATTTCTTCGAATCCTGAATGGTTGCAGCCAACAGGAAGGGCGGCTTCCGTTCCAGGGCAGCCTGAGCCGGAGTTCCCGCAGTATGTTCAGGACAGTCGTGAAAATATTCGACAGATTCTAGACGATCTTCGTTTTAAATCAGGTCAGAGTCCCTATCTGGGAGGGTATACGAGTGAAGAGACGGCAATAATGCGGGGCCCGTTTCAGTGGCCTGAAAAAGACAGTGATATGTGTTGGGACACATCAAAAGGCGGGGGGAAGGGTTTTCTTCTCATCCACGGCCTGACCGATTCACCTTATCTGATGCGCAGTATCGGCGATTCTCTACGAAAGGCTTATCCGTGTGCCTTGATCCGGGCCGTGTTGTTGCCTGGGCATGGCACCGTGGCCGGAGACTCCTTGAAAATGAAACATGAAGACTGGATGCGAATAACCGACTACGGAGTGAGAAGTTTTCAGAAAATCGACCAGATTCATGACCTGTATCTGGTTGGATTCTCGACGGGCACGGCGCTGGCCATAAAATATATGAAAGAGGGGCAAAGTACAAACAAGATCAAAGGCTTGATTATGGTATCGACGGCCGTCAAAGCCAAAAGTAAGTTGGCCTGGGCTGCCACTATTCTTAGATTTGTGAAGGACTGGGCCAGCAAATATGATGAGAAAGATGCTGCACGATATGAATCTTTTTCTATGAATGCCGGGGCTGAGTTTTACGAACTGACCAAAGACCTGGTTGACCGTAAGTACGCGCTGAAGGTTCCTGTGCTGATGGCTGTCAGTGCTGATGATGATACCATTGATGCCGGGGAGGCCCGTAAGTTTTTCTGTGACCTGACGACCGCAAATCGCCGCGCTCTGATCTGGTACAAGACCAAATATACGAAGGAAGACCAATCGCTGGCGTCTTGTAAAGATATTGCGACGGTGGAATTCGACAGTCCTGAACTGAATTATAAAGGGACTCCCTACAGATTTGCCAACTTCGCCCATACTGCCCTGTCAATGAGCCCTGGAGACAAACACTACGGTGTTAACGGCAAGTACCGAAATTGTAAATTCTATGAAGACAAAGGTGATTCTGATGGCTACGAAAAATGCCAGAAGGGATCGGATGAAACCATTTTCAGCGAAAATAATATCGCAACCTTAAAGGATGAAAACGGGAAAAAACTTCAATACGATTATTGGCGGCGTGGAACGTTTAACCCTGATTACGACAGGCTGGAAAAGAGCATCCTTTGTTTTACCAACAACCAATGCCAATTGGAGAGCGTTCTCACTTTAAGCCAATAAACTTCAATCGTCAGGAGTACGGTCCAGGCGATTTTCTGTTTTTTCCCCATGATAATTTCCTGACATAAATCGGATTGTACTTGGAACTGGCAGACTTGCTGGTTTTAAAGTGAGAGTACATCCTGCTGTGTCCCGCCTTATCTGCCCGTCTTTCTCGCTTTCTTAATTTCTCTCTCTTGACCAGGCATATCCAGAGACTTACCTGGAAAACGCGATGTTTTTTGAAGATATTTGTGTTTCCCGGTTGCATCAGGTAACGTTAAAAAAGGTTAGAGTCAATATGGTCGAATAGATATAAGCCGTCTTATCTTGAACAAAAGACCTGATTTTTCAAGGTGGCGTCACGTATACATATGATGTATCTCACGATTATAAATTTCAACACAAAATGATAATGTTACTCAACCTTTCCTGTCATCTGATTACCAGGTTTTTTGTCCTTCTGCTGCTTGTTCTGGCAGTTTCCTCCAGTCCGGCCCATGCCAGGGAAAGAACTGTCAAGGTTGGCGTGTTCGAAAATGCTCCCATTGTTTATCAGGATGAGAGTGGTGGCTATAGTGGTCTCTCCATTGACATTTTGAAATATGTTGCCGCAAAGGAAGACTGGAAGCTTGAATATGTTGCCGGTACTATGCCAGAGTGTTTTGAAAGGCTGGAACGTGGTGAAATCGATATCCAGGTCTATATCGCCTATTCAGATGAAAGGGCCAAAAAAATTGATTTCAGTAAGGAGACCTTGCTGGGTAACTGGGGAGTTATCTATACCTGGCCCGGCAGTGGTATTGAGAACATTCTTGATCTGGAAGGCAGGCGCGTTGCCTTGATGGAACAAGATATTCACGCTCAAGCTTTCATGAAAATGATCGACTCCTTTGGTATCCATCTTGAGATAATCCCTATAGATGATCATCGTCAAGGATTTAGGCTGGTTAGTGAAAAAAAAGTCGATGCC
Source organism: Desulfocapsaceae bacterium (assembly GCA_028697885.1). Lineage (GTDB taxonomy): Bacteria > Desulfobacterota > Desulfobulbia > Desulfobulbales > Desulfocapsaceae > UBA2270. The sequence goes on from JAQVER010000023.1 coordinate 39,194, forward strand.
GTGGTCGTCAACAGGATTTTCGGACTTAGCAACGCCAAGCAGTTTCATGTTGAACACACGGATATAATTTTTAACCCTATAGAGATCCGTTATGCGGCTCCCAAAGGAATGAATAGTGACTTGCTTGCTGCAATCGATAAGCACCTTAAAGAGTTAAAGGCAAACAAGGACTCAATCTATTATCAGTCATACAATAAGGCTTTTGGTCTAACCGAACCCCTTAATGCAATGTCAAAATGGATATATTGGGGCTTCCTTTGCTTATCTGTCCTGATTGGCTGTCTTGTTTTAATCAACAGTATTTTGAATCGTCGGGTCCACAAAAAAACCGCTGAGTTGCGACGCGAAATTGGTGAACGCAAGCAGGCCGAAAAAGCGTGGAGAGAGAGTGATACCCTTTTACGCACACTGATCAAGGCAATCCCGGACTTGGTGTGGTTGAAAGACATCCAAGGGAGGTACCTTTTTTGCAACTCCAGGTTTGAGCGTCTGTATGGCGCCCAAGAAAAAGATATTATCGGCAAGACTGATTATGATTTCGTCGACAAGAAGTTGGCTGACTTTTTCCGACTGCATGATCAAGCGGCAATGGCCGCAGGCAGGCCTTCTGTCAATGAAGAGGAACTTATCTTTGCTGCTGATGGCCATCGGGAAATCCTGGAAACTATTAAGACCCCCATGATAGGGAGCGACGGACAGCTCATTGGAGTCTTGGGGATTGGGCGTGACATCACCGAACGTAAGCGGTCGGAGGAAGAAAGGACGGCAATGGAAGAGCGGCTTCGGCAAGCGCAGAAAATGGAAGCCATCGGCACGCTTGCGGGCGGCATTGCCCATGACTTCAACAATATTTTGGCAATAATTTTTGGTTTCACCGATATGGCCAGAGCGAATGCGCCTTCTGGAACCCAATTAGAAGAAGATCTTGAACAAATTTCAATTGCAGCGAACAGGGCAAAGGAGCTGGTTAAACAGATTCTTGCCTTCAGTCGCCAATCGGCGACTGAACGTATCCCTCTCCAGATACAACCACTGATCAAAGAGGGGTTAAAGATGATTAGGTCTTCGATTCCCTCCACAATAAGCATGACTGAAGATATCGACCCCAAGAGTGGGAGTATCCTGGCTGACCCCTCTCAGGTTAATCAGATTTTGATGAATTTATGTACAAATGCTTATCATGCCATGGAAGAGAGAGGTGGGGTGCTTTCCGTGACATTGAAACCTGTTCTGATAGGTTCTGATGAACAGGAAATGCCTGCGCACACCACACCTGGTGAATACCTAGAACTTACTGTTTCTGATACAGGTTGCGGTATTGGTCCTGATATCCTTGATAAGATATTTGATCCCTATTTCACGACAAAGGGGATAGGGAAGGGGACGGGTATGGGGTTGGCCATTATTCATGGAATATTGGCAGATTACGGCGGCAAAATTACAGTTGAAAGCCAGCTGGGCCAGGGGACGAATTTTCATGTGTTTTTTCCGGTAGTTGCCGATGAGACCGCGCCTGAGATAAATGAAGCGGAAGATGTCCTCACAGGAAGCGAACGGATATTATTTGTTGATGACGAAGAACTTCTGGCTGAAATGGCTAAGAAGATGCTTGAAACGTTGGGCTATCGTGTGACCGTCTGTAACGATAGTGGAGAGGCCTTGGCAATATTCAAAAATACGCCGGATGCCTTTGATCTGGTTATAACCGATCAGACTATGCCTGGCCTCACCGGCTCTGAGCTCTCCATGTCTTTGATGCGGATACGACCCGATATCCCCATCATTCTCTGCACTGGATACAGCAACCTTATCGATGAAGATTCTGCCAAAGCGCTTGGAATAAAAGAATTTGCCTTAAAACCTCTATTAAAAGGGACAATTGCCACCCTGATCCGCAAGGTTCTGGATGAAGCAAAAGAAACAAAAGGGCAAGGCGTCGTTTGACGCATGTTGGCGGTTTCTATCATACCTGTTTAAGCGTAGGTCATGAGTAAAGAATCAACAAAGAGAGACTTGACTTCCTTGTTATCAGGTGATGCAAGACCTTAGCGCAAAAAAGAGATCGTATCATCGTATAGTAAAAACATTTTACCTTCATACTTTTCTTCCGCTCATGGAAAAGAAAATCATAATGCAAAACAGGTCTTCATTTCCTAAATCCAGCATTAAGCGAGAGATATTTCAAAGCAGCGCTTTGTTAGCTTTGATTGTGGTGGCCGTTTTCGGTCTTCTCCTGTCGACCATCCTTTATTATTCCGAAATTTCCAAGGCGCATTCCGTTATAAACCGAACCAATCGCGCCGTCGTTTTTTCCATTGAAGGGTATTTTGCCGAAATCACGAATACCCTCATGGTGCTGGAGAATAACAAGGAAATCAGGGAAGCGATGTCACTTGATGCAGAGGCTCATCAACGCATATTGGATGTATATCGATCTTTTTCCAGGTCCAACAAGAATATCGCCTTTATATATTCGGGGTACAAAAACGGTCTGATGCTGATCAACGATTACACGCCTCCTGAAGGATTTGATCCGACTACCCGTCCCTGGTATCGCACAGCGATGAAAATCAAACCCGGGACATCGGTAGGTCTGCCATATCAGGAAATTAAGTCTAAAGAATGGTTGGTTTCTACCAGCAGAGCTCTGAAACAGTCCAGTGGCGGATATGGCGGTGTGGTAGCTATTGATTGTTTAATTGATCAGGTCGTCCAGCTTCTTTCCCAGCACGACGAATATAAAACGGAATTCAGTTTTGTCATGGACAGGTCTGGGAAAATTATTATGCATCCTGATCAGTCCCTCTTGGGCAAATCGCTTCCGGAAATGAAGGAAGCCATTCAACAGGACAGTAGCGGCGATTTTTCCTACTGCATTGACAATAGGGAGAACTTCGCCCATTACAGTCGCAGTACTGCAACCGGTTGGACGGTCGTGACAGTGGTTGAAAAGAGAGAGATACTCCACCCCATCATATTGCAGGTGTTGTTCCTTGTCAGTCTGACTGGTGTCATCGCCGTGTTATTGGGACTTGCACAGAGTACACTGCTGAGCAGACGTCTGTCCCGACCGCTGGTTGAACTTGACAGAAAACTTAAGGCAACCATTGCTGGAGATGAGCTGGATGTTGATGAATACGTCTATCCCGACAACGAAATAGGGATCATGGCCCAGGAAATCGGCCAATTGGCAGAAAAAGAATTGAACGCTAAAACTCGAGCACTGCAAGCAAGTGAAGAGACCTATAAAACCATTCTCATGGCTTCGCCCGATGATATCACCATCGCTGATCTTTCGGGGCATATCATTATGGTCTCCGAGGCAGCAAATGAGATGTTTGGCTATGCTCCAGGAGAGGAATTTGGTATGTCGATCATGGATTTTATTGTCGCCGAAGATCATGAACGGGCACGTACCAATATGGCGAAGCTGTTACACGGTAATCATGCGGGCCCTAATGAATACTGTGCCATCCGCAAAGATGGATCCTGCTTTGACATCGAGGTTAAGAATGCCTTGATTCGCGACCGACAGGGAAAACCTCTCCAGATGGTCCTGATTGCCCGGGATATTACGAGTCGCAAGAAGACAGAACAACAGATCCAGGAATTGGTTCGCCAACTTGAGATAGAAAGAGATCTTGCTCAAAGCAATTCGTTGACGGATAGCCTGACGGGTCTGTCCAATCGCAGGTTTTTTGACAAGGCCTTACGGGTTGAATTCTCAAGACACAAAAGATCAGGTTCACAATTCTCTTTGATCATGCTTGATGTGGATCATTTTAAAAATTATAATGACCATTATGGTCATCTTGCGGGAGATGATTGCCTGCGGCAGATAGCCATTACCCTCAGGACTGTGGTTGAACGTGACATTGATATCATCGCTCGTTACGGCGGGGAGGAATTTGTGATCATCCTTCCCGATACAAATCGTCAGGGAGCGGCAATCTTGGCAGAGCGTATCGGTGAAGCCATGCATAAGCTTGCCTTACCCCATGCCAAATCGGACATATCCGAATTTGTTACGATCAGCCTGGGAATTGCAACGGCGGCAGATCATGTCTTGACCGATGGATCCCAACTGGTAGCCCTTGCTGACCAGGCCTTGTACCAAGCCAAAAAGAATGGACGCAATTGCTATGAGACTATGCCGGCGACGATTTAAGATTGGTCCGAGAAATTTATTTCATGTTAAAAATCGTGATGCCGTCAGGTCGTAAGGGGATAATGTTATGGAGTTTTTCGAGTTTGCCGATGTAGTAACAAGCCAGGAGGAAATCAGGAATAAAGTGTCTGTCGATGACCTGCCTTTTTTTTGTGAGGATGTTGAAGCGGTGGCTGAATCCGAGGAACTGGGCCGAGTCATTTACTTCCGGCACTGGGGGCGTTTTCATGTTCGACGGGAGAATATTATGGGCGGTGTACGTTTTTTCGTTCCGGACTGCACTAACGCTTTGGTCTGGACTGTGACGACAGGTTATCCTCCGTATCCGGAGAAAATTGTCCTCCATGCAACCATCAACAGAACTGAACATGATTTTGAATTCATTGAGGCAACAAAGGAACTTCTTTCCACGTTAAAGTCAGGAATGGAAAGGAATCTCAAGGCCGAGTCTGTCAAGCCCCTTTCCCCTCCGGTTCTGATTACTGACTTACGGGGCGAGTGAAATTGTACTGATTATTGACTGCTCCTCTCCCCTTAACACCTGCGTGCAGAGATGGTATCAATCATCTTCGAAGTCGTAATCCTCCATCATGCTGTCCGCTGCCAGGTTAAGAAAAACTCCCATAGCATCGCTGAGGTTTTTTACTACTTGGCTGTACGCCACTTTTTCCTCAATGGCTGTTGAATTCTTCAGTGCCATAAGGGCCTCAGATAACTGCAGGGACATTTCCTCCATTATTTTTTCCGGATCCATATGTTTCTCCTTTGCTGTGCTGCCGTGTTAAAAAAATCTGTTAAGAACGGTATCTCAAGGTTCCTTTACTCTGCCTTGGTCCTCAGGCTATTGTTTCCTGTCATGCCGATGGACTGCTCAATACTGGTCTGGGCTATTCGGTAGTCGTACAGGGCCTGAATATGGTCGGCCTTAGCCTGAACCAGCAGAATGTCGGCATCGGTGACCTCAATCGGACTGCCGACACCGGCGCTGTAACGGCCGGATGCGATTCGGGAATTTTCTTTGGCCTGTTCGATGGTGAGTTGGGTGACGGCGATGCGTTCTTCTGCTTCCTGCAGATTGAGGTAGCTTTGTTGGACATCCTTGTGGATGCTCTGCTGCAAAGCGGTCACATTGGCGGCAAGGATGTCGGCGTTGGCCTGGGCCTCACCGATCTGGTGCCGGGTCAGATGGCCATTAAAGATCGGTACGGTGATGGCGATGCCTGCACTCCAGCCCTCGTCCATGGTGTCTACGTCGCCACTGTAACCGGCGCCTGCATTGCCGGAGAGAATGGGCATATCACCTTTGCGGGCAAGATCAACCCGTTGCTGGGCCGCCTGTTTTTGCAGAACCAGAGCCTTGAGGTCGGGACGATGGTCCATGGCCAGGTTTAAGGCCTGCTCATAAGGGAGAGTAAACTTGACCGAGGTAAGTGTGTCTTCGAGTTGGTAATCAGGAGCAGCGGGGAGCCCCATGGCGTTATTGAGGACCACCCTGGCCAACTGCAGGTTGTTTTCCACCTGAATCAGCAGGAGTTTGGCATGGCTGAGATCGACTTCTGCTTTGGTGACATCATATTTGGGTTTTACCCCGGCCTCGAAAAAACCCTTTGCC
>JAQVER010000110.1 GCA_028697885.1 Desulfocapsaceae bacterium
TCAAACTGACTACACGACTGCGGAACAGTGCAAGAAGGGCTGCCGAGAATGATTGGCCTCATTGCAACGTGCTCCATGAAGCTGCAGACGAGATAGAGCGCCTACAGAAATTGATAGGAAGTAATGACCCAGTAGTTCTGTTGAAAGAGCTATTGAGGCAGCATCAGCCCGTCTATCTCTTTGAGGCCATCGCTGACGCAACGCAGAAAGAAGTAATCTAAGGGAGTTGACCTCGGATTTGTATCCGAAGGGTCGGATACAAATCCGACCAATCATTCCACCATTTTTATATCACCCATCAGGGGCAAACAACCCCTGCTGGGGAAGTCTTGCCCCTTTTTTATTCCGACTCAAAGGAGGCAAGATATGATTATCAATCTAATTAGAAGTATGCGGAATACTGCAAAAAGAACCGACAAGACCAACCTTGGCCATTGCATCCTGCTTTTTGAGGCTGCAAATGAGATAGAACGCTTGCAAAAGAAGCTATCTGTTGCAGAAACCCGCAGAAATCAAACCACCAGGAGCAAAACAACCACTTTGTCTTTGGTAAGGTCGTATCCCTTTTTAATTCACAGAAGGAGATAAGGCGATGCAGTTATTTATCAAAGACGAACAAGGGCAGTACATCACTGCGACAACCCCCGAAATTATCAAAGAGGGCCGTAGCCGTACTCGCTCCACACTGAAAAGAGGATCTGGATTTATCGGAAGTTCACAAGCGGCTAAGGAAGCAATAGGCTCAAAAATCTTTTCATACCAGCATGAGGTCTTTGGTTGTCTGTTTCTGGACACCAAAAACTGTATTCTGGAGTGGAAGGAAATGTTTCGAGGGACTATTGATTCGACAACAGTTTACCCTCGTGAAGTGGTCAAGGAGGCCCTGCGGCTCAATGCTGCAAAGGTTATCCTCGCTCACAATCACCCTTCAGGTAATACTGACCCATCACCACAAGACATTGAATTGACCAAAAAACTGAAAGAAATCTTAAAAATCATAGATGTTAAGGTTCTCGACCACATAGTCGTAGGGGATGATTTAACGTCCTTTACGGATATGGGCATTCAATTTTAGCTCAATTCTACGCAACCACAATATCAACCCATCAACCCACGGGGGCAAAACAACCCCTATGGGGAAGTCTTGCCCTTGATTCTTCAATCTCATAAGGAGACAAGACCATGATAGATCAGAAAATAATCGATAAACTCCAGAAATTACTTGCTCTGTCTGCAAGTGATAACGAAAACGAAGCTGCCCTTGCCATGAAGAAGGCCGAGGAACTGATGCGTGAACACAACCTGTCCGTTGCTGATGTAGCTCTTGATGGAAGTGGTGCGCATGTGGGTTCTGCAGAAGTCTATGGACTGACCAAGACTTCCCAGACATGGGAAATCTCCCTGGGAAGCTCCATCGCCAAAACCTTCAATGGCCGAGCAATTCGTACCAGAAACAGCAGTGGCTGGAGTTTCACCTTCGTGGCCGGCCAGACAGATTTGATAATCATCACCGATCTGTTTGAGCGACTGCGCTCTACCATCAAGCGAATGAGCCAGGCTTATGTGAACTGTGCAAAGGATTTTACCAGAACTCACGGTAAATCCCTGCATAACAGCTATCGCCTGGGAATGATCAAAACGATCAGTCAGCGGTTAGAACGGCTGAAGCAGAACACTGCCCCGACTGATAGCCGTAATTCCTTTGGGATGACCGGCACCGCATTGATGGTGATTAAAGATAAAGCAGTTGACCAGCGAGTTAATCGGCTTTTCCCGCGAATAAAAACGACAATGTCGAGAGCCAGTCGTGTTGATGGCAACGCCTACCAGCAAGGCATGACTGATGGCAACAATGTCAGTCTGCATCGGTCTGTGGGCGGTGGGTCTTGTGTCCCTCTTGGTCTTCGGAGGTAGAATATGAATATTTTTTCAAGAAAATTTGACAAGGAACAACCTCCAGCTGAAAAGTGCCTTGACTGTGGCGAGATGATTGAAGCCCAGAAACTTGGTGAATATGGCTGGATATACATTTGTGAAAAATGTGAAGCCAGTTGGGAGGCATAACCTAATACAACTATAAACCATCAACCCACCAGGGGCAAAACATCCCCTGTCGGGAGTGTCTTGCCCTTTTTTATCTCATAAGGAGCAAAGCCATGATAGCAAACTTCTTTTACATCCTTTGTTTGGCAGGATTTTTTCAGATTTTTACTGGCATATTTGCTGGCTGAAACGACCCTGACTAACCACACCGACTAAATCATATCACCCATCAGGGACAAAACCTCCCTGGCGGGGGTCTTGTCCCTATTTTTTTTAATCTCAATTTGGAGACACGACCATGACCGCACCAACTTTTATGAGCAATGACCTGATCGTTAAATATGCTTCTGCTGCCGGCGCAACTGAACCTGTTGAAAAGGTTTCAAGTCGCTACACCTTTGTTCCAACCTTGAAAGCGGTTGACCTCCTGCGTGATGCCGGCTGGTTTCCGATCAAGGCCGAGCAGAGCGGTACCCGTATCCAGGATAAGGAAGGATTCCAAAAGCATTGCATTCGTTTCACCAGGAATGAAAACTTTGAAATGAAGCCGAAGGATGAGCGGATCGATCTGGTACTGTATAATTCTCACGACCTGGGCAGTTCTTTCAAGCTGATCGCTTCAGTCTGGCGGTTGGTTTGCGGTAACGGTCTGATGGTTGCATCGGATTTTGCTAACTTCACCCATCGTCATGTCGGATTCAGCGAGAATGATTTTGTTGAATCGGCTGATAAGATCACCGCATCTGCAACTCTCATCAATGATCAGATGGATTATCTGAAAGGCATCAGCTTGGGATGTGATGAGCAGATCGCTTATGCTGAATCCGCTCATAAGCTGATATATGAGGATTTGGGAAATGCTCCCATTGTTCCGGAACAGTTATTGACACAACGACGTTTTGAAGATGGAAATAATAGTTTATGGACAACATTCCAAAAAATCCAGGAGAACATCATCAAGGGCGGAATTAAAGGCTACACCCAAGGAGAAAACGGCCTCCGGAAACACACCACCAGAGCAGTCCAATCACTTGATCGTAATATCAAGTTGAACCAGGCTCTTTGGGTATTGACCGAAAAAATGGCTGAACTCAAGTCCATGTCAATTGCCGCATAATCCTTTAACCGCAGCCGTCTCCTTCGGGGGACGGCTTTTTTTTTAGCTTTTTATTGGCAAATTTAAGCAAATACGATTCCATGATTATTCTATATTTTTATTATTAAAAATTATTTTTACATATTGATTACTAATAAAAAATAATATAAAATAAATAAAATTATTGAGGAGGTAGTATGATTATCACAGTTGGCAACACCAAGGGCGGCGTGGGTAAAACAACCATCGCCGTCAACCTCGCCGTGGAAGCTGCAAGAGATGGGAAAAAAGTCCTGCTGGTGGATACCGACCCTCAGGGGTCTTCCATTGCATTTCGGGCAGAAAGAGAAACGGATGACATCAAGGCCATTTCCCTCATCAGTGACAAGTTGCACAAGGATATAAAAGAATTCTCTTCAGCCTTTGAATGGATTGTTATTGATGCTGGTGGTCGGGATAATACAATCTTTCGCTCAGCTGTAGCTGCTTGCGATCTCTTTCTATTGCCGGTATTGCCTTCTCAATTTGATGTGTGGGCAGCGGAGGACGCCATAGCAGTGTTCAGAGAGATTCAACCATTTAACGGAATGATTGGCCGGATGGTATTGAACATGGTCAGGCCGAACACCATTGTTTCCAGCGAGGCGCAAGAGGCGCTGGCCATTTACCAGGATGACATTCCGCTTCTGTCTGAGCAGTTGCATAATAGAGTAGCATACAAGGCCTCTATCAGTAACGGGCAGGGTGTTACTGAGTATGAACCTTCAGGCAAGGCGGCAGAAGAAACAATAATTCTTTATAATGAGTTGTTGCTATTAAAAAATAATTAAAACAAATATATATTATTGCAAGCCATTAAGTGCTATTAAAAAATGACCATGGCAAAGACCAATGCAGAAAGACAGGCCGATTACAGAAAAAAGCACTTGGTATTGGAGAGCGGTACGAAAGAGCGCTTGAACATGCTGGTAAGCGGCTCAACTAAGGCGAAGCTGGAACGGATTGCTTTTCATTACGGCGTAACGAAAATAGAGCTCATCGAGCGACTTCTCGCCAAGGAAGAGAATACAATACTGGAATCGCTAACCTCCATGCAAGCAATTGCCTATTACGATAGGGTTACGCGGTAACGTGGTGACGGGGTGTTTTGTTGCGCAGTGACAATGGTCGTATAAATTATTAAATACTATTAAAAAATAATGAAATCAATCAAGAAGGTATTGGGGCAGGAACAGGGTATTGAGGCAATCATCTCTGGCGGCAAGGCCGAGGTTGAAACGGTCAAGAAGCGCAATGTCGGCAGACCGAAAAGCAAGGATGCAAAAATACAATGCCTCTTTTATCTGCCGGAAGATATTGTTCAGGCCATAGATAAAAATTGCAGGGGCAATAAGTCATTCTTCGCTGAAGAAGTTTTTCGGTACTATTTTGATGCCCATAAATAAAATTGAACTATTGAAGGAGTAAAGAAAACGAAGCTGGAAGCCTCCAAGGCCAGGGGCAGACTTGGCGGCAGACGCAACAAGTTCGGCGAAGATCAAGCTCAAACCCTTCGCCGGATGTACGATTTCATTCAACATGAGAGATATGTGAACTGTTGAATATCGGCCGACCTTCATCTTACCGTTAAGTGGCTCTAAAGCTGAAAAAGATCCGTACCGCCATGGCTCATCGTGACAGCATCTATCGACTCGACAAACTTATCGAATTCGATGACACGTATGTCGGCGGGAAACGTGCCGGCAAGAGAGGTCGAGGGGCAGAAGGGAAAACTCCGGTTCTAGTCGCCGTGGAAACTCGGGAAAAGGGAGCTGGTTTTGTTGCTATGGAGGCGGTTGCTACAATTTCCAAAGAAACGGTGAAATCTTTTCTTGCATTTCATTTGAAACCCGGCCAGAACGTACGAACAGATGCCTTGCCAGCGCTGAACGCTGTGGCACAAGATCACGTTCATGAGAAGAAGGTAACCCCACCGGAAAAGGCTGGTGAATGGCTGCCTCTTGTCCATATCATGATTGGCAATATGAAGACATTTCTCAATGGTACTTTTCATGGGGTATCTTCAAATTATCTCCAGGAATATCTGGACGAGTTTTGTTATCGATTTAATCGCAGGTTCTGGGAACCAGAATTGCCACTGAGATTACTCAACGCATGCTTGGCTCACGTTCCTGTCAAAATAGCTGAGTTTCGTTAAGAGCCATATACCGTTATCTGAACGTATGAATTATCTTGATATAGAAATGGAATGTGTGATACCCGATAAAAATCGCAAGGCTTTCTATCGCCTGGTCGCCACAAAAGACCTGTTCAGTTACAAACTGATTCGCCGATGGGGCAGGATTGGCACCAATGGCCAGCCAGGGCAATCAGAACGATATGCAGACCAAGAGGGAATGGCAAAGGGGCTGCGCCGGATTGTACGAAAAAGGCTGGCGCATGGATATATTATTGCCTCGGTCGATTTTTAGATTGAAAAAGCAGAAATGACAACCGACAGATTGACCATCTGTGCTACAGAATTTTGATCAAGTCTTCGTTGAGACTCTGGCCGTTAACTGTAACAAGTTTAACAGTTCTTCCATGTCGGTCTGTGTCCGAAGGCTCAAAATCAAACACCTTGCCAGCAATCATGCCTGCAGGGGATTATTTGCCGTTTTTATATGAGGGCCTCTATCCCTTTGCGGTCAATGATGTCTAATAGTTTTTTTGAGGCACCTGTTGGCTTTTTATTACCTCGTTCCCATTTTTGAACGGTTGAAGGGCTAATATTAAAGATACTGGCAAGTGCCGCTTGGCTGAGCCTGAATTTTTTTCTTATAGATACGATTTCATCAGGTGTATATTCTTGAACATCTGAAAGGCAGAGATTCTCAATATTCCTCATTGTAATATCATCTACCAATCCACTTTTGTTTAAATCTTTAACAGTGCTTGTAATTGATTTTATGATTGATTTTCTCATGATTTCACCTCTATAAAATCTCCATTTTCTATGGCTGCTTTTAGCTCTTCTTTCGACAACCCAAGTAAAATTTTCGAGAATTCTTTTAAACCAAAAAGTTCTTTTTTAGATAAATTTGATTTCTCATTTTTTGCAAAACCATGTATGAAAATAATTCTATCCTCTTTCTTGTAGCAGACAATCGTTCTACCACTGCCACTTTTTCCTTTACCATCAAATCGAATTCTCTTTTTGTAAATATGACCGCCAAGATTGGCCTCAAAACTCCCTGCTTGAACTTCTTCCAAGGCGCTAATGAGCTCATTACTTGGAATATGCTCCTTTGTTACCCATTTTGAGAAATGTTTTGTCATTAATTTGATCATATTTTTCACTATAGCACTTAGTGATACAATTTTCAATTCGATTTGTTTATTTTGGAAGTATTTGACTCTTGCAGAGTGAAACATTTTTGGAAATAAGTAACCCGCCGGGGTGCGCATGACAGGTCGAAACCTGGAGAGGCGTGGCGGGTGTTGTTCAAAGTAAATATTATTAAGAAATAGCATCGACAACCCTCGTTGTCACTATTTTTTGGAAGGACATCTACAGGCAGATCATGTCCATGTGCTGATATCAATTCCCCCGAAGTACTCAGTTGCACAGGTGGTTGGTTATATAAAGGGGAAAAGTGCAATTCATATAGCACGTACGTACCTTGGTCAAAAGAAGAACTGTGGTGGAATGAGTTTTTGGGCACGCGGTTATTTCGTCACAACTGTTGGTACCGATGAAGAAGTTGTTCGTACGTATATCCGTGAACAAGAAAAAGAAGATAAGCGAATTGAACAACTGTCATTATTTAAATAGGCGACCACCGAATGGTGGTCAGTGAATCTTTTTAACATGCCGCTTTGAGGGGTTCACAATTTAAAGCCACCGGTTTTACCGGTGGATACTTACTGACTAATGTTACAAATATCAGCTAACAAGATATCTACAGTGTAGGCCCTCTTTATATCCTCAATATTTCGTTTTCATTTAAACTGCCGACGAAACCGCCATACTCCAAATCCAAAGATCAGCCCCCCAAGCAAGGCCAAACCCAGCAGCGAGTCCCACAGGATGTTCAGGCCAGCGCCCTTGAGTAGTATCGCGTAGCCCATTTCGATAAAGTAATAGAGCGGCGAGATATACATGGCCTGACGTAGTCCCATGGGCATGGCCTCCGGTGGAGTCCATGCACCGGAAAGAAAGATCATCGGCATCAGCACAAGAATCGCGAGCAGGGCAGCCTGGGCTAGGTTACGGCTCAGAGTGGCGATATAGAGGCCCAGCCCTGCCGTGGTGAAACTGTAGATCGTGGTCACTGCAAAGAAAAGTATGAGACTACCTTTCATAGGCACGGCGAATACCCCGTGCAGCACGAAGAACAGGCTCATAGCAGTACCTAGTAGGATCACCAGGGTCATGGCAATAACCTTGGACAGCAGGATCTGGATCGGAGTCAAGGGAGATACCAGCAATTGCTCAATGGTGCCGCGCTCTTTTTCACGTACTGCAGCGGCGGCTGGCAGCATGATGCCCATGATGGTGATCACGACAAGAAGTTCGGAGATGGGCATGAACCAGGCGTCCTTTTGGTTCGGGTTGTACCAAACGCGGTACTCGTTGCGCACCATGGGCACGTTCTCCAGTGCCCGCTCATCGATGCCCAAGCTGGTCAGAGCCTGATCGAAACCATACTGACCGATAATCTGTGCGGTGTAACTGGAGGCGAGAAAGCCCAGCACGGTATTGCTGGCATCCACCTGGACCTGCACGTCAACCGACGTTCCTTTTTTGATGTCGTGTGCAAAATCGGGCGGGATGTCGAGGACGACCAGAGCCCTCCCCTGATCCAGCAGACGCTGCCCGGCATGGTTATCCAACACCTCACCGCCCAGCTTGAAGTAAGGTTGGCGAAAGCGATAAATAAGCTCACGCGATGCAGCGCTATGGTCGGCATCATGCACTGTTACGACTGCCTTGTTCAACTGCATGGTGACATTACCCGCCATATAGGTGTCGAAGACAAACAGATAGACGATGGCGAACAGCAGCAGTGTATCGCGCCCGAACTGGATCAGCTCCTTGGCCGTCATCGCCATAAGGCGCGAAAACCAGGAGCCGAGACGTGTACGCAGAATATACCAATCGCTGTTCATGATTTCGGCCTCTTGTGAAACATGAGAAAGCTCGCCGTCCACAACACGATGGAGTAGATCAGGAGCGCCAGCACCTTGCCCCACAACTGCTCCATGCCAACGCCCTTAAGAAAACTGCCGAGAATGATATCGGTGTAATACATGGCAGGGAAAAGATGGGCCTCGAACTGTCCAGCAGGATCCATTGAGGCGATTGGCACCAAAAGTCCCGAGTAAAGCACTGAAGGGACAACGGTGACGACGACGGTCATCATCATCGCTGCCACCTGGGTGCGCACTAAAAGCGACACCAAGAGCCCGATACCGGTGGTGCAAATCACATAGATTACCGATGCGAGAAAAAAGAACAGGGGGTCACCCTTGAAGGGGGCGCCGAAGAGTCGGGCAACCATCAGCCACAGGATCAGGATGTTGAGGATGGATATGCCCACATAGGGAGTGAGCTTACCGATGAGAAACTCGCCGCGCGTCACGGTCGAGGCATAGATGTTGTAGATGGAGCCGTTTTCCTTTTCGCGCACCACCCCCAGGGCCGTCAAAAACGGGGGCGTGATCATCAGCACGAACATCATCAGCACGGTCGCAATTGACCAGACACTCTTGACTTCCTGGTTGTACATGTAACGGAGCTCGGCCTTTACGGGTTGTGCCATTTCTCGTGCCGTTTCCAGCGGTATCCCCAACCGCTGCGAAATATAATTCCCCAGCAATTCGCTGTTGAAGGCCGCATTGATGGCAATGACATAACCCTTGCTGCTGGAAGTGCGGAAAGTGAAGGTGCCGTCGATCAGGGTCTGTATGGCCACCGAGCGGCCAGCCATCAGATTTTCCTCGAACCGCGGCGGAATGATGAAGGCGAGCCGGATTCGGCTGTCGGCGAGCAAGGGTCCAATCTCACGTTCGCTGGTCAGATCGCCCTGATAGTCGAAGTAGCGCGAGTCGATATAGCGGTGGAGGTAATCGCGGCTCAAGGCGCTTTTGTCGTGATCAACCACCGCGAAAGGGATGTGCTCCACATCGAGGTTGATGCCATAGCCGAAAATGAGCATAAGCGAGACCGGCACCACAAAGGCCAGGGACAGGAATAGGCGATCACGCACGATCTCGCGCCATTCCTTGTAAGCTACGGCGAAAATGCGGCGGCTATTCATAGGGTGGCCTCCTGCCGTTCCTGTTGCAGAATGCGATAGACAAACACGTCCTCCAGGCTCGGCGCTCGCGGCGTGATGTCTAGCAGGCGAATATTCCGTTCACTGAGGCATGCGCCGATGCGTGTTGTGGCTTCGTCCACATCCTTGATCAACAAATGGATGCGCCTGCCGAACAGTGCGGCATCGGTAAAGCCTGCCTGCTCCAGTGCCTCCAGTGCCGACAACACGGGCTCGGCGGCAAGGTCGAGCACCTGCCCGGCTTCTTGTTCCAGAGCGATCTTCAGGGCGGCAGGGGTATCGTCGGCAATGACTTTCCCGGCATGCATCAATGCCAGATGATCGCAATGCTCGGCCTCACTCATGTAATGGGTGGTGAGCAGGATGGCCACGTGCTCAACCCGTGCCAGATGCACCAGAATTTTCCAGAAGCGGCGTCGGCCGATGGGATCCACGCCGGAGGTTGGTTCG
Organism: Desulfocapsaceae bacterium; assembly: GCA_028697885.1. Lineage (GTDB taxonomy): Bacteria > Desulfobacterota > Desulfobulbia > Desulfobulbales > Desulfocapsaceae > UBA2270. Next base: position 9,910 of record JAQVER010000110.1, read on the forward strand.
TCAAGGAACAGCACCCGCGGACCATGCACCAGAGCGCAGGCAAGCGCCAGGCGCTGGCGGATGCCCATCGGCAACTTTCCGGCCAGTTGAGTACAGACCGGGCCAAGTCCCGCAAGCTGAACCACACGATCGATCCGCTCGGAGATCTGCCTTCCCGGCACGCCATAGATACGTGCAAACAGGCGCAGATTCTCCTGTACCGTCATGTCCTGATACAGGGAAAACGCCTGCGACACATAGCCGATCCGTTCCTTGACGGACTGGCTTGCACGGCGCATATCTGCACCAGCCACGGTGCCTGCACCGCCGGTGGGCGGCCGGATACCGGTGAGCATCTTGATCACCGTGGTCTTGCCGGCGCCGTTGGCGCCAAGGAGACCAAAGATCTCGCCCTGCCGCACTTCAAGGCTGACCCGGTCCACGGCGCGAAAGTGGTCAAAATCACAGATCAGTTCCCGTGCCACGATGGCGATGCCATCTCCCCGGGGCGGAACGCCATCGCGCCAGACCTTTTCAGCTGGCGAATCCTCTTCTTTTCCGGACAGATGGTGCCGGTGCAATAGGGCTATGAAGGCATCTTCCAAGCGGGGCTCTTCCACCTGGATTTGCTCGATTTTAATCCCAGTCAGCAACTCCTGGATTTGCGCACTGGCCACTTGGGGCGTAACATCGGGCACGAACACCTTGATTTTCGAACCCACTGCTTCGACTTGTGTGAAACGTTTTTCGAGGCGCACCAAGGCATCGACTTGGGCTGCGATGGTCAGCTCGAGCAAGGTACCCGGCACATCGTGCAGGATCACCTCCGGCGCGCCTTTGGCCACCACCAGGCCGCCGAACATCAGAGACAGACGCTGAAAACGCTCCGCTTCATCCATGTAGGCGGTGGAAACCAGGGCAGTCACACCCCGCTCACGCAAGAGCTGGGTGAGGATGGTCCAGAAATCCCGTCGCGAGACCGGGTCCACGCCGGTGGTCGGTTCATCGAGGATAATCAGATCAGGCTCGTGGATCAAGGTGCAGACCAGACCGAGTTTCTGTTTCATGCCGCCGGAAAGCAGCTTCATGGGACGATCGAGGAACCTGTTCAGTCGCGTCATGGCCAGCAATTTGCGCTTGCGTTCGGCAAGCAATACGGGCGTCACCTCTCGCAACTCGGCAAAGAAATCAATGTTTTCCTCTACCGACAATTCGGGGTAGAGATTGAGTCCCAACCCCTGCGGCATGAAGCCGAGACGGCCCTTGACCTTCTCCGCTGCAGCTTCGGAGTCGATGGTTTGACCGAAGACCTCAATGTTGCCACCTTCGAAGGAAAGTACGCCGGCGATGGCCTTCATCAGGCTGCTTTTACCCGCGCCGTCGGGGCCAATCAGGCCGTAGATCTCGCCGCGCCGAATATCGAGGCTGACGCCATCAGCAGCCTTTAGCTTGCGATAGCGTTTGAC
>JAQVER010000111.1 GCA_028697885.1 Desulfocapsaceae bacterium
ATAGACGCTTGAAAAAGGTTTACGCGAACGGTATGAAAAAAACCGTCCATGCCACCACCAAGTTGATTGATAAGGAGGCTCTTCAGCTTCACTTTTTTTCTTTTTGGTTAGCCGTGGTAAGCGGTGTGGGTGCTCTGTTGTTACTGGTAACCTGGTTGTTTGCCATGAGGTCAGCACGTAGTTGGACCACAGAACGCAGAGGGGTGGAGGATGAAATCCGCAGGTTGAACGAAGAACTGGAAGCAAAGGTTCGGGAGCGCACGGAGCAACTGCAGGAGGTCCAGGACGAACTGCTGCGTAAAGAGAAATTAGCGATATTGGGGCAGGTGGCGGGGAGTGTCGGCCACGAGCTGCGCAACCCGTTGGGGGTAATGAGCAATGCTGTCTATTTCCTGCAGACAGTGCTTGAGGGGAGCAACGAGAGCGTCAAAGAGTATCTGGGAATTATCCTGGACGAAATCACCCGATCTGAGTTTATCGTTGAAGAGTTATTTGCTGCAGTGCGTACTCCTTCTCCCGACCTTGCTACGCATGGGGTGGCGGAACTGATCGACCAGATTTTACACCAATGTGCCGTGCCCGCCTCTGTGACTGTTACCCTGGATATTCCTGCAACGATTCAACCTGTCAGGGTGGATGCCCTGCAAATGCAACAGGTCCTCCGTAATTTCATCAGTAACGGTGTGGAAGCCATGCCTGAGGGTGGAGAATTGGTAATCCGTGCGGTGGAAAACAGACAGGAGGGAACTGTTATTATCCACGTGCAGGACAGTGGCAAAGGTATGACCCCGGAGGTGTTATCCAAGTTGTTTCAGCCACTGTTTACCACCAAGGCACGTGGTATCGGTTTGGGGCTGGTGGTGGCAAAGAATTTGATAAAGGCCAACGGTGGTCATATCGAAATGCTCAGTGAGCCGGGGAAGGGTGCCTTAGTCTCGATCATTTTGCCGGGAGATTACGAGAAGGAAATACGTATGGTTGAAAATTCGTCAAACGAAGAGAGCGGTGCAATGAAATACCTGCAGAAGCATGATTAATAGTAACATTGCCAATAAGGAAGAAGAAAGGCTATGAAAATTCTAGTGGTGGATGATGATCTTCGTATTGTGAAAACGACTTGCGATATCCTTAGAATTAAGGGTCACGAAGCCGTCGCCGCTTACTCGGGCGAGGAAGGAGTGGAGAAGGTAGAGAGCGACCGGCCGGATTGCGTTTTGATGGACATCAAGATGCCAGGTGTCAGTGGTGTTGAGGCGATGAAGCGAATGCTGAAAATCGTGCCGGATCTGCCTGTTGTGCTGGTCAGCGCCTACGCGACAGACGAGCTTATGATAGAGGCCAAAAGTTCGGGTGCCTATGCCATCTTGAGTAAGCCGCTCAACTTTCCCATGATCCTTTCTTTTCTTTCTCTGCTACGTAAGGAAGAGAGTATCCTGGTCGTTGATGATGACCCGAATTTTTGCAGGACCTTGAAGGAAATTCTGACCCTGCGGGGCTTCCGGGTGGAGACAGAGAGTGAGCCGCAGAAAGTGCTGAGCCATCTGGAGCAGGACTACAAACTTGCCATCGTTCTCGATCTCAAGGTGGGGGCGGCGAACGGCGCGGAGGTGCTGGATGAGGTGCGGGCCAAGTATCCTACCATGCCGGTAGTGCTGGTGACCGGTTATCGCCAGGAAATGGGGGATACCCTTGAGAAGGGGCGTCTGATAGGCGCCTATCCCTGTCTTTATAAGCCGTTGGAAATGACTGACTTGTTCCGGGTGATTGAAGACATCCGGATCAAGAAACTGCAAAATTCGCTGGTCTCAGCATAACCTGATAAAAACCAATTATGAATAAAAGTGAAAAAATACTGGTGGTAGACGATGACATGAACCTCCGGAAGACGCTTTCCGATATCCTGAGGGTCAAGGGGTATGAAACTGCTATTGCCGGTACTGGTGCCGAGGCTATTACGGCGACGAAACAGGGAGATATCAGTCTGGCCCTGATCGATCTGATGCTGCCGGATATGTCTGGTCTTGAGGTTATGAAGCATATCAAGGAGATCTCGCCGTTGACAGAGGCGATTATTCTGACCGGTCATGCTTCAATGGACACAGCCATCAAGGCGACTGGGCAGGGAGCGTTTTCATACCTTTTAAAACCTTACAATATGGATGACTTGCTACGGATTATCGGACATGGAGTCGAACGGCAGCAGGCAAAGGAGGAAATTCTTCGCCTGGCATCATTTCCCAGGCTGCACCCCTGTCCTGTAATCGAACTTGACTCTGAAGTTGATATCTCCTATCTCAATCCTGCAGCTGAGAGGGTGTTTCCTGAGTTGGGTGCGATGGGGAAATTACATCCTTTGCTGCATAGCTCGGTGGAGTTGCTCAAGGCCTTGCGGCAAAACAAAGAGCAAGGAGAAACAATCCATGAGGTCGAAGTGGGCGCAGCGACGTATGAACTGCATATCTCCTACGTTCAGGATGTAGACCTTATTCGTATCTATGTTGCTGATATTACCCAACGTAAACGCGATGAGGAGGCAATCTACCTCCTCGCTACCACCGACAGTCTGACAGGCATCTCTAACCGCCGGGAGTTCACCTCGATCATGGGGAGAGAGATGGAGCAAGCAAAAAGGTATGGTACGCCCATGGCGCTGGTCATGTACGATCTCGATTACTTCAAGCGTGTGAATGATACCTTTGGTCACGATGTCGGTGACTATGTGCTGCGCGCCGTCACTGAGCTGGTGAAAGAAAATATCCGTGCCACCGATATCGTTGCACGGTGGGGGGGAGAAGAATTCATGGTGCTGATGCCACAATCGGACATCGAGTCCGCCAGAAATACTGCCGAGAAGCTGCGGTTGGCAATCGCTGGCCATCACTTTGATAAGGTTAACAAACTGACGACCAGCTTCGGAGTTATTGCCTTCGAACCGCAGGATGATCTGAATTCACTGCTGAAAAGGGTGGACGATGCGCTTTACCAGGCGAAGAAGCAGGGCAGAAATCGTGTTGAGGTTCTGAGAGGTGAGGTGGCTTCTTGTTGAGGTGCAGAGAAACTTATTTTTCTTTGTTATTGAATCTCTCTCATCTGTAATTCTGTCGTTATTCTTTCTTCTCTGTGGAAAAATGATCTGCAACAGGAATGAAGGTTGCCCGTAAGAGGAAATACAGTAAACGCAGTTTGCTTTTAGTCTGAATGTGTGACAGATTGGTATAAAATTTCATCTTTTTTTTATTGCATCGCCTCTAGATTGTCCGGGCTTTAGCCTGTTCAGCCGGATTGAATATTGATGTGGGTCGAAACTATTTTTTTCCTGGAGAGCCAGACCATGAGTAGCAAAACGATTCTTTTTGTGGATGACGAACCCTATGTCCTTGAGTCTATGCGTCGACAATTACGAAATTCTTTTTCTCTTTGGACCGCCTCAAGTGGAGAGGAAGCACTGCAGATCCTGCAGGTAAAAGGACCTTGTGCTGTGGTTGTTTCCGATATGTCTATGCCCGGGATGGGGGGGATTGAACTTCTGTCCAAGGTAAAAGCCCTTTATCCGCAGACGATAAGAATTATACTCACTGGAAATGCGGATCTGGAGAACGCAATAGAGGCCGTTAATACCGGTCATGTTTTTCGATTTCTTACCAAGCCCTGTAGTGTTTCAGGGCTAGAGTTTGCTCTGCAGCAAGGGTTGAGGCAGTATGAATTGTTGCAGGCAGAACGAGATTTGCTGAATAATACCTTGAAAAACAGCATCAAGGTCCTTTGTGAACTTTTAGGGCTCGCCAATCCCTCGGCCTTTCGCAGCAGCTACCGGTTACGTGAGATAGCTGTGTATATGGCGGAGCGGTTGGCAATTAGCAAAAAATGGCAGATAGAGATTGCGGCTCTTTTATCTCAGGTTGGATGTGTTACCCTGCCCAGAGATGTCCTGGAAAAATATCATGCTGGCGTTCCTTTAGGTGCAGAAGAGATGCAGATGTGTGAAAATCATTCACAAGTTGCCGAAAAGCTGATCAGTCAAATTCCGCGTTTGGAAAAAGTGGCGGCGATCATCGGCATGCAAATGCCCCCGAAGGAAAAATGGGATGGAGAACATGAGGCCCTTATTCATGATGAGGTACGGGCTGGTGCACAAATATTGCAGATTGCCCTTGCCTATGATTGTTTACTCGGTCAGGGAGAGTCCCATTCTTCAGCCTTTGCTCTTCTTCAGAGTGAATATCTTTATGACCCTGAGTTTCTATCAGTTTTGGCTGAATATGAGGGATGGACCCGGCATGGCAATATAGCCTGTATTCCCTACCAGGATCTTTTGCCGGGTATGATATTGGCGGAAGATGCCTTGGCCAAAGACGGGGCAGTGCTTATCCGTAAGGATGAAGAGGTTAGTTGGGCGAAGATTCAGAGCCTGGATAGCTTTTCCAAGTATATTGGGATACAGGAACCACTGGTCGTCTATGTGAACAACCAGGAGGAGGTTGCTGGTTGAAATCTGTCAGGGATGTGAAATCTATAGGGTCTCTTGAGAAAATAATATTTTTTTCAGGATTAAAGCATGAACGGAAAAATTACCCCAGACATATAGCTAATATTCAAGAATAAAATTCTTAACACAACGCAGGGATTGGACACAAGGACCATCTATTGACAGGTACTAACTAAGGAGGGAAAGGTGAAGAAAATTGTCTCCATTATGATTTTGGTAGCAATTTGTATCTTGGCTTGTTCTGCTTTAGCTGCTGAAACCATCAGGTTTGTAGTTGTACCTTTAGGAGGGGGTGAAGCCACAGGTAATGCTGTGGCCAGTGACGTGCTTGCGGGCAAGACATTTTCCAATCAGTATGCTGTGGGTATCCCTGGCACTATGCCTAATGTCGGCAAACAGGTTATAATACCAACGACTTCTAGTCAAACAATAACCAAAGGCTACCATGACGGCTCCGGTATGGTAGTTGGCGATGCAGACCTAAAGAACACCTATATCTTGAAAAATGTAAATATCTTTGGTGTGACGGGGAACCTTGGCCTGTTCTGGGGCTGTCGAACAGGGACTGACAGTTGGAACTCCACTCTCTGCGGCGTCGACTGTATTACGCATTCTGCCCTCGGTGCTGTCGGATGCGCAACTCTTTGCAACGGCATAAATAATCTGCTTACCGTATCCCTTCCATATTATGTCGGTGGTTTTATTTGTGGGGGAAATGGAGGACTTTAATTATTGGAGTTTGCCATGGACCTTTCTGCAGGCAATCTTTAATGTGATGAAAATATTTATCCATCTTATCCTGCACTTCCATTAATCCTGAAGAAGCCCATTTTACCTCTCTGAGAACTGATCTCCTGATGCCTGATCCGCCCGGTATCCTGCACAGTCATCAAGAGAACAGTAAAAAGACTATGTATAGACTGGCACGAGATAACGAAGTGTTTGCTAAAAGGTCATTCTCGTATAAATTAGTTTAAAATGATGAATGCAATAATGCACACCTGAGCACCTTTTTCTTTCATTCCTTTGCAGGCGGTATCCCAATTTGAGTGATTGTATGCGAATTCAGGCCCCAAAGTGGAAATTTGTCACATGGAATTGAGCAGACTTGGATTGGATTCCTGGTTTCAAGATCAGGCCGGCATACTATGTTTGCCGGAACAGCGGATTGCCAGGGTAACGGCGGTTGATCGGGGCTGGTATGTGGTCAGGAATGAGGAAGGGGAAGTACCCGCCAGGGCAACAGGTAAATTTCTGAACTCCACCGACTCAACTATGAATATGCCTTGCGTTGGTGATTGGGTCTGCGTGCATTACGATTCTGAAGATTCGGCGAGCATCCATACGGTTCTGCCCAGAAAATCCTTTCTGCATCGGAAATCTGCCGGCAAGAATATCGAGTTGCAGATGATCGCGGCCAACATCGATATCGCCTTCATCGTTCAATCATGCCATTACGATTTTAATGTGGCCAGGTTGGAGCGCTATCTGGTGATGGCCAAGGAAGGTCATGTTGAACCATTGCTTGTCCTGACCAAGTCGGATCTGGTGACCGCTGATGAACTGGAACAGTTAATCCTGCTGATTCGTCGTGGAGGGATCAACACCAGGATTATTGCTGTCAGCAATATAACAGGAGCTGGACTGGGGCAGATCAAAGAGCTGATGAGTCCTGGGAAAACATACTGTCTTCTTGGCTCCTCAGGAGTTGGCAAGTCAACGCTCATCAACCAGATCAGTGGCCAGGATAGCTTGAAAACAGGATCAGTGAGTGATTCTGGAGAAGGCCGACACACGACTGTCCGTCGCCAACTCATTGTTCTTGAGCAGGGCTCCATGTTTATCGATACGCCAGGAATGCGAGAGATCGGCACTTTCGGGGTGAGCGAAGGAATCAATGACATCTTCGATGATATTCAAAAAATATCACTCAGTTGCCGCTTCACTAATTGCAGCCACACCCAAGAACCTGGATGCGCAGTTTTACAGGCCATAGAAGACGGTAAACTGCGGCCGGAACACTATGGGAATTATGTGAAGCTCAAGCAGGAATCAGAGTTGAATGAGACGGCATATAGTGAAAAACGGAAAAAAGACAAAACTGTGGGCAGATTTGGCCAATCAGAGATGAAACAGTCGAAAAAAAATAAATAAGATGATCGGGGCAGTTTTCCAGATATAAACTGCAAACTTAAACTTGATTCTTCATGGTATCGGGAAACGGGGTTAACACATGTTGTGTAAAAATGAAAATTGTCAGGCAGAGATTGAAGAGGGTGAAGGAAGAGAATTTCATGGACGGTTATTGTGCGACGACTGCTACATGGATGCCTTGTCTCCTGCGCGGACCTGTGACCCCTGGGCGGTACGCAGTGCAGGTCTTGCCAAAGAGAGGGGGGATACAACAGAACATAATGGAGGCCTTCAGCAGAAGATCATTAACCTGATCAAGGAATCGGGAGGATTGAGCCTTGCTGAACTTGCCGAGAAATTGTCTGTCCGTCAGGGAGATATTGAAAGGGAAATCGCCTCCCTGCGTCATATGGAAAAAATACGTGCGGCCATGCAGGATGGGAAAAAGGTGATCGTCCTCTGGTGATTATCAAACCAAATGTGAAGAAGACACCGTTCTGCCCGATTAGGCATGGGGAAATGGGTAATCGGGGCGCTGAATCAGTATCTAAAAGGATTCGGCTGGAAATGGGAAGATTTTGACAGTTGGCAGAGGACCCTACTATGATGTCTTTCCGTATGAGAAAAATAACGTTCGCATCATTGTTTTTCGGGGGCTTAATTGTCACTGTTTCTGTGACTCAGGCGGCTCCGGCTCCCTGGGGGATTGCATTGAATCATGAAACCAGAGAATGTGCGGGCTTTTGGCCGGGAGATGAGTTTGTAGCATACCATCTTCCTCAGGGCTGGAAACCATATTTCCCGAAATATGATCCGGAGAGTGGAATAACGACACTGGTGACGGATATTGGCAGCTGTGATTTCAAAAGGAAAGGTGACGAAGAAAACTGCTGCCGTCAGCTGGGATATAAATATATGAGCGATAATATCGGTAAAGGTCAAAAAACAATTCTGCGCGATAAAGAGGAATTCCTTAAGGAAATGAAAAATCGTGTCAGAAGGGTTCCTTGATGACATATCACCTGCTCCAGATAACGGCAAAATATCATGAAAGCGGGTTTTGTGAGCTCCCAGCCTTACGAATTGGATTTCTAAGGTTAGCATCTCCAGATTATGGGTGAGGCTCATTTGTTGAGCAGACTCTTCTGACTGGTAGATCTTTTTTGGAGTTGACATGGGCTTCCAAAAACGAGTAAAGAAATTTTCTAGTTTTGAATTGTGTAAAGGGGGAGTGGCCCTTGATTTCTTTTCCACCTTTCCTTGATTCTAATTTCTCTCGGCAATTCTGCAACCGACTGTTATCTTTCTGGAGTTTCCTCTAGGCGGCCCCACAATACTGAGGCGCTGGCCGGACAAAATTTCGCCCCGAAGAGGAGGCCTGCTGACCATGTTTACCGTATACAAACGCTTTGACCATCAGCTGCAGATCGTCACTGACACTGGACCTGTTCCAAGATCCTGGATCCGAATGGTCAACCCGACGCCGGATGAAATTCGTACGGTTTCCCTGGCGACCGGAGCGCCGGAAGACTTGCTCCGAGCGGCCCTGGACTCGGAAGAACGGTCACGTATCGAGATTGAAGATAACTGCATGCTGGTGCTGACCAATTTTCCGATTCTGCGCGGGCCGGACATGTATGATACCCTGCCGCTGGGCATTATCCTGACTCCTGATCAGGTCATTACCGTGTCCTTGGAAGAAACCGAGATTCTGCCAGGAAATATTGTCGGTCCCGGGGCGCCAGCCTATTACAACACAGGCAAGCGCACTCGCTTTCTCTTTCAAATTCTCTACAAGACCGCTAAGGTCTATCTGCGCTTCATCCATCAGATAAACCGCCAGACCGATGAAATTGAGCGTCATCTGCGAAAATCGATGAACAATGCAGAGGTCTTTCAGCTTCTCGACATGGAAAAAGGCCTCACCTACTTTACCGTGGCCCTGCGCGCCAACGGCTTGGTGCTGGAACGACTGTTGCGTCTCAGAAAGAACAGCGCTCTACAGCATCTGCTGCCACAGTACGAAGAGGATGAGGATATACTCGAGGACGCCATTATTGAAAACCGTCAGGCCCTGGAGATGGTGCAGATGTATTCCGATATCCTGAGCGGCATGATGGATGCCTTCACCTCGGTTATCTCCAATAATTTGAATCAGGTGATGAAACTGCTCGCCTCCATTACTATCCTGATCTCCATCCCGACCATGATTTCCAGCTTTTGGGGCATGAATGTGGGGGTTCCCTTCCCGGATCAGCGACTTGGCTTCTGGCTTGTTCTCTTTCTTTCTATGTCGCTTGCCGGCGTGGCTGGTTTTGTTCTCTGGAAAAAACGCATGTTCTAAGGGGGGAATACTTTGTGAGTCAGTGGTGGTCTTTTCCTCCTTGTACTGCTAACGTTCTTCTTCACCCCTCCCGCCCTGTTTTATGACGCTGTTTTTTTGCCACTGCTCTTAGGGACCTGAATTTAACTGATAACTTTATTATGGAAATTCGTGGTATAATTTTTGATCTCGACGGCACCTTGCTCAATACCCTGGAGGATCTGGCAGATGCCGCCAATGCAAGCCTGGCTCGACTTGGGTATCCCGTTCATTCGACTGCTGCTTATCGCTATTTTGTCGGTGAAGGACTCATGACCCTGATTGAACGCATCCTTCCAGAGAAAAATCGTTCTCAGCAGGAGATTGCTGCCTGCATGGAGACTTTTCTGCAATTGTATGGCCAGAGCTGGGATCTGCGGAGCAGGCCCTATTCAGGAATCATGGAGATGCTTCATCAGTTGCACCAGGCGGGAGTAAAACTGGCAGTTCTTTCCAATAAACCGCATGCCTTTACCCAGCTTTGTGTTCAGCGTTTTTTTACCTCGGAGACCTTTGACTTTGTGTATGGCCAGCGCGAGGGAGTCCCCAAAAAGCCTGATCCGGCCGGAGCCAGAGAAATTGCCGTTATGATGCAGCTGGAGCCTCAACATATCCTTTATGTTGGGGATAGCGGCACCGACATGCAGACCGGCAATGGGGCTGGGATGTTTACGATGGGTGTTCTCTGGGGATTCCGGGAACGCCAGGAGCTTGAGAAAAATAAGGCTGGGAAAATCATCAGTCATCCTTCGGAGATAGTGAATTATGTCAATAGTAAACGCTGATCTTGTAACTGCCCTGACCTACGCGACCCCGCCTGTGGTCGGTGCCTTTATCGGCTATTTGACCAATAAGGTTGCTATCAAAATGCTCTTTCGCCCCCTGAAGCCCTGGCGGTTTTTTGGCGTCCGTGTGCCGTTGACTCCGGGAGTTATTCCTTCCAAACGGGGAGAACTGGCCGTCAACATCGGCGAGATGGTGGGGGAGCATCTCCTGACCAGCAAGGAGATCGGCCAAGCCCTGACCAATGAATCGTTTCAGACCCATCTTCACGGTTTGATAGAAAGCAGGGGCAGTGCCCTGTTAAACCGGGATCTTGGACCGCTTCCAAGCCTTATACCCAAAGGATATCAGACTTATTTCGACGTAGCTGTCAAGGCTGTCACTCATCAGGCTCAGGAGGGGATTCATTCTTTTGTGGCCTCTTCCGCCTTTGCGGTCATTGTGGAAACAGCTCTTGAACAGCAGTTTGAACGCCTCCTGAAAACCCGTCTGTCCGAGATCTTTCCTGGAAGAGAACGGGAAGAGGGTTATGCTTTTATTGAGAAGAATCTGGCCCGCATGCTGGCCAATCCGGCCATGGAGCAATGGCTCGAGACCTTTGTTCAGCAGAAGGTTTATGCGACCCTTCGCCAGGAGAAGTCCCTTGCCGACATCCTCCCTGAATCCCTGCAAGACCTTGCTGTTAACACCATCGAAGAACAGACCCCGGCTCTCCTGGGCAGGTTTGCCGTAGTGCTGAGCGAACCTGAGATTCGGGATAAAATAGTCAGAGGGGTCCGGGTGGGAGTGGAGAATTTCATTTCCTCCATGGGTCCTATGGCCGGAATGGTCAAGTCATTTCTCAGCATGGAGACCGTGGAGAAGAAGGTTCGTGAGTATCTGATTGACAAAGAGGACGAGATTGTCGACTGGCTGCAGAACGGGGAGGTGCAGCAACGGGTGGCATCCGTTCTGCGCGAAAGGAGTCAGGCCTTTCTGGCCACTCCGCTTGTCAAGATGGTGGGTGTCAAGGATGGTATAGAAGTGACTGACGGCCAGGGCGACAAGGTGGAACGGTTCTGCTCACAGTTGAGCCTGCAGCTTGCCGCCTTCCTGCGTGAGCCGGAAACGACCACGGCACTGGCCTCCATGATTCGGGACAATCTGGAAACCCATATGGAGAGCGGGGGATTATTGCTCGGTGAGGTACTACAGGACTTAATGGGAGAGTCTGGGACGCAGAGGGGAAAGAGATGGATCAAAGATGAGGTCCTGGCCATCCTCCGGTCGGGAAACACCAGAACGAGTCTGAATTTTATGACCCAGACCCTGCTGCTGGATCTCCTCAGTCGGCCCATTGGACGTCTTTCCGCCCTGCTTCCTGCCGGGGTGCGGGATGGTCTCTATCTGTCCATTCAGAAGATGGCCTCTGATATGCTGGCCGTTGAGGTGCCTGGTCTGGTAGCATCCCTGAATCTCAAACAGATTGTAAAGGAAAAAGTGGATTCCCTGGATCTGATGCGTCTGGAGAGGCTGCTCCTCTCCATCATGGAGGAGCAGTTCAAATATATCAATCTCTTTGGCGCGCT
>JAQVER010000112.1 GCA_028697885.1 Desulfocapsaceae bacterium
TGGTGGATATTCTTTTCAAAAATTGACAGATCTACCCGAATGTGCGCAGCTCTTTTATCTTAACATGAAGGCATTAAGGCCATGAGGAAGTTGTTTGCAATGGTGCTCCCCCTCCCCTCCTCATGGTGCTATGTGTTCTCAGGCGGCAAAAGTAACTTGCTCTTGAAGAAGTGTTTTTTATTATCTTGCCGGGCGATGTCCGAAAACAGCGGTTCCTATTCGGATGAGAGTGGCACCTTCCTCTATGGCAATGGTGTAATCACTGGACATGCCCATGGATAACTCTATATGCTTGTTGTCGAAGAAATACCCTTTCCTGTTTAATTCTTCAGCCAATATGCGCAGCGCTTGAAAGTGTGGACGGGAATTTTCAGGGTTGTCATGATGAGGAGGGATAGTCATGAGTCCACGTATCCTCAAATTTGACAAGGGGATAAGTTGTTTGATTAAATCTTCGGCGTCTTGGGGGAGCACTCCTGACTTTTGAGGTTCTTGGCCGATATTAATTTGGACGAGGATGTCCAGGCTCTTACCCAGAAGCTTGAGCTCTTTATTCAGAGCGGCTGCCAGCTTGAAGCGATCAACGGTCTCTATCATCTGAAAAATCCTGGCTGCCAGTTTTGCCTTGTTGCTTTGCAGGTGTCCTATGAAATGGAATGATGCCGTGTCGCCGATTTCGGTCTTTTTCTGAGCGGCTTCTTGAATGTAGTTTTCTCCAAAAAGAAGTTGGCCGGCCTGTATTGCTTTTTGAATATCGGCTGCTGGGAATTTTTTGGAGACAGCGACCAGTCGGATAGTAGCAGGATCGCGTCCACATTTGATGGCTGTTGTTACAATCTTTTCTCGAATATCTTGCAGGTTTTGTTCGATCATCATTTTTTTTTTACATCGTCAAGGTTGCAGGAAGTCGGAAAAGTCTCATGGCGTTGGCGCTGGTCTGTCTTGCGATTTCATTGATCGGGAGGTCACGTAAGTCTGCGATCATCTGGGCGGTATAGAGCAGGAATGTAGGCTCGTTACGTTTGCCGCGCTGAGGGACAGGGGACAGGAAAGGGCCATCTGTCTCGACGAGCAGCGACCTCAGAGGAGCCTGCCTTGCTACCTCCTGGAGGCCTGTGGCATTTTTGAAGGTAACGACCCCAGGAATCGAAATGTCGAAACCAAGATCCAGTACTTGCCTGGCCAGGGTCATGTCACCAGAAAAACAATGCATGACGCCGCCATATTCGAAAGGGGCTGCTTCTGTTAGGATGCGTAGAGTGTCCTCGTGGGCCTCACGGTCATGAATAATGACAGGGAGCTTCAATTCTTTGGCTAGGGATAATTGTGAGCGAAAATGGGTGCGTTGTATATCCGGGGCGGTGTAATTTTTGACATAGTCAAGCCCAATCTCGCCATAGCCCACAATGTGTTGGCTGTTCTCTGTTGCGAGATTGGCCAAGGTGTCTAGGCTTTGAGGCAGGATATGGGCTACGTCATGAGGATGGACGCCAATGGTGGCCTTGACCATGTTGTATTTTGCGGCCAAAGAGATTGCCTGGCGAGAGCTTTTTTCATCAATGCCAACACTGATAATAGTACGAATATGGTTTTGATATGCTTGCTCAAGAAGTGTGTCTAAGTCATCTTGGTAAACGTCCATGTCAAGATGACAATGGCTGTCAATGAGAAAGGTGTCCTCAGAGAGGTGGGGAAGTAGGGCTGGTTTTATCTTCATGGAGATTTCTTCATGCCTGTTCTTGGCGGAGGTTATTTTTTTTTGTCGCAATGGCGAAAATGTAAGAGAAAAATTTGCTTTATCCATCTAATGTGAGATAAGCTTTGGATATTGTTTGAAACCATGGGTCTTCGGCATTGGTTTCATGTGGTTCAGGTGCATGAGGCCCCAAGTGTCTGACGGATTGTACAGCTCCTTTCATTGTCTAAATATTATTTATATGTTTTGAAAGGTGCATTAACAGAAGGGCTTTTGTGGTGTTATTTTATGGTCTAAGTAATAAATTGACACGATTTTTAACAATAAACTAAAAAAATAGCTTCATATCAAAAAAAAACTGTCGTATATTGACAAATAATGTATGTAATAATGTATTTTCTTTCTTCACAAAGAGAGATCCGCAAAGTATATCAAATACGTTGTTAAACTAATAACCGACTCCAAAATCGGCAGTGAGTTGTGCGCTTTTGGCTGTTTTGTAAAAAAAGTCCATATTGTTTAAAGGTGTGGATTGAGAAAAAGCAGGTTCCGATTCCAACGGGCTTCAATCAAGAATAAAGAGGTAGAGAATGAATTATGGTATTGTAAGTCAGGAACAGCTGGAAGCAATTGAAGAAATTTTGTCCCAGAAATTGATAAAACTCGGCGTTGATTGTGCAATTATCATTGATATGGCGGGAAATATTATCACCGTTAAAGATAATGCGAAAAGTAAGTATGATATTTATTCGTTTGCTGCCTTGGCCGCAGGTAATTTTGCGACCGTGGATGCCATGGCAAAATTAGTTGGCGAGACTGAATTTTCACTTCTCTTTCATAAGGGACAGGATTCGAATATTCATTTTAGTAAAATTGATGATGAGCTTTTGTTGATAACCATGTTTGGAAGAGATATCTCTTTGGGCTTCCTCAGATTGAATGTTGTTGAGGCCATAGAACAGATCCAGAAAGTATGGGACAGGCAGGAATAAGGAAACCCTTGAGGCGTACTTTTGTTATTGAGTTAAGATTGCTTCGTTAGTCTTTATTTAGACTGAAATAAAAGCTTGGGGGTGGCAAGTTGAGTTTTATCAACTTAAAAGATAAGGTAGTCCAGGTTAAGATTGTATATTATGGACCTGGTCGTTGCGGCAAAACAACAAACCTTGAATATATCAATCGTAAATTCAGGGAGCAGATCCAATCGGAAATGGTAAGTCTGAAGACTCATGGCGATCGGACTTTGTTTTTTGATTTTCTTCCTTTTCATATGGGCCAGATTAAAGGATACGATATTAAAATACAGCTTTATACCGTACCTGGTCAGGTTAAGTACAATGCGACCAGAAAGTTGGTGCTGAAAGGTGTGGACGGAATTGTTTTTGTCGCAGATGCCATGGAGAAACAGCGAGAAAAGAATATACGTTCACTGAATCAACTCCATGAAAATCTGCAAGCATATAAGGAATCTATTTTTAAAATTCCGTTGGTCATGCAATACAATAAAGTGGATTTAAAAGATCATGGAATCCCTGTGTTGCCAATTTCTGTTCTCCAGCAGGATCTCAATAGTAGATTGCAGGTGCCTTATTTTGAAGCCAGCGCAATTACTGGATATAATGTTGCCGCAACGTTGAAGAAGATTATTTCATCGACTGTTGTCTCAATACAAAAAAAATTACTTTAGAGAGAATGTACGGTGGCACAGCATACTGGACGACAATATGACGATGACCTGACCGTTGGTGCGGATGAGTACAATGAATCGTTCTCAACGGAGTATGTAGATTTGTTTGAGCCCCTCGGTGATGTCGATGCTCCTATTGCCAAGCTCAAGACGATCATTCTGTCAATTGACTGGGAAATTACCGATGATATTCTCCAACAGTTAAATGAAGAGTTGCAGGATTTGAAAGATGTCTGGGCGGGGAATAAAATCAATCTGATTTATATCCAGGCCTTGGAGAAGATTGGTCGATACATATCCAGTGAAAAAGCAAATTCCCATCCCAATGCCATAAAGTTACTGCTCACTTTTTATTCTGATCTTGAGAAAATAGTTTCTTCTGCAACGATGAGTGAAGAAGAGAAAAAAAAGTTATTACTTCAGGATATAAAGAAATTTGATCAATTTAAGATCCAGATAGCTCCATCTGTCCCCAAAGAAAAGAAAATTGCCAGTGTCGGTTCGGTAGCTGCGGTATCTCAAAGCGTCGCACCGGCGGTTGAGGTTCCTTTGCCTGTTTCACAGGGGCAAAAGAATGTCTTAACGAATTTGAAGGCGATTGTATTGGGTATAGATTGGGAGATTAGTGATAAAGAACTTGTTCGTCTCAGTGATGAAGTAAATAAGCTGGAACAGATTTTCAGTGAAAGCAGAGCTAAGTTGATTTTTCTGCAAGGTATTGGCGCTCTTGGTAATTATATTCGTTCCACCAAAAGCAATGCTCATCTGAACGCCTTTAAGCTTTTGCATTCATTCTATAATGGATTGGAAAGAATTTACAATGAGGTCCTCTCCAGAGAGCAGGAAAAGGAAATCCTTCTGGCTGAAGTCACTAAATTTAATGCCTTTAAAGCAGAAATAGCAAAAGTTGCATCCGAAGTGGTGGTCCCTGACGACTCCACTCTTCATGCAGGAAAGGAAGTGGCTGAAGAAGAGGAATCTGAGGAATATAGTGGAACCATCACACCGGCTTTCGCTGACATGCCTGAGGATGTCCATGGCTTTCGTGCCGATTCCGAAGTCGTTAAGAGTGAAATTGATAAAGGTGTGGCAAGCTTTCTGGGTGAAGAAGATGTGGTTGCCGATCAGTCTGCGAAAGTAGCTGGAGAGACGATTTCTTCGGCTCCCGAAGTCCCTGAGGTGAAATCTAGATTAGACGAACTGTTCGGTGAGGAAGAAGACTTTGAGCTGTTAGGTCCAGAGGCGGATATTGCCTTGGAAGGCGTGAATGTTGAGACTGAGGCAGATGATGATTCCGATGAAAAGGCGCTGCCCCTTCAGAGTGGAGAGTTGGCGCCAGCTTTGGCCGAGGCAGGTGATCAAGGTCTGTTCGCCGAAGAGGTCTTGGTAGAAAAGCCACCAATTAATGAAATTAAAGAAATACTTGAGACTGCACCTGTCGTTCCTGGTGTTGATGTGGAAACAGAGGCGGATGATGAGTCCGAAGAAGCTGCTTTACCCCGTGATCAAGGGGAAGTGGCTCCTGCCTTGATGTTCACTGATGAGGAATATGGCTTTCGAGAAGCGGAACTTACCAGCGGTTCTGATGAGGATGAGTTTGATCTTGAAGATCGACTTGATTCTTTTTTTGGTGCAGAGATTGAGGAGGCTTCTCTGGAGAGTGGTGTTCAGGTCAGTGATGATGTCCCTGAAAAATTAATCTCAGCAGAACTCTCCCCTGAGGCACCTAGTGCCGGAGAGATTGAAGAGATAGCGCCAGCGGATTTAGTGGAACAGGAAGCTCCCGTTTTAGAGCCAGTGGCAGAAATCCGGGAAGTTGAGGCAGCGGCTTCTGGCCTCGTTTTTGAAGGTGCCGGTGCTGCTTTACCTGCGGATGTAACGAGTGAAGATCTTGAGGTAGTTTTTGAAGCTGTTGGCGATGAGACAGAGGTTGATGAGCTTCCCCAGATTACTGGGAGTATTGCAACTGAGGCTGAGCTTAGATTAGAACAAGAATCTCTTGCAGGGCTTCAGAAATGCGTTGCCTCAATTCTTTTGAAAGAATATGAAACTGCTTTTCCTTCTTTTTTTGCTGAGACAAACAGGTTGCGACAGGGGTGGCAGAACCAGTATGTAAAGAATACTTTTCTCGAGCTTCTGCTTACTGTAGGTCAATATATTGATACAAATCGTGGGGGAGCAGATGCTGAATCTTTGACCCTGCTTCAATCACTCTGTGACAAATTGGAACTGGTATGCCTCAGACAAAGTGTTCTGGATGGACGACGTGAGCAGGTACTTTTTGAAGAGAGTTGCAACGTATTGCGCTGGCAGCAGGGTTTGATTTCCGCCGGACTTGCAAAGGAAGGGGGAGAGGCCCATTCTTCTGAAATAGTCGATGACTTGGATGACCTTTTTTCTGAGGAGTAACGGATTGTTTTAGAGAATTTTTTATGACAGGTTTGACAAGGGCGGTTATTCCCCTCTGCGGGAGTAACCGCCCTTGTGTTATCTGCGGCAATATTGCAAAATTTTTTGTTTGATATTAGAAGTATATTACCCGTGTCTCTGATTTTTGGTTACGAGAAGGGTCTCGTATGATGTTATTTCGATCGGTTATGAAAGTTTTTTCACAAATGCAATAAATAATAGAGAGTTTTATGTTGATACATCCAACAGCAGTTATTGATAAAAAGGCTGAACTTGATTCTACAGTTCATGTGGGGGCTTATTCTGTTATAGAGAAAGGGGTTTGTATTGGTCCTGGAACCAGGATTGAACCGCATGCAGTGATTGCCGGTGTGACAACCATCGGTGCAGGAAATGTAATCGGCTCGTTCACCTCCATTGGTACGCCGCCCCAGGATCTCGGCTACGCCGGAGAACCTACGCAATTGATCATCGGTGATCATAATCATATCCGTGAATATACCTCTATCCATCGCGGTACTGTCAAGGGTGGTGGCAAAACTATCATTGGTGATCATAATCTGTTTATGGCCTATTGTCACATCGGTCATGATTGTCATGTCGCCAGTCATGTGATTATGGCCAATGTGGCCACCTTGGCCGGTCATGTGGAAGTGAATGAACATGTCTCCATCGGTGGTCTGGTGGCGGTTCATCAATTTTGTCGTATAGGCTCATACGCCTATATCGGCGGTATGTCGGGAATCAGTCTGGATGTCGCCCCCTATATGATTGTCACCGGCACCAGGAGTCGGATGCGGGTTTCGGGAATCAATAAGGTGGGCCTCAGGCGGCATGGCTTCAGCAAAGAGATTATCAGCAAGCTGGATCAGGCCTTTCGTATTCTCTTCCGTTCCCCTGACCTGTTGCAGGCAGATGCCTTGGCCTTGGTGCGTAAAGAATTATCCGATTGTGCTGAGGTGGAATACCTGGTGCATTTTCTTGAGAGTTCGAAGCGTGGTGTGGCCAAGCGAACTGAAGATTAGATTTTCTCCATGCGTATTCATCCTGAAAAAATAGGTATTATTGCCGGAAGTGGTCAGTTTCCGCTTCTTTTTATCAAGGCTGCCAGAGAGGCTGGTCGGATAGTGGCGGTGGTTGCCCATAAGGGAGAAACCCTGCCGGAAGTGGCTGCTGCTGCAGATGTCGTCTGCTGGGTGAAGCTTGGGCAGTTAGGGAAGATCATCAGGTTTTTTCATGAAGAAGGTGTGGGGGAGACG
This sequence comes from Desulfocapsaceae bacterium, assembly GCA_028697885.1. Classification (GTDB taxonomy): domain Bacteria; phylum Desulfobacterota; class Desulfobulbia; order Desulfobulbales; family Desulfocapsaceae; genus UBA2270. The sequence goes on from JAQVER010000112.1 coordinate 7,052, forward strand.
GTCTTTCTGGGTGCCATTACCAAGACCCAGGTGTTCAAGGATGTCTTTCCTGATTTGAAGGGGTTGACCCTGTGGAACAAAATCGACACCAGGCAGGATGACGCCATCTTGCGGGCAGTGGCCAACGCTCTTGAACGCGAGGATATCAAGGTGCTCGAGTCCACATTCTATCTGCGCCAACTTCTGTTTCCTCAAGGGGTGCTGACCAAAAAGAAGCCCAGCCGTGAACAGCGACTCGATATTGAATTCGGCTGGCGAAATGCCCGGGCCATAGGTCAGCTCGATATCGGGCAGTGTGTGGTGGTACGAAATCTGTCCGTGCTGGCGGTTGAGGCCATCGAAGGGACAGACGCCGCGATCCTCCGCGGTGGCAAGCTAGCCCGGGAAAAGGCGGTTGTGGTCAAGGTCAGGAAGCCGTCCCAGGATTTTCGTTTTGATCTTCCGGCGACCGGCCTGACAACAGTTGAAAGCCTGGCCCGAGTCAAGGCCGCGGTGCTGGCCGTGGAAGCTGGTCAATCGCTGCTCTTTGATCGTGAGGTCATGATAAAGGCGGCTGACAAGGCGGGTATTGTGGTGGTCGGGGTTGTTGAAAATCCTGACGGAACTCTGGAGTTTTGAATGGCTCTTTTCCTCTTTTCTTTTCTCTTTTGATGCAGGCAATGATCTTGGCAGCAGGTTTTGGTACCCGTCTGCTACCTTATACCCTCATTCGTCCAAAACCCCTTTTCCCCATCCTCAATTACCCCTTATTGCTGCTCACAATTCAACGTCTGCAAGAGGCTGGTTGTAATCATATTGTGGTTAATTGCCATTATCTGCGCGAACAGGTTGTTCAAGCCCTGCAAGGGCTCCCCGGCGTTGTTGTGCAGGAGGAAAGCTCCGTCCTCGGAACCGGAGGCGGCCTGCGACTGGCCCTTGATCAGTTCCGGGACGAACCTCTTTTGGTAACCAATGGCGATATCTATCATACCATTGACTACCAGTATCTCTATCACAGCCATATCAGAACAGGGGCACCAGTGACCATGGCTATGCACGATTGCCCTCGATTCAATACGGTGGCAGTACAGGATGATCGGGTCTGCAGTTTTGATGAGCGGAATAAAGGAGAGTTGCTGGCCTTTACCGGATTGCATGTTCTGGAACCTGAAGTGCTGTCAGGGATTCCACCGCAAGGAGAATATTCGATTATTGATTTGTATCGCCAGCTCATTGAGCAGGGACAACCGATCAGTGTTGCTCGTGTGGATGATTGTTTCTGGACGGATATGGGAACAGTGGAAGATTATCTGGGGCTCCATGCTGGCCTGTTAACCGGGGAAATTCCTCTCTGGCCAGAACTTGGATTGTCGGCACAGAGTCCTTTTCTGTTTGGTGACAAGGCAAAAATAGGCAGTGATCTTGTGTTGCGGGATTGGGCCTGTGTGGGAAATGCAGTCATTGGATCAAATACCTCTCTGCAACGATCAGTGGTCTGGGATGGGGCTGTGATTGCCGAGGGACAAAGGGTTGTGGATCAATTGGTGGTTCAGTAATAACACAAAAAGGGGACTCTCTGTCCCCCTTTTGTGTCTTGTTGGTATTTTGATGGCTGTCTTTCTAAAAGGAGTAGCCCATATTCAAGGCCACAGCATGTTGGGTTGAGTCCAATTCCTCATATACGGTATGGTTGGGGATCACTCCGTAAATATACATGTAGGTGTCGGAAAATTCTGCACTCATAGTCCCGTCTGTCTTCATCTTTTTGTAGTCGTAGGATGCAGCCATAAACCAGTGTTCAGTGAAATCATATTGCCCTTTGATGTTGAACATCCATGAATAACCATCAAGGTCACCCTTATTGACCTTTTCCCGAAGCAGGTGCTGGTCAACATCCTCAGCATTAACCAGAGGAGAGTAGCTGACGTTGCCTTCCAAAGAGAATTGTTTGGCCAAGTTGACCTTGCCGCCTATCTGGATATAGGGGATATTGTATTCAAGTTTGTATTTGATGGCAGGGCTTCCATCACCCAGATAGTCATATCCTGTCTGGCCAGAGGGGGAGTATTGCCGGACCAGGTTGGCGGTATATTGCCAATTCTGATAGATGTAGCCCACCCCAGCGTTCAATGACCAGTTTTCCCCCCGGAAAAATTTATACTTGGCATTGATGTCAAATTCGTAGCCTTCAAATTCACTGATATTACTGTTAGAATACACGTCGAGTTGGCTTGGATTGCTTTCCGTGAGCCAATCCTGGTCAATCATCTGGTCGTCAGGTGAGGAAATATCTTTTTTGACAGAGGCGGAAACCATCCAGGTGTCACGAAATTCGGCATTGCCTTTGGCGCTGACCATATAAATATCGAGTGGAAATTCCAGTTGACTGAAAGGGAAATAGCCATTTTCCACCACTCCGTCAAACCAGTGAACAGGATATCCTATCTGATAGGTGTTGTCCCCGGACCATGCCTCAACGCCAAGCATAATCTCTACCTTGGCCTGTCCTGTAGTTATTGTGACTGGCTCAGGTGAGTCACTGTTGCTGGCTGCGGCATAAACCGGCAGAGCTGTTAGGGCGGTGATACCTAAGGCCATCCAAGCTGCTTGTGCTCTCTTGTTCATTGCATTCTCTCCTTTTGGTGATAATATATTTCAATTGCTTGAAATGTTTTCTGTTTTTTACTTTTATAGAAATAAAAAGGAAAAAGCAAGAAATGTTGATGGAATCGATAAAAAACCAGCTTCCGGTGGTGAATGGCTTGATTATTTCGGTGTAGAACCAAGTTTATTGTGATCCCGGCCGGTGAAATAGTTGATCCAGGATGAGCTTCCCTGAAGAGACCAGTCTTTAGGGGGCAGGGGCGGACAATGACATAGAGACTCTGGGGGACAGGCCGGGTTATTGTGGTAAACTCTGACCCAGAAGCAGAGTCGTTCTTGAGGGTAAACCTCACAGAAACCATGTAGGGAGCCGCCGCAGGGACCGTTGATCATTCTTTTGGGGCAACCGGATTGCGGGCAAAGATAACTGGATTCAGCCAAGGTGCAGTCTCCGCACATGCGACAGCGAAAGAGGAGCGTCTTGATGAGGTGTTCACAAAAGGTGTAGAGACTGCGGGTGTGATTGTGCTGATTGGCCCGGATACTGACTGCTCGGGTCAGGGGGAACAGATGTCCCGCCGGCATAAATGCAGAGTCGTGGACTTGTTGGTTGAGGCGAAAGCGCACTGATGGTGAGCGAGGCATTTCCTGCTGTTGTCCTGACTTGTCAGGGAAGAGATAGCAAGTGGATGGGGTTGGGAAATTCACCTCTTGCCGCATTTCCTGCAGGTTGGTGTTTTCTGCTTCGTATTCTGCCTGGTTCAGGAGAAAGGAGACCTTGCTGAAGTCCAGATTGTTGCCGCCAAGATGAACCCCTGCGTAGCCCATGTGTTTGAGCACGGCCACCATTCTGGCCGCCCTCAGCAGTCGAGCCTCTTCGCCTTTGTCCTGACTGATTGCCTCTTCACGCATGCGCTGCAGCAGGGATTCGGGAAAGAGAACACCCGGGACCTGACCCCGGCACATGATCTCAGCAACCTTCAGGCTGGGGATAAAGACGCTGGCGAGAAGAGGGGCGGTAATTGCATGGTTGCGACAGAAGAATAATAACTCCTGATACTTGTCCATGTCAAAACCCAGCTGGCTGATGACAAAATGGGCGCCGGCAGAGATTTTGGTGAGCAGCTTGGCATATTGGAATAACTGTTCAGCCTTTGTGGTCTTAAAAGGCGAGACCACGCATCCGGCCAGAAAATCCATGGCGGGCAGGGGCATAACGCCTCCCGGGGCCATCTTTTCCAAGGGAAGGGTCTGCCGCAGGCGGTCGATGAGGGTCAGGAGCTGGGGGGAGTCCAGGTCAAAGACCGGCATGGCCTGTCCGTGGAAACCGTAACGGGGATAGTCGCCACTCAGTACCAGCAGGTTGAGCAGGCCGTGTCGATGGCATTCGAAGAGCTGGCTTTCAGCTATGTTCCGGTTCTTGTCCTTGAGGGAAAAGTGGATCAGAGAGGCAAGGCCCATGGACTGGATGTCAAGCCCCAAGGATGTGGGGGCCAGTGCGGGATGTCCTCCAGGATTGTCGGTGATGGACAGGGCCTTGATTCGGCCATCTTTTTTGGCCTCTTCGGCAAAACTGAGGAGGCCATCCAGGCGTTTTCCACCGGAGCCACGACCAAGCACCAACTCAAAGGTGATGGTGAATTCATCGCTCTTGAAGAGGGAGATCCTGAAT
>JAQVER010000113.1:0-3309 GCA_028697885.1 Desulfocapsaceae bacterium
TCCTTCTGGCCACTCTTTGAGGTGGAAGAGCGGGCTTCAAACTTGATTTGAACATGGTGCACGTAAACGAAGCGGCACCTTCTCATACCAGGCTACCTCGCTGATAATATCACCAGGAATAATCTTGTGTCCCTGTTGTTCCGTGAAGTGCACGTGCCTTAGGGCCGGTTCATCGTCCATCCTTCTTTAAGGTGGAGGATCATCGATCATGGGTTGCTGGAGGTCAATGGCGACTATTTCCAGCTTTTCCAGCTTATCGATGGTGTATGTCGCTCCGGCTGAGAGATCAAAATGCTGGACCTCGACCCCGACTCCGCTTGCGTTGATACATGTGAAGGTGTTGAATGCTGTGCTGTCAACGATAAGATGTTCTTTGCAGATAACGGCAAAGTCATTGCCGTAGACCCTGAATAGAAGGCATTCAGGAAAGCGGGCCTGCAGCTCGGCGGCAAATTCCTTGAGAAGCAGATTTCCTTTGGCCCAGCCGTGCTCCTTGTTGTACCTCGGTACATTCAGCAGGTGGAGGATGTGCATGCATTTATATGGAGTAAGATCCAGGTTGTTGAGGACGCTCTTCAGGTAATCTTCGTTGTAAAGCCCGGTCAATGTGTCGTTAAAAAAGTAGGAGAATCTCTTTTTCTCCAGATTGGTTACCGGGAGCTGGCTGATGGCCGTGGAGATTTTGATATCGGCCAGGACCTTGACTGCGGCCTTTACCATCTCAGGACAAAACTGGCTGCCACTGAAGGTCTGGAGCTCGGCCAAGGCTTCAGGGAGATCCTTTTTTGCCTTATAGATACGGTTGGTGGTCATGGCATCAAAGGCGTCGCAAACCGTCATGATTCGAGATAACAACGGGATCTCGTCGCCCTGCAGGCCATCGGGGTAGCCCTTGCCGTCGTGTCTTTCGTGGTGATGGAGGATGATCTCTGCCAATTCCCGGTACATCTCGATCTGCGAGAGCATCTCATAACCGGCAAAGGCATGCAGTTTGATCAGGTCGTAATCGAGGCTGGTCAGCTTGCCGGGTTTGAGGAGAACGGAATCCGGCGTGGCAATTTTACCGATGTCATGGAGGATGGCGGCCTTATAGAGTTTCACTATCTGTTCGTGATCAATACCTATTTCTTTGGCAATCAGTTGGCAATACTGGGCTACGCGCAGGGTATGGCCGGCGGTATAAGTATCCCTCTGTTCGATCATGTTGACAAAGGAAAAAATGGTCTCCTCGTAATTGGCTGTTCGTTCGGCGGTGAGCTTTGTTACCGCCTCCCTTTGTCTGAAGGAATTGATGGCAAAGCCGATATCGCCTGCCAACTCATCCAGCATATCTTTTTCTTCCGGCTCAAAGCCTTCCTTGCGCCAGGTATAGATGGTCAGGGCGCCGAGGGGTGGCGCAGACTGGCGCGCGCGCAGGGGAAGGCTGATGACGGCCTGAAATCCTTCCATCCCCTCGTGATCGTACCACGGGGTCAGGTCCGGTGTCTCGGGGGTGTTTCCTTGGATCACGGTTTGATTATCCCTGATGCATTGCGCCGTGGTGCTCCGGTAAAAGAGAGCATCAGCATTGAATACATCGTAAGGGGGCGGCGCGAGATGTTTACCGTTGATGTCGGAGGTATGGATCGTTTGGATCTTGCCGTCATCCAGCAGGCCGATCCAGCAGAAATCATAATGGGCATGGTGCACGAATCGGGCGCAGGATCTATTCAGCAGGCCGACAACATTTGGTGCCGTAATCAGCAGTTTGTTGATATGGGCAACCGTACTCAGAATTTCTCGAAGATACCGCTCCTGGTCCAGGAGGGCTTCGATCTTCCTCGTGCGTTGCTTAACCTGAGCTTCAAGGGTCTTGTTGAAATTTTCCACCTTATCCTTATCGCGCTTCACCTTCTCTGTTAACAGCCCGACCGGCACGGCGATAAAAAAGAGAAAACCGATTCTCATGGCAAGATCGGTCCACTCAATGTAGGTGATCATGGGGAAAATGCTGATGGTATAGCAAACAGCGGAAAAAAGCGCGACTATTAGGCCAAAACGAAGTCCGAAATAGATGGTATGCAGGCAGATGAGCAGGTAATAGCCGAGAAAGAAGCTACTCTCAAAGTTTGTTTCTGCATGGACCAGATTTGACAGGAAAATTATATCAAGAAAAAGGGAGGCCAGATACACCTTCTTCATCAGGTCCGGCCGGAAAAAAATTACCAGGTAGCAAAGGACGCTGTAAATGGAAAAATAGATGAGGGCATTGACCAGAATGACTTTTTCCCCTTGGGAAAGGGGGGCAAGCAGAAACCAGGCAATACCGCCAGTAAGACTGAACACCCGTAACAGCAGAAAGGTGAGGTCAACCTCACTGGAGACATCAACAACCCTTTGCCACTGTTGGCGCCAAGAAAACATATTGAATCCCTACATTTTTAAAATGGAGGCTCGTTTAGGGGCTGCCTGGGCAAGGCCTTTTGGCCTTTTGCCATGGATGACAAAACAACTCTGCCTGCATATAAGGATAATACTTCCATGTGCTGCCATGCGTCAACCTATATGCGACAGTGTCAGCTCCACAGGATGTCTTTCCGCCCTGTATCCTGACTGGATGCAGGATGGTCACTATCTGTCAATTCAGAAGATGGCCTCTGGTATGCTGGCCGTTGAGGTACCCAGCCCGGTCAGCATCCAAAACTGTAGGGAAGTTGGTACAGACATAGCCAATAGCAACTTCCCGCCAAATAGCTTTATTATTCCAAGGCGCTCAAGCGAAGCGGTACCTGCATGGGCCGGCCATCTCTGATAATGGTCAAGATTACCTCTTCTCCCACCTGAAAACGCTCCAGCTCGTTCCGGATGTCGTCATAGGACTGCACTTTCTTACCAGCGACCTCGCTGATAATATCGCCAAGAATAATCTCATTTCCCAGTTGTCCAGTAGGGTGTAACCCTGCCTTATCGGCCGGTCCGTCTTTTTCAATGTTGAGGATCAGTGCTCCTTCCAGGCCCAGCCTCTGTGCCAGGCGGGCGTCGGCCATGGTGGCTCCGATGCCGGGACGGATCAACTTTCCATGACGGATGAGCTGGGGAATGACCTGATTAACATCTTCCACCGATACGGCAAAGCCAATGCCTGCATAGGCCCCGGATGGACTGTAGATGGCGGTGTTGACTCCGATCAGACGTCCGGCGCTGTCGAGAAGGGGGCCGCCGGAGTTGCCCGGGTTGATAGCCGCATCGGTCTGAATCACGCCGCGGATCTGACGACCGGTAATGGCCTTGATCTCGCGTCCCAGGGCAGATATGATGCCGGAGGTCATG
>JAQVER010000113.1:3319-11284 GCA_028697885.1 Desulfocapsaceae bacterium
ATGGTCTGGTCAAGGCCAAAGGGGTTCCCGATGGCAAAGACCTTCTGTCCCACCTGCAGATTTCGTGATTCCCCGATCGGGATCGGTTTCAGCAGGTGTTTCGGGGCATCTATCTGCAGGACCGCCAGATCTTTATCCGGGGCAGCCCCAATGAGGACAGCCTTCCAGACGCTGTTGTCAGACATGGTTACCTGGATACGGTTGGCGTCGCCGATGACATGATAGTTGGTTACCACCCGTCCCTTATCATCCCAGATAAAGCCGGAACCTGTCCCTTGGGGGATTTCTATGGCATTGAGCGAAAACAGGTCATGACGCAGGGCGATGCTGGTGATGTAAACAACGGCCGGGGAAACATTTTTGAAGACATCGATGGTGTTTTGTTCATCGGCGGCCAAATCACCTCGGGCGGCAACCACATGCGGAGTGGCTGTAGGGTCATGGCGTTGTTGCTCCACAGGCTTATAGACAAGCCACAGGCCAATAAGGATCAGGAGAACGATAAGGATCAGGGGTGAAGATCTTCTTCTGGAAGAAGTTGGCATGATGACTTGGTCAGCAGAGGATGGATATTGGTGAGCTGTAAGTCGTAAGCCTACTTACAACTTACTTTTCTCAATTTTACAGATGTAGCAATAACTTGGCGATCCATAAAAACATAAAAACACCGAGGACATCGATGGAGGTAGTAACAAAGGGACCGGTTGCCACGGCGGCATCAATGTCAAAACGTTTCAGGACAAGGGGGATAAAGGCTCCGACCATTGCTGCCATGGACATGGAGAAAAAGATGGATATCCCGACCACCAGACCGAGAAGCTTGGGTTCGGCATAGCCAAAATAGGCAAAGACTCCCAGCAGTATCCCGTAAATCACCCCGAGGATCAGCCCAACCCGCATCTCCTTAAAGATAATCTTGAAAAATTGATCCATATGGATCCGGCCTGTGGCAATACCGCGGACGATAATGGTCGATGACTGGGTGGCTATATTGCCGCCCATTCCCAAAACAATGGGGATAAAAGAGGCGAGTGCCAGAACCTGATTCAGCTCGGTGGTAAAAGAGTTGATGACCAGAATACCCATGACGCCGCCCAGCCAGGAGGCCAAAAGCCACGGAGCCCGGGTCATGGCATTGGCAGAGATTGATTTTAACAGGATTTCCCGATCCTTACCGGCACCGGCCATCTGCAGGAAATCCTCGGTGGCCTCTTCCCGGATAACATCAATGATATCATCGACCGTGACGATACCCACCAGGGTATAGCTGGAATCTACTACCGGAACTGCCAGAATATTATATTGAGAAACCACGTGGGCAACCTCCTCCTGATCGGTGTCGGTGCTGACCGATATCACGTTGGATTTCATGATATTCTTCAGGAGACGGTGGGGGGGGTGCATGAGCAGTTCACGTAAAGAGACCACTCCGGCCAGTTTTCCCTCGCCGTGGGTGATATAGAGATAAAAGACCATCTCCTTTTCTTCGCTGCGTTTCTGGACCTTGGCAATGGCCTCTCCGACACTCAGCTCTTCGTCAAGATACATGTAATCGGTGGACATGAGCCCACCGGCAGTCTGAGGGTCGTACTGGAGGAGTTCATCAACTTCTTCCCGATCCTCCTTGTTCATGTGCTTGCGGATGTTATCAGCAACCTCTTCAGGCAAGGCCGCAATCAGATCAGCCGCATCGTCAGTTGGCATCTTGCTGATAACACCGGCCATAAACTCATTGGAAAGGTCTTCAACCAGCGAGAGCATGATAGACTTGTCAAGCTCACTGAGGAATTCTCCCACCAGACTGGTCTGGGCGATGACCTGGAACACATCGTTCCGTTCTTCCTTGGAAAGGTGACGGAAGACCCAGGCCATATCGGCAGGGTGGGTCTTGGAAATCAATTTTAGCAGATGGGCAGTGGCTTTGCGCCGATTGAGGCGCTGAATCATGTCCAGAACAACCATCCCCTCATTGCCAATGAGTTCTTTTTTTGTCGTTTCTTCCATGGCGTTTACCGATAGTAATATGTTCAGATCGTGTAAGAGGCTGGTTAATATCTTGTTACATGAAGAATTTATTCATAAAATTTGATTGTCAATCTTGTCGATATAGTACCTTTATTGATAAGATTACGTCAATTACTTTATAACAGAGTGTTGTTGAAGGAGAGAGGATATAGAGGTGGGTGGTGATTTTCCGGATAGAGATTCACTCAGATACGCGGAGATATCAGAAGGACTTTCAGAGACATAAACTCTGTCGGGAGATTAAAACAAGATGTCACCCTGAATCAGCCAGCAGAGAAGAAGTCCGATAGCTAAGGCCATGAGTCCCATGGCTCGAAGCTGTCCTGGAGGCATTTCGCTGATTTTCTTCAACCAGGACTGCATCGATTCCGGTGAAGCCACATAGGGAAGTCCCTCAAAAATCAGCACCATACCAATGAGTAAGATAAATAATTTCATAGCTATCAGGTAGCATATCTGTCGTGATACTTCAAGTGATAGAATATTCCTTGGCTGGTTGATTTCTTCTGTTGTTGCCTTTGAGCGGGGAAGGACAAAAGATACTTTTTGCCTGTGTCGAGTGCAATGAGTTGCCCATACAATTTGAATACAGGTTGCATTTTTCAAGCACACCTTATAATATGTTCCATTTGTGAAGTCTTGACATGTTGTGGAAAAAGCCTTTTCTTACAATTAAAATATCAATCTCAATCTCCCTGATTTAAGGGCATACCATGACCGATTTACATCAATCAAAATATAGTGAGGCAGGCGTTGATATTGATAAAGGAAATGCCTTTGTCAAGGGAATCAAAGATATTGTCGCCTCAACACACCAGCGTGGAGTACTCAATGATATCGGCGGGTTTTCCAGCCTTTTTGCCATCGACACAAATACTTACCACAATCCTGTAATTGTCTCATCCACTGATGGGGTAGGTACGAAACTTGCCATTGCCGGACTCTGTAATAAACATGATACTATTGGCATCGATCTTGTCGCCATGTGCGTCAACGATATCATTGTCGGTGGAGCCAAGCCTCTCTGCTTCCTTGATTATTTTTCGGTAGGCAAGCTGGATCTGCATATAGCCACCGAAGTGGTCAAGGGGATTGCCGAGGGTTGCAGGCAGGCAAAATGTTCTCTGGTTGGTGGTGAGACAGCGGAGATGCCTGGTTTGTATAATGGTGATGATTATGACCTTGCCGGTTTTGTGGTGGGAATTGTTAATCGCGATGCCATTATTGACGGCTCCGAGATCAAGGTCGGCAATAAAATTATAGGTGTGTCCTCAAGCGGCCTCCATTCCAATGGGTTCTCGCTGGTCAGAAAGGTTTGTTTTAAAGATCTTGGGCTCTCGGTGGGGCAGCAGATTAAAGAATTTGGCTGCACGCTTGGCGAAGAACTGCTCAAACCCACCCGCATTTATGTCCAGTCTGTTCTGGGTGTATTAAAACATTTTAAAATTAACGGCATGGTGCACAATACCGGTGGTGGTTTCATCGATAATGTTCCTCGAATTCTGCCGCGAAGCTGTAAGGCGATCATTGATTGCTCTACGTGGACAACCCCCCCTGTTTTTACTTTTTTAAGTGAAAAAGGGAATATTCCCATGGAAGAGATGTATCGCACCTTTAATATGGGCATTGGCCTGATGGCCATTGTCGAAGAGTCTGTTGCCGAAGATGTCGTCCATCACTTTGGGGCGCTTGGCGAACAGGCATGCATCATAGGTGAAATTGCGGCTACAGAGAATGGGGAAGAAGATCAGGTTGAACTGATCAATTAATCGCCAACTGTCAAAGAGTTTCCGTCGAAACAAGAAAGGGCGTTTATCGTGAGATAAACGCCCTTTCTTGTTTGTGAAATAATGAGGTTCTAACAAGTTGTTACGCTAACCAACCGGCAGAGCCGTTACAGAATAAATAAAAAAACAGTGTTTATTCCTTAGCAACTCTTAAATTGGCACAGTCGCTGGTGCCGCCCTGAATTTTATCAAGGGCATGGGGCAGGGCGGCGAGGAGTACCTCTATATTTTCCCTCGCTGCTTTCTTGCTGCCGGGCAGGTTGATAATAAGGCTTCTTCCGCGAATTCCGGCCATGGACCGTGAAAGAACAGCATGGGGCGTCTTCAGTAGACTGGCAGCACGCATGGCCTCTGCCATTCCCGGAATCTCTTTCTCGATGACTTGCCGCATGGCCTCAGGCGTCACATCTGTGGGCGAAACTCCGGTTCCCCCGGTGGTCAGGATAAGATCGATCTGGTCCTGATCCACCCATTGCACCAGGACTTTGGCAATGGCCTCTATCTGGTCCGGAACCATTTTGTAGCCACGCAGTTGATAGCCTTCTTGCCGCAGCATCTCCTGGAGCATCGCTCCGCTTTCATCTTCACGCTCACCTCGGGACCCTTTGTCGCTCATGGTAAGCACAGCGCAACTGAATCGATTGGCGTCGTGTCTCATGTCTTTTTTAGTACTCTTCCTGACTTCTTTTATTGTTGTTGCTCGCTGGCAGCAATAACCTTCTCGGCAATATGAGCCGGTACTTCTTCATAATGCGATACTTCCATTGTGAACGATCCCAGGCCTCCGGTCATGGCGGTAAGATCCGTGGCATAGCGTTGGACTTCGGCCAGAGGAACCTGGGCGATAATAATCTCATTCTTGGCATCGGTATCCATGCCCATGACCTTTCCCCGTCTGGAGTTAAGATCTCCCATGACTTCGCCTACATGCTCTTTATCAACGCGGATGGTTATTTTGGCATATGGCTCAAGCAAGACCAGCCCTGCTTCCTGCGCTCCCTTTTTAAAGGCCAGTGATCCTGCAACTTTAAAGGCCATTTCGGAGGAGTCCACGGTGTGATAGGAACCATCAACCAGTTCAACCTTGAGGTCAACTACCGGATATCCTGCCAGAACGCCTTTTTCCATGGCCTCAATAATGCCTTTTTCAACGGCCGGACGATACTGCTGCGGGATAACCCCACCGACGATTTTATCCTCAAAGACAAATCCGCTGCCATGGGGTAGGGCCATGATCTCAATAGTACAATCACCAAACTGTCCTCGGCCGCCGCTCTGTTTCTTATGCTTCCCTTGAACCCTGGCTTTTCCTTTGATGGTCTCTTTGTAGGCAATTTTAGGCAGGGTCAGTTCCATGTCCACGCCAAATTTTCTTTTTATCCTGGCGCCAAGTACTTCCAGATGGACCTGTCCCATGCCGGAAAGCAGAACCTCTCCGGTCAGCTGGTCACGAGTCAGGCGCAAGGTGAGATCTTCATCCAGAATTCTGGTAAGGGCGGAAAAGAGTTTTTCTTCTTCTCCTTGTTTGGCATGTACGGCAAAGGAGATGACCGGTGTGAATGATTGTGGCGGAGAGTATACAATCGGATGAGCGGCGTCGCAGATGGTGTCGCCGGTTGTTGTCTCTTTGAGTTTTGCTACCGCAACAATCATTCCCGGACCAGCCATATCAACGGCTCGCTGTTCCTTTCCTTCCATAAGGTAAAGTTGTCCAAAACGCTCGGCTACTTTTTTACTGGCATTATAAAAAGTGTCACCGGAAAGGGCTCCTGAGTAAACACGGAAGATAGTGAGCCTTCCGGCATAGGGATCAGCCATTGTCTTGAAGACCATGGCTGAAAAATGTTCATTGGCAAAGGGCTTTCGTTCCTCAATCTCTCCAGTGACAGGATGGGTACCCACCAGAGTAGGACGCTCTGCAGGGGAGGGCAGTAAATTGTTTATCGTATCGAGCAGGGATAACGTTCCCTTGTTAAGGAGAGCCGACCCCAGACAGACAGGGGCGATACTGCCTTGCGCCACTCCAGTTCTCAGGCCAAAGCGGATTTCATCTTCTGTTAGTTCACCATTTTCAAGAAACTTCTCAATGAGATCGTCATCAGTCTCTGCTACTGTCTCCATAAGCTTTTCATGGTATTCTGCAACCTCATCGACAAGATCTTCAGGGATAGCAATCTTTTTTATGCCGGTGTCATCATCAAAGAGATAGGCAGATTTTGTGGCAATATCAACAATTCCTTTGAATCCTTCTTCTGCGCCGATTGGCATATGGAGGATAACTGGGTTGATGGGGAGTAAACTCTTTATTTCCTCGATGGTTTTTTTAAAATCAGCACGCTCCCTGTCCATTTTATTAATAAAAAGAAGATGGGGAAGCTTCTTGTCGGCGATAAAATTGGCAAACTTTATTGTCTGACCTTTGACTCCAAGGACGGCACCAACTATAAAAACAGCGCTGTCAGCGATCTGAGTTGCCTGATAACTGTCGTTAAGAAAATTGTCATCTCCCGGGGTGTCAATAAGAAAGACGGTATGTTTTTTCCATGTATAATTATGAAAAGAAGAATTGATGGAAAGGTTACGTTGAATTTCTTCTTCATCAAAATCCATGGTGGAGGTACCTTCATCAACCTTGCCTAGTCTTTTGATTTTTCCAGAGGTATAAAGCATGGCCTCGACTAAAGAGCTTTTGCCACAATGTCCGTGTCCGATAATGGCAACATTCCTGATCATATTAATATCTTGCATGCATATCTCCTTTTATGAAGGCCCCTGGAAATCTGGTGAAAACTTCCACGAAGTTTTTTGCTGATTGCTTTTTAACGGATCAATGAATTATTTAGGAACTCTTATTTATATATTCAATATATTGTTGTTAAGTCAAGGATGATTGACAGTTTAAGCTGTTTAGTTTTTATGACCTTCCAAGGGTTTGATCCCCTGATTCTAGCATAAAAGTATGACATCAGATTGATAGAAAAATCAGCAAATATGAAGAACGGAATAGCGATTTCGTAATCGTTTGCAAGCAGAAAACCTCATGAATTTCTGGTAATAACAAAACGAAAAAGGTATGTATAACAGCGACAGGCTTGGAAGTATTTATGCTGTCAGGGCGGTAAAGTGTTGTTCGTTGATGACCGCACAATAGAAAAATATAAGGAAATTACGTGAAGGAAAAATCGCGACAGAATACTGCAATTGCAAAGTCCGCTGGAACTGTTGGGATCGCAGTAATGTGCAGCCGGGTGCTGGGTCTGGTTCGGGAGCAGATCTTTGCCGCGATGTTTGGCGCAGGCTTTGCCTATGATTCCTTTGTGGTTGCTTTCCGGATTCCCAATCTGCTCCGCGACCTTTTCGGGGAAGGGGCACTGTCAGCGGCCTTTGTTACCATCTTTTCCCGCTATGACACGAACAAAACCCAGGAAGAGACCTGGCGGCTGGCCTCCAATGTGCTGGTTTTTTTTGCCATCCTGCTCTCTCTGCTCACCCTGCTGGGCATATTCCTGGCCGGGCCTTTGGTCTCTTTGCTGGCCCCTGATTTTTCCAAGGTTGCCGGTAAGGCGGAACTTACTGCCACCCTGACTATGGTCATGATGCCATTTCTGGTCTTTATCTCCCTGGCCGCCGTGGTCATGGGGATGCTGAACACCAAAGGACGTTTTTTTGTGCCGGCCATGGCATCTTCTTTTTTTAATCTCGGTTCCATCGTCGGTGGCGTGTCCATGGCCTGGCTTCTGCCCCGTTACGGGTATCCTGCCATTGTCGGTATGGCCATCGGCACCCTGGTCGGCGGAATCCTGCAGCTTGCCGTCCAGTTACCGGCGCTTTTCAAGATCGGGTTCCGTTTTTTTCCTCATCTTGATTTAAAAGACCCAGGACTGCACAGCATCCTCCGCTTGATGATCCCGGCCACCATCGGCCTGTCCGCCACCCAGATTAATATCTTTGTCAATACCAGCTTTGCCGCCTCCTGCGCCGAAGGATCCGTCTCCTGGCTGAATTACGCCTTTCGCCTGGTGCAGCTGCCCATTGGAATTTTTGGCGTCGCCTTTTCCATTGCCGTTATGCCGGTGATGGCCAGACATGCTGCCAAGAAGGATGTGCCTGGCATGCGCGACACCCTGGTTTCTTCGCTGACCATGGTCTTCTG
>JAQVER010000114.1 GCA_028697885.1 Desulfocapsaceae bacterium
CAGTCATTGGAACCGGCATAATCATACTCGTAATGCTGATAGCCGAGACGCACGAATGTTTTGGCGTATTTAGATATTTTCTCGCCCATGGGGAGGTCATAGATACCATAAACCTCATAGACATTACCGCGAGCGGCAATCTTGGACTGATAAAGATCATCATGTCCAGGGGTCATGCCGATCCAGTATTGAGAACCGTAGTTCCATTCAGCACCAATCTTAAGGCCGGCTTGATCGATATCATAACGTAGACCAACATGAACGTGGTAACCGTTCTCACTATCCTGGTTTGGACCAACCTGACCCATCATCATGCCCACATAGTCATTGAACATACCGTTCTCGTTAGGATCGGTACGGGTCCAACCGCCAGCTACGAAGTAGTTCAGGTTGGCAACCTTGTCCATATAGGTTATGCCGGAATCCTGGAGGTTACCCACGTTGAGTCTGTCGCCATAGCCGCCTTCGGAAGTAGGAAAGCTAGCTGCATACGCGATAAAGGGGTCTTGCCAGTTTGGGTAACTAAAAACATTGGCAGCAAGGAAAGATTGCGCATAGAGGAAACGGTCTCCCTTCTTCAGGATATCCCAGCTCATCCCGATAAAATCAGTATCATTCAAAGGATCCCCATCTACCTGAAGCCCATCTTCAAAAGCACGACCGTAACAAACTCGGACACGACCTGATCCCAAATCCCCGCCCCATTTATAGGCATAACCCATGGAGATTCCGTCAAAGGCATAATCCATGATCAGCGGGGTTCCAGCCCGTTCGGTGAGATTCATACGGAGGTTTGCCGGATTACCATCGGTAGTTGGACGACGACCGATAGAAAACCAGACAGGGGCTCCTGCGATGTTGTTAAAGTTTACAAAAGCCCGATCAACACGTAGGGCATTATCAGAAGGTGTGCGGGTCGAGTTGCCATCAAACTGTGGCCACTCGGCACCAGAATCATCCTGAAATGCAGACTGCATGCCCCAGACCTTGTACATGGCCAGGCGGCCCTTAAAATCAACGTTCTCGGTAACACCAACGCGCATGTTCAGGCGGAGGCGATTGGTAAATAAGGTATCGTTTTCGAGCGTATTTCCAAAAACAGTATCGGCGTTGTAGAAATCCATGCGGGAACGGAAGTCGCCATTCAGTTTAAAACGGGCGGCCAGGTCCCAATCCTCAGCACGTTCGCTGAAACTGGTAACTGTATTATTCAAATCACCTACCTTGGATTTGGTAGCTGCATTTGCTTCAGCCTGTACAGCCATTTGAGCTTTTAATTGATCAAGTTGTGAACTCAGATTTTCAATCTTTCGATCCAGGTCACTTGACTTGGGGCCGACGCCTGCTAAGGCAAGCGCGGGCAGGGCAATCAGACCTGCCAGGGCCAACATGGAAAATTTTTTAACCATCTTCTTTCTCCTCATTAATTTAATTGTTACGAACACGAAATCCTCCTGTGATTTCATGTCGCACGCAAAGACCTTCTATTCCGACATGGAACGGAAAGTCATAAACTTCTACAATTTTTTTTATTGTAAAAGATGTAAAAGGTTAGAGTTGCAATATATGGTGGTTAGAAAAATGCAAGAGCACCTATATAGTGTTATGGGCCGTGAATGGTATCACCTGGTATGTTTCCCAACCTGGGAAAGAGAAATTAGTTTCAGCCACGGTTGATATTTTCTATAACATTATTTGCCCAGCGCCAGAGGTAGTCGTTGACCCTGCGCAACTGTTCATCGTTGATTCCATTCCAGGAGCCATCCTGAGCGCACTTGGGATAACGGGTTGCAAAGACTCTGTTCCAGGCAACCCGGCCTTTCGACTCTGTCCAGAGGAAGGGTGCACCTTTATCATTGTGGCTGTTATGGCAACTCTTGCAGTTGGCCTTGAAGGTTTTACCTCCTTCCCCCCAAGCCTCACTTTCCCACTCCAGCGGTCCGTCACTAAGTACCCGGCACGTTTTACTGGCGTCATCATGACGGGTCACGGGGTTTGCGTATGCCTGCATGGAGCAAATCAGAAGTACAAGGAACATCAATGTAGCGGATATCTGTCTCATATGATTTCACCTCTGGTTGGATAAATATGTTTTTTACGAAAAAGGTATCTGTGATTCTGATTTTTCTACAGACTCATTGTAAGAGAAGCTCCTGCTCGGCTAAGCATGTTAAATCCCCCTTTAATGAATGTCGCCCGGACTTAGTAGGGCATACTTTCACCAGGTTCGAGAACTGTCACTCGCACGCGAGGGGCTATTTTTTTGGCCAACCCGACGAACTCATCGGCATTTGGCGCCAGCATAGGGAAGGTTCCGTAATGCATAGGTATTACTTTTGTGGGCTTGAGCAGTCTTAAGCTTTGGGCAGCCTGCATGGCATCCATGGTGAAACCACCTCCTATCGGCAACAAAGCAAGGTCTATTGGATAGAGTTGTCCCCAGAGCTGCATGTCCGAAAAGATGGCGGTATCACCGGCGTGATAGATGGTAGGGCCATCAGCAAATTTGATAATGTAGCCAACGGGTACGCCGCTCGCCGACGAATGGACGGCCGGGGTCATGATGAGCGTCAACCCGTCAATATCAATCGGTCCTCCGATATCCCGTCCATTGCCGTCGAATAAAATATGATCTGGAGAAAGTCCATCCGCTACTAACTTCATAGCTGTCTCATATACCGCCACAATCTTTGCCCCCGTTGCCTTGGATATGGCGACGGCGTCACCTAAATGATCAAAATGATCGTGGGTGACTAAAATGAGATCAGCTTCGGTAATGTCTTCAAGCGTTATCGGACATACCGGGTTGCCGGTTATCCAGGGATCGATGAAGATGGTCTTTGTCCCTGAGGTCAGCTTAAACGCGGATTGGCCCAAGAAGGTCACGGTAACCTTGTCTGTTTGATCAGACACGCTGTATGGCTGCATCATCGAGCCGAATTCAGCATAGGCAGTAGTTGAAACCAGCAAAACCAGCGCGATAATTATTCCCAAACGTGACACAATTCTTTTCATTGCTACTTCCTCCATTTTATTTTTTTACATCAGCCGAGCAGGAGCTCCACAACTCAATTCCAGATAAGAACGTTAAGCGAGTTAACGCCGCGGATGCGCGATGCTCCCCCCGAACAGCGAGGAGGGCGGCGGCATCCCGGAATAACAATTTTCCTTAAATGAATGTTCAGTTGATGGGAGGATATAACGAAAAACAGGAAGTTACTTGAATGAATCTGCTATTGTTGAGACAACTACAGTTGACAGGAGAGTATCAGGAGAAACAGGAGGTTACTTGAACGAAGCTGCTAATCTTGAGACAACTGGAAATAGTGAGGCCGAACATGCTTCTGTAGGTGCGGCTCAGATGTGCGGAATCAGAAAACCCGGCACTGTATGCAGCTTCGGTGAGAGACTGTTTGCCTTCAGCAATTAATCGCATTGCCGACAATATCCGCAGCCACAGGCTATAACGCCGGAGTGGAATGCCGATTTGTTTGGAGAACAGATGCATCAAACGGCTTTCGGAAAGACAGGCATGCCGGGCAAGTTCCGCTATGGTCAGATTGCGGGAAAGATATTTTTCCTGCAGCAGATTCAAGACAGCCTGTATACGCGGGTCAACCGCTTCCTCTGAAGGCCCTGTGTATCCGCCAAGGACCGACACGATTTTTCCGTAGACATCGTCAGCCTCTGCGCATGATCCGAGAAAATTACCCGAGGCATCGATACACCCCTGTAACCTCTGGAGAAGAGCGCCATTGAGTATTTTGACATTCTTTTTCTCGAGATGCTGTCGTGCGATCGCTCTGGCAACCGCGGTTTCACGGTCAATGAACAGGTGGACCTGAGAATCGCTGGAACTGAGCAACTGATGACGAAGGTCGGGTCCGATGATGACTCCGCCGCATTCTATCGAGGCGCCATCGATCCGCAATCCAAAGTGCTCCTTCCGATCTATGATCACCTGCAGGGCATGGTGCATATGTTCGGTAATGTCATTGAGCTGCCCCAGAAACAGGAAATGGCCGCCCCACAGATAAACGCTATTGGGGGGCATGTTTTCTTTCATAAGATCTCCCTATTTTTTTGTAGTGGAATATCAAGCCGGCAGGCAAGAAAAGTATATTCTAAAATCTATCCAAAAAACAACGACATTTCAAAAACAATGGTCTGGCAAAGGTAAACAAGGTAATTGATAGCTCGGATCTTTCTCCCAAATTATGTCAGATCAAGTCTGCATAACTACAGATTATTTTTTTAAGTTATTTTAAAGCTACCTTTTCAATCTCTCTTTTCTGTCGCTCTATGCTTTGCACCAGATGAAACTGGACCAGGGCCTTGTGCAGATTTTCCTCCTCATGCCGCACCTTGAAATAGCGGTTGCCGGCCAGATAATCGGTAAAAAACCTGAGACCGAGCTCGAAGGTGAGCAGACGAACCGCCTGAAAGATCAGCTGCCGGTCATAGGTGGAGAGAAGCGTTCCCGCCCCGGAAAAGTAACCGGCAAGCACCTCCCGGCACATATCCATGTCAAACGAGACCTGGGAAAGATCGGCCGCCACCTCCCCGGAGACATTGCAGCAGGAACGGAGACAGTCACCGATATCGTAATGAATGAGTCCCGGTCCCACCGTATCAAGATCGATAAGACTGACCGCCAGATCGCTTGCCACATCAAAGAGGACATTGCCCGCCTTGGGATCACCGTGGATCGTCTGCACCTTGATTCTCCCCTCATGTCGGGCTCGCTCCAGTAAATCGGCGCCCTTACGCCTGGCGGCAATAAAGTCGAAACAAAAGCGAAGCGAAGTCTCCGCTCCTGTCTTGCGGTCGCCCTTCATGGCAGCGCCACTGCACACCCGGTCAAAATGATCGAGATAGCCAGGCAGGAGATGAAATCCGGGCAGGGTCTCATGGAGGTCCCGGGCCGGAAGGTCGGCCAGCAGGAGATGAAAATGACCAAGGGCCCAGCCAACCTGCCTGGCCTGGGCTGATGTTGTTATGGTCTGATGGGTGATCGTCCTGTCGATATGGCTGACTGCCCGCCACACCTCGCCTTGGCGGTCGGTATGAAACGGTTCCCCTGCCTTGGTGGACAGAAGGATACTGTTTTCCCAGCGCTGATCGCATGTCTTGACCCTGCCCTGAAGATGACGGGAGAGTGTGGCCAGATTAGCCATGACCAGTTGCGGTTGAGCAAAGACCTGCCGGTTCAGACGCTGGAGGACAAAAGAAGAGTCTCCTGTCCGCACCAGGTAGGTGTCGTTGATATTGCCGACGCCTAAAACCGTAACGACAGGCTCGACCGCGGCCGGAGAGGAGGCCTCATGAAATTGAGCTATTATTTCCAGCATCTATCCGTCAAATCTTTGAACTGGGATTGCAGGCAGAGCCCTTCAACTGAAAGATCAGCTTCAGTCCCTTGCGCACCGTGGCCGAAAAGATCTTGGGCGAGAGATAGGAACCTGCCACCCGTTTATTGATCTCGGTCAGGGTTGGATAGGGATGGATGGCCCCGGCCAGGGCGGAAAGCTTCATCCCGCCGTTCAAGACCGCCACCCATTCTCCCAGAAGCTCTCCCGCCGACGGCCCCAGGATTTGGATTCCCAGGGGCTTTTCCTTTTCATCAAGGAGCATCTTTAATTTGCCAAGCCCCTCGCCCTGGGCCAGGGCCCGGTCATTGGCGGAAAACTCTTCGGTCCAGACGGTATAGGCAATACCGGCCTCTTTGGCCCTTTTCTCATTCATACCGATGGAGGCCAGTTCCGGATCGCAGTAGGTACACCAGGGCATCCAGCGGGTATTGACCTTGCGCGGCAGACGGAAGATGGCATTCGTGACCACGATCCCCCCTTCATGACCGGCGGCATGGGTAAACTGAAAGCTCCCGTTCACATCCCCCGGGGCATAGATATGGCTGTGGCTGGTACGCATCCGCTCATCCACCGTTATCCCTTTGCCGCTATGGGCAACACCAATCTCCGTCAAGCCCAGTCCGTCGATATTGGGACTGCGCCCCTGGGCGACCAGCACGGTCTCGGCCAGGAGTATCTCCTCACCCGCCTGGCTGGTCACCACCAGCTCCTGCTTGTTTGCTACTGTTCGGGCTCCGGTGACTGTGGCATTGAGCAAGAAGCGAACCCCTTCTGACTCCATGACCTGCATGACTCCATCGGCCAGATCTTTATCCTCTTTGCTCAGGATCTGAGCAGAACGCTGAATCACCGTCACCCGTGAACCGAGACGGCAGAAGGACTGGGCCATCTCAATGGCAATGGGGCCGGCGCCCAGAACCACGAGGGAGGCAGGCAGGTGCTCGAGGGTGAAGATCTCTTTATTGGTGATATAGGGGATGTTCTGCAGGACCGCACAATGGGGAGGGGCTGCGGATGAACCGGTGGCAATGACCCAGGATTTAGCTGAAAGATGTTTGCCGTCCAGCTCGACCTGATGTTCATCGACAAAACGGGGGGCACCGAACCTGACCTCCACGCCCAGGCGGCAGAAGCGTTCCACGGAGTCATGTTCCTGGATGACGGCAATCACCGACCTGATCCGCTCGGCGATTCTGGAGAAATCGACCTCTGTCATTGCCACTTCCGGCAGTCCGAAACGTGAGCAGCTTTTCAGGCTATGATAGAGCCTGGCAGAGTGGATCAGGGTCTTGGACGGCACGCAGCCGAAATGCAGGCAGTCGCCGCCAAGGGCAGGCTCCTTTTCAATAAGCAGGGTCTTGGCCCCCAACTGGGCCGCCCCGGAGGCCACGGTAAGACCTGCCGCCCCGCCGCCGATCACACCCAGATCGTAATCATAGTTTGCCATGGGTTCTCCTTTTCATGCAGATGCTCATTTTAGTCTCGAAAAGAGCCATCAAGGGGATGGATGGCTAAGCAAAAATGCCCAAAGACAAGGCGCGAGAATCCTGAAGAATGCGACGTACTTTTGGGTACGTCGCAATGACGAAGGATGAAACGCAACGCAGTATTTGGGTTTTTTCGCGACACCATCATTTTTTAATCCTGGCCACTATCCTCTTCACCGTAATCGGAAACAAGCCCAGCAGGACAAAGGAAAAGAGCAGGCTCGGCGACAGGATTCCGGCCAGGGTCTCCAGTTTTCCCAGCTCCTTGCCGGCATTCACATACACCATCGTTGCCGGCAGCATGCCCAGCTGTGAGACCCAGTAATAGGTGGAGAGCTTGATCCTGGTCAGACCCATGGCCAGATTAATGACAAAGAAAGGAAACACCGGGATCAGGCGCAGGGTGAAGAGATAAAAACCGCCCTCCCGCTCAATGCCTTCATTGATCCGCTGGAGTTTTTCGCCGAACCGGGCCTGCACCCAGTCCCGCAGGAGAAACCTGGAGACCATACAGGCCAGGGTCGCCCCTATGGTCGAGGCAAATGAGATGACGATGGTCCCCGTGACCAGACCGAAGAGGGCTCCCCCGGCCAGGGTCAGGATCACCGCCCCCGGCAGAGACAAGGCGGTGGCCACGATATAGATCAGCATATAGCCACCAACAACCAGACCGGTCCGCTCGGCATAGAGCAGGGCAAACTGTTGCCGTGATTCCTTGAGGTAGGAAAGGGTCAGATACTGATCGAGGTGGAGAACCTTAAACAACAGAATCAGCAGCAAGATAGCAAAGACAATGATAATCTTGTTGATAGTGGCTTGTTTCATGGGGACTGAACAAATTGATATAAATGGAATTTGAGAATTTACGGGCTCGCTGATCGCCCTTCATGCCTGAAACGGCCCAGTACTGCCTTGGTCCAAGGCTTTAGGATAAAGATCGCCCACCTTGGCAAGCAGTATATCATCTTCTTTTTGGAAAGATACAGGAATAAGGGGAAAAGGGGGAGTGGCTTTCTGGAAAGAAAGCCACTTGCTCAGCAGGTTTTGCAGAATCAGAGGGGTCTGCCGCTCATTATAAATTTTTTAACTAGGCGCTTGACCTGCTGCAGGGTTGCTGTTGTAGAGGCAGCCTGGCTGTAGGGTGTTCGTAAAAGTTCCGCTTCATCGAGCCGTTGTTTGATAATAATGGCATAACGGTCCGCTAAATCATGATGCCGTTTTAATACATCCTGAATACAGTCCAACTCTATCCTTATCAAGGTGACATCGGTCTGGGCAGTATAGTTGAAAATAGTTGGCTGGTCGGTAAACATGGAGAGAAGGCCGAAATATTGGCCCGCTGCAAATTCACCTGTTTTTACCAGCTCCCCATTCGGCAATTCTATTTGTGAGTCAACGATACCACTGGCCACAATATCCAAGGCGTCACGACCATCTCCTGCTGGAAAAATGGTACTGCCCACATCATAGTGAACCTGTTGACTGGCCATGGCAACCTGTTCGATCTCCTCTTCTTCCAAACTGTGAAAAAGCTCCAGACTCCTGAGGGCAAGCTGAATCGTTGGCGGCTCAGCTATGGGTATCTTCGCTTTGCGACCGCGCCATTCATGAATCTCGGCAGCAGGTGTCACTCCGGCCCGCTGGAGAACATAATGAATTTCCCGGTAGAGCTCCTCTCGTCCCCGGAACATGGCAGGATAGTTGGCAAACGAGACCCACAGCATATAGGTATAAGGCAAGGTTGAGGCATTTGTCAGTCGGATAATCGGTGCGGGATTCTTCAGGACATTTTTGCAGTTAAAGGCCGCCTCAAGCAAAAGCTCTTTGGCAAAACGGGGATCAACCTCAGCGGCAATCTTTACATAATACCAGGGCCTATATTGATGACGCTCTCCATGCAGGTTTTTAAATCCCTGCCCAGCCAGTTTGGCATTGGGGATAACCTGAGTCGTATTGTCCCAACAGCGTAACCAGGTAGCGCGCCAGTTCAGATCAACAACCTGGCCCTCTATGCCGTTCTCCAGCTGCAGCCAGTCGCCTATCCGAAAGGAGCCCTCAAGACCCAGGGCCAGGCCGGAAAAAAAATCTCCCAGGGTTTGCTGCAGAGCAAAACCAATAAGGGCCGTTAACAGGCCGGTAGATATCCATATCCCGGTCAAGGAATAGCCCTGAACCCACAGGAATAAGCCGACACCAATAATAAGGGCAGCGCCGTAGATCACACTACGCAATAAACCAGGAATAGATTGCGGGCGGGAACTCCGTTCACCAATATAACGACGGGAGACAAAGGCGTATCCGCCCTTGGCCACAAACCAGCTTATGGTCAGACAGAGGGCAAGATAAAAGATACCGGTCAACCATTGTTCCTGGCCCGCCCAGAAGTCATAGCCAAGGGCAATCTTAAGAATCGTAAAAAAAAGAACGAGCGCCAAAGGGGCAAAAAACAGGTCAATGAGAGCAATAAAGAGAGAAAAACGCTCCTGCAGGCGACGCCATATCGGTAAATGGCTACAAGGAACCCAGAGACAAACAATGACCGTGAGCAGCACTGCTACTACCTGATTACTGCTATAAAAATTTTCCATCACCTGCAATGCATTCATCCTACTGCCCCCCACCTTCCACCAGGTTTTGATGCAGGGTGCAGATGGCCTTCTCGAAATCATCCTCCTCGACAACGAACTGAATATCGACCTGGCGCATGCATTTATGGAGGCCGAGAATTTCCACGCCGGCATTGGCCAGGGCATGGACCGCTGTCGGCAGCACCCAGGTATTGGCCATATTGGAACCGAGGGCAGAGACAAGGGCCACTTTTTTTACCAGGATATCAGCGGTGGGAAACGATTTTTTTATCGAATCACTCAGCTTTTTGATACGGGCCAGGGGAGCAGCCACATAGTGAGTAAGGGTATTGGCATTGGTATCTTTGGCCAGATAGCGTATTTTCTGGTCGGTGAAATGGGTTAACAGCTCCGCATCATGATCCCAGCGCCCCACCATATCCTGATCCCACACCTCAATACCGGTGACCCCTTTACGACCGGCGATGATTTCCACTTTGGCCTCGGGACTTTTATAGGCGTTGGTAATCAGGGTGCCGGGGTGATCCGGCTCAAAAACATTCTTGATCCGCAGTGGGATATCGGTGCGCCGCATACCGCGGGCGGCACCGGGATGGATGGCCTCCATACCCAGATCGGAAAGCTGGTCAGCCACATCATAATTGGTATTGCCGATCACCTCGACCTTGTCCTCCCCTATTATTTTGGGATCACCGCTGCTGAGATGATACTCCTTATGAATAATTCCCTCTCGGGCCTCGGTGAGCACCGCGATCTTGCTGAAGGTTATTTCCGTATATCCCCGGTCATAGGTATTCATGATCCCTTCCTTGCATTGCGTGTAACCAGTGACAATGGGCAGGACGGTGCTCAGATCGATGTCGCTGAGATATTTTTTGATCTTCTCATCAAGGGAAAGCTGTTCCGTCTCCATCCAGCCGGAAAGGTCAACGAAATGGGCATTAACTCCTTGGTGCTTGAGGATGAGATAGCTGTTATGGGCACTATGGGCCTCGCCGATGGCCGACAACATCTCGCGCACGGTGAGCAGGTGTTCGTCGAGCTGAAAGTGGCCATAGGAACAGAGTCTGGTAAGATCGAGCAGGCAACTACGTACCCCTTCAATACGTTCTTTGACAAAACGGTCGGCCTGCCGGACATCAAGGCCCAGATGCTCAAACTCTTTATTAATGGCGCACATCATCTGGCCCGCCCCGGTAATGGCATCGCCCCAGGCCCACGAGTCATCATGACTGGAAAAGAGGGAATAGACCCCTGACTTGCTGCTCTTCTTATGCTCCAGCAGCTCATTGGTGATCCCGGCATAGGCGGAAACCACGATAATGCGGTTATACAGCGCCTCCTCGCGGCGGGTGCCGATCAGGATGTTATCAAGAACATCGCCAAACTGGCTCATGGAGGTGCCGCCTATTTTTTCAACGGTATGGCTGGCCATCAGTCCTCCACCAGTTCATAGGAGCCGTCGCTGTCGTGGGTTTCACGGCCGGTCACCGGCGGGTTGAAGGCACAGATCAGGCGCATATCTTCGCTGCCGCCACGCAGGATATGGCGGTCATGGTTATTTAAGGCATAGAGCACGCCGTCTTCGATGGCATGGATCTCGCCCGTGGCCAGGTCTTCGATGTTGCCATTGCCGGCCACGCAGTACACGGCCTCCAGGTGCTGCTTGTACCAGAGATGCAGGGTAGCCCCGGCCGGGATGATGGTTTCATGGAAGGAGAAACCCATGCCGTCTTTTTTGAGCAGGAGGCGGCGACTAATCCAGCCCTCGCCCTTAACCTCGCGCTCCGTGCCGATGATCTCCTTAATATTCCTGACTATCATC
>JAQVER010000024.1 GCA_028697885.1 Desulfocapsaceae bacterium
GCGCATCATCAACTCATTGCCGGTACAGCAAAGTCCTGCCAGGTTGATGCCGGCAGCTCCTTTTTCCCTGGCCAGGGCAATGAGTTCCGGATCGTTGACCGCCTCGACGATTTTCTCGGAGACAATGGGGTTGTGGCCGTGCACTAGGATATTGACCTGATCCTCTTTGATAACACCGAGGTTCACCATCGATTTTCTGGGGCTGGGCGTACCGAAGAGAATATCGGAAATCTCGGTGGCGATCATCGAACCGGCCCAGCCATCGGCCAGACAGGTGCGGGCGCTGTGCAGCATGGTGTTGGCGGCGTCGTTATCACAACCCATATGGGTGCGGTGCATCATCTCGGCAATCTCACGGTCAACGCCACGGGGGGTAATGCCCAGGTCTCGCCATACTTGTTTCCGTTTTTCCGGAACCCGACAGGAGAAAGAAAGCTCTTTTAGCAGGCTGCCGTAATTGGTAAAAAATTCACTGCTTAAATCTTTGGCAACCTCAAGGATCGGACGTCCCTCGGTGGCAATCCCCAGTTCACCTGCAATGCGAAGCAGTTTGGCCTCATCCTTGATGCTATAATCCTTAGTCAGTCCGTGGGCTACCGCATGCAGGGCCTCAATACAGTCACGGCCATGGTCGGAATGGCCGGCAGAACCTCCGGCCACAAAGCGACCAAAGTTACGGGCCACGATGACATCACCATCGGCACCGCAGACACCCAAGGGGGCCTTCTTGCTGATTCGGCAGGGCCCCATGGTGCAGTTTCGGCAGGAAAGGCCGCTCTCGCAGAAGGTACAATGAGGCGTCTGCTGTTCCAGGCGATCCCAGGCGGTCTCAACCCCGTCTCGTTCCGCCTTGCGCAGCATCTGCCGGGCATCATCCCAAATTGATTTCTCTTCAATGGTTTTTTTTACTGTTGCCATTTCCTTCTCCTTTTGTTGTGAATGAGTCATTCCGAATGATCTAGATGTCATTATGACTTCAAGGAACTTACTACATTACCGGTGCCCCGTCCTTTCCGGTATCACGTGCAGCGTTTGGTTCGGCGCTATGAGTCTCTTCACTTAATTCCTCGGTCGTTTGTTCAAGGATCTTGAGGCGCTCCCGGCCTTCCGCGATTTCATCTTTGATGCGTTTCTTCTCTTCTTCCGGAGCTTCTTTGAGAGCTGTCTCCAGTTCCTGTATGGCGTCCATCAATTTCTGTTTCTCATTTTCAATCTGTCCTGCCTGCTCTGCCTTGTCAAAGACAATATCCTCTGCCATTACAGGCGGCGCTGATATCTCTTCTTGAACAAGAGTGGGAATGATCTTTTCCGCATCACCTACGCGGCGCTGATTCATATAGGTGGGTGACATGATTTCGATGCCTTTGCCGTGCAATATATCCAGGACGCTGCGACAAAGATTGGAGCGGGCGGTAAGGAGCCATTTTACCTCAGGCAGAAATCCGGAGATGCGGTAGGTGATTGCATAATTACCAAGCTCAAGAATATGAACAAAGGGTTCCGTAAGCCCACTTTCCTCCGCTGCTCGGAGAAGAAGGGGCTCAACCTGCGCATGATGAACGTCGTAGCCCAAAGAAAGGGTGGTTGAAATGATGGTTCCGGAACTGCGGATTGTGGTGACAGGATGGCTGACCAGGTAGGTATTCGGAATCGCGATGAGCTCCCGACTCTCTGATTGGATTTCAGTATCAAACAGCCCTCGTTCCGAAACGCGGCCGAAATGGTCGCCAACGCGGATAAAATCACCAATTCGAAACGGTTTTGTAAGACGAAGGAGAATTCCGGCCATAAGGCTGGCAACGACATTTGTTGATGAGAAGGCAACGACCCCTGAAGCCAAAAGTCCAATGATGCCAAGCAGCCGGTTACGTGAGACCTCGCTTATGGGGAGGACCAGAACCATTGCCACCAGACCGACGAGCGCCAAACCGAACATGACGATCTGACGAGGAAACATACGCTCTTTGCCCAAGTCAGCGTGTCGCCCGATAAGAAACCAATGGGCAGCCAGAAGAATAGAGCCCAAGGCAATGGTTATGGAGACTAAAGGGAGATAAGGAAGAGCTGTCTCCAATATCCTATTCCAGATTCCCATGTTTGGTATCCTTCAATTAAGTTTGGCCCTGCACCTAAACGAGATGGGAATTGACGAAATCCCAATTGATAAGATGGTTCATGAAGACATCCAGATAGGTGCCGCGCCCGTTCTGGTAGTCGAGGTAATAGGCATGCTCCCAGACATCCACCGTCAATAAGGGTTGCAGGCCATGGGCTATGGGGGTGTCGGCATTAGAGGTCTTCATGATCTCCAGTCTGTCATCCTTGACTACCAACCAGGCCCAGCCACTGCCGAACTGTGTAAGACCGGCATTCTTCAACTGCTCGATGAACTTATCAAAGCCTTTGAAATCGGCCTTGATCCTCTCGGCGATGGCACCCGTGGGTAATCCCCCGCCATTCGGCGTCATGGATTGCCAGTAAAAGGTATGGTTCCAGGCCTGTGCCGCGTTGTTGAAGATTCCGACGGTATCTGGATTATTGACTGTCTTTTTGATGATCTCCTTGAGCGTCATCCCTGCCAGAGCCGTGCCCTCGATCAGCTTGTTGAGGTTGGTCACATAGGCATGATGGTGTTTTCCATGATGAAAATCTAAAGTTCTGGCGCTGATATGTGGCACCAGGGCATCTTTTGCGTAAGGAAGGTCGGGCAGGGTAACAGTCATATTGCTCTCCTTGTCGGCAAACATTCATTTTTTCTCACGTCGACCATGTATGAGATAGACGCTGGGTTTATGATATCTTTATTTTTTATATCACATTGATGAGGGCCGTGTCCATGTCGGCCGATAGTGAGAGACGGATACCATTGCTTGTTATTAGGAAAAGATGGTGATCGGAAAGGGCCTCACCTCAAGCGGCTTCGCCCGGTTACATTTTTTTCAGGGAGATTTCCTGATGGAAGTCGCCTTCCACTTCTTTGATCACTGCCTGGCCGGCAATCACACTTTTGCCGTCAAAGGTCAGGCTGGGACTGCCGTAAAGCTGCCAGCCATTGTTAAGTCGTTCCGCTACCCTTTTGCAGAAGGCTTCATCATCGGGGCCGGTGAGAAATGAGTACAGTTTCATAAGAGGGTTCTCCTTTTTTTGGGGGGATTATAATACAATGGCTGAGTTCAGTTAATTATTTGTCTTTGTGGATGTCGCAAGGGTTGAAGTTCATCTTGTTCTGCCGGGCAAGCGGGATGTTAATCCTGCACGTCGGCCTGATGGTCTTGATAAAAAAACCGGAGTCCAGTTCGAAACCGAAAGATATGCTGGTTTGTGACATATCGCAATGCGCCTGTGAAAGCAAAGGGCAAAGACGCTACGGTTTTCCATATGGGGCACCTTGCGCTTGTCGTATGGCCAGGCGGGTAAATACAGGCCCGATAATCTCAAAAATCACGGTTGAGCTGATAATAATTGAGAGCAGCAGCTGGCGATATTCAGGGAATTGGTTGGCTGCCACGAGCGCCATGCCGATGTTGACACCTGCCTGGGGTAACAGGGCCACACCGATCCACCTTTTCGTTACCTGGTCAGCTTTGCTGATGTGACTGCCTAGTTTGGCACCCAGGTATTTACCAGTGGCGCGGCAAAGGATATAGGCCGCACCGATCACTCCGATATCTTTGAGGAAACTTAACTCAAGAGATGCTCCTGCCAAGACAAAAAAGATGACCATAAACGGCCATTCTATCCCTTCAATGGCGTGAAAGGGATAGTCGTGATGTCTGGCGACGTTAGCGATTACGGTGCCCATCACCATTGAGGCAATCAAAAAAGAAACGCCAAGCCAGATGGCCAAGCCCCCGCAGATAAAGACCATTCCCAGTGCCTCGGTTAAGATCGGCTGCCCTTTCTTCACCCTGCCGGTCAGATACGCTGCGGGTAGGCCAATCAAGACACCCAAGAGTACCGCACCGCCAATTTCTTTGCTTATCATCAGCAAAAATGACCGGTCTCCGCCCAGGCCATTGAATGATGTCACCACGGCCATGCCAATGCCAAAGAGGACTAAGGCCCAGACATCATCAAGGGCCACAATTGAAAGCAGTAAGTTGGTGAATTTCCCTTTGATGTTGGCCTCGGCAGTAACATCCAAGACGGCAGCAGGTGCCGTGGCTGAGGCAATGCAGCCCAATAAGATGGCAATATCTTGAGACACCCCAATCCATATCAGGCCGAAACTTACTGCGAGGGTGGCGGCCACTGTGGCACAGAGGGAGATCCAGAAGACTTTACCGGCTGATTCCCTTAAAGAGGCCTTGGTGAGCTTGCCGCCCAGCAGGAACCCGACCATGACCAGCGTCATATCGGCAATGATCTTGAAGTGGTCTGAAAAGAGCTGGGGGATAATATCCAGCGCTTCCTTGCCGATGACTATCCCGAAAATCAGCAGCAGGGTTACCCGGGGCAAAAAAGTGCGGCGGGCCAGTGTGGATGTCAGCAGGCCTAGCAGAAGAATCCCGCCAATGGTTAAAAGAAACTGAGAGGATGCTTCCATCGTAAGTCCTATGTATTTCTGTTTCTGAACTTTCTCTGATTGATTTCCATATATTACGATGGTAGGTGATGGGATAGGGGAAGTCAAATCAAAACTGGAATGACATCTCTCCCGAATCCCGATTTCATCAAATCATTTGTCGGTGTCTGCGACCGCAGAGAGTTTGAGAAGGTGGGCCTCAGCCTTATTCCCTGCGTTGTGGTTTTCGCTTCAGAATCTCCATCGTCTGCTGGTCTGGCTGGCCGTTAAAATAGCTTGCAAGCACTCGTGCAAATATTGAATCTGCGGCCGCGATGGTTGCAAAAAGAGTCATGCATGATCTCAGCTTCCAGACGTCTGGAAAGCCAAATATTGCAGAGGCCGACTTTCCGTGGATATGCAAAAGAGCTTCGGAACATTGCAGGAGTCTTTGCCCTAAGACAGGATGGTTCAGGTATGCTGCCGCTTCTTCCAGGCTCTTTATGGCGTAGCGTTTAGCGGTTGGACTTCTGCCCAGCCCGTCAATCTGCGGAAATATAAACCACATCCAATGGCTCTCCTTGCGGCCGTTTTGTAACTCATCAATGACCCTGACGTAGATCTTTTCCTGCGCTCTGGTGAAGCGATCAAGATCAAAGGGATCATTACTGTCCGGGCGGTCGTTTATCGCTGGCATGGCGTCACGGGGCGAATTTGTATTGGTGTCCATCTCTTTGTTAAGAAGCTTCTTCATCCCATCATCCCGATGGTTTTGCGGAAGCGGAGCAGGGTGATGCCGAAAAAGGCCGCCCCGATTAAGGTGAGAGTAATACATTGCGGCCACACCACATCCAGACCTGCCCCCCGACAGAGAATTGCCTGGGCAAGTGAGACAAAGTGAGTGGTCGGCGCCACCTGCATCACGGCCTGAACAAACGCCGGCATACTTTCGCGCGGCGTGACCCCGCCGGAGAGCATCTCCAACGGCAGCAGCACCAGCATCAACAGCAGCCCGAACTGCGGCATCGAGCGGGCGATGGTACCCAGGAAGATGCCCATGGAAGTCGTGGCAAACAGGTGCAGCGCCGTGCCGACCAGAAACAGGGCGAGCGAACCTTCAATGGGCACCGCCAGGAGGCCCTGGACCACAAAGACGAGGGCAAAAGCACTGGCGACAAGGACCACCAGCCCCATGGACCAGACCTTGCTCGTCATGATCTCAAAGGGCGTCACCGGCATGACCAGCAGATGTTCGATGGTGCCATGCTCCCGCTCACGGATCAGTGCGGCGCCGGTGAGCACGATGGCCAGCATGGTGATGTTGTTGATGAGTTCCATCAAGGCCCCGAACCATGTTTGGGTCAAAGAGGGGTTGAAACGTGCCCGCAGCTCGAGATCGACCGGCGACGCTGCCGTTTCGCGATAACGCTGGACGAATTCGGCTACCTCGCTGCTGAGCATGCTCTGGATATAGCCGCTGCCGCTAAAGGCCTGGCTCATGCGGGTCGCATCAACATTCAATTGAATCGTCGGTTGTCTCCCTGCCAGCAGATCCCGCTGAAACCCGGGCGGGATGTTCAGGGCGAAGGTGTCGAGGCCGGCATCCATCCTGGTATCCATCTCGGCCTGGGTAATCATCACCGGCGGGAGAAAATGCGGCGGATAAAAGGTGTCGACGATACGCGCCGACAGTGGTGATTGATCTTCGTCAACGATGGAGATCGGCGCTTTGTTGAGCGATTCCGGAATTGCCGTGGCACCTGAATAGATGGCCACCGTGAAGGCAAAGAGGATTAACCCCATCATGATCGGATCACGGGTCAGGCTGCGCAGTTCTTTGATGCCCAGTTGTCGGATGTTGTCGATCCGCATGGTCAGCGCTCCTGTTTTCGCAACAAGAGCACGCAGAGTCCCGTCAGCAAGGGAACGGCCAGGATAAGCGGAATGAAGGACGCCTGCAGCTCTGCGAAACCAAGGCCCTTGGAAAAGGTTCCGCGAACAATGACAAGGAAATAGGTGGTGGGGTAGACCTTTCCGATTATCCTGCCCAAGCCCTCCAGGGCCGAGACGGGGGAGGTCATGCCGCAGAACTGCACGGCAGGCAGCATGGTGAGTACTGCAGTGCCGAAGATGGCGGCAATCTGGCTGCGGACAAAGGTGGAGAATAACAGGCCCATGGCGGTGGCCGAAGTGACATAGAGCAGTGCCGCGACGGATAAGGTGAAAAAATTCCCCTTCATCGGTACGCCGAAAACGGTCACCGCCAGCAAGGCCATGAATAAAAAGTTGACCATGGCCAGTCCGATGTAGGGCAATTGTTTGCCCAGCAGAAACTCAACCCGTGTCACCGGAGTGACATAGAGGTTGACGATGGAGCCGAGCTCTTTTTCCCGCACCACACTGAGCGCCGTGAGCATTGCCGGAATCATCAACAGTAACAGGGGGATCACGGCCGGTACCATCGCCACCAGACTCTTGACATCGGGGTTGTAGCGAAAGCGTGTTTCGATGGTGATCAGACCGGCGGAGCGCGACTGGCCAAGCTTACGTGCGGCCATTTCTGCCAGCCAGTGGGCATGCATTCCGCGGACATAGCCCTGAATGGTTTCGGCCCGTTGCGGCATGGCGCCATCTATCCAGGCGCCGATCGCCACCGGGGTACCGCGTCCCAGATCGCGGGCAAAGCCCGGGGGTATTTCCAGGGCCAGGCTGATCTCGCCGGCCCGCATGCGCCGGTCCAGAGCGGCGTAATCGGTAATGGGCGCATGTTGGCTGAAATACCGCGAGCCGGCAAGATTGAGTGTATAGTCCCGGCTGGTCGAGGTCTGGTCGCGATCGAGCACGGCAAAGGAGAGGTCTTCCACATCCAGGGTGATGCCGTAGCCCATGATGAACATCAGAATGACGCTGCCGAGCAGTGCCAGTGTCGCACGGATCGGATCCCGCTGGAGCTCCAGTGCTTCACGCCGGCTGTAGCTGAACAGACGGCGAAGATCGAAACCGATTTTTTTGTAAGGGGCGGTTTTGGCATGCGCAGGCAGCGAGAGTTCCTCGCTCGCACTGTTCATCGACGGTTCCGGGGTCTTGTCCTCGGGCGCTGCGTCTTCCAGGTAGCCGATAAAGGCCTCTCCCAGGGTTGTTGTCCCGCGTTTTTGCATCAGGGCGGCGGGTGTATCGCTGACCAGCACCTGTCCGGCGTGCATCAGGGAGATGCGGTCGCAGCGTTCGGCCTCGTTCATGAAATGGGTGGAGATGAAGATAGTGACCCGGTCATGGCGGGCAAGGTCGATCAACATCTGCCAGAAGGCATCGCGGGCGATCGGGTCAACCCCTGAGGTGGGCTCGTCAAGGATGAGCATCTCCGGCTGATGGATCATCGCCACCGCCAGGGAAAGCCGTTGGCGTTGCCCCAGAGGGAGACTGTCGGGCAGCGCCGCCATGATTTCGGTCAGGCCGAAGCGTCGGGCCATTTCGTCGACGCGGTCTGGAATCTGCTCGGCGGGTACGCTGAAAAGCCGGGCGTGCAAGATGAGGTTCTGCTCCACGCTCAGCTCGGAATAGAGCGAGAAGGACTGGGTCATGTAGCCGACGCGCCGACGGATATCAAGATCTTTGGGGTTGATTGTCTGGCCGAAGAGCCAGGCCTCCCCCTCACTGGCCGTCAGCAGGCCGGTGAGCATTTTCATGGTTGTGGTCTTGCCGCAGCCATTGGAGCCTAAGAAACCGAAGATCTCGCCGCGGGCGATGCGGAAACTGACCCGGTCCACCGCGGTGAAGTCGCCGAAACGCATGGTCAGATCCTTCGCCTCAATCGCGATCTCCTCGCCATCGGTTTCGCGTGGCGGGATGTGGATCGCTCGGTGGCCGGCACGTTTTTCTTCCGGCAGCAAGGCGATGAAGGCAGCCTCCAGGGTGTCGCTGGCGGTGTATTCAAGCAGTTGGTCAGGGGTGCCGGTGGTCAGAACCCGCCCACCATCCATGGCCACCAGCCAGTCGAAGCGGGCGGCCTCTTCCATATAGGCGGTGGCCACCAGCACGCTCATGCCGGGCTGCCCGGTACGAATACGTTCAATCAGCTCCCAGAACTGTCGGCGCGAGAGCGGATCGACTCCGGTGGTCGGTTCATCGAGGATCAACAGGTCGGGATCGTGAATGAGGGCGCAGCAGAGGCCGAGTTTTTGTTTCATGCCGCCGGAAAGCTTGCCGGCCTGGCGGTCCCGGAAAGGAGAGAGGCCGGTGCTGAGGAGCAGGTCTTCGATGCGGCGCTGTCGCTCTCCGCTGTCTTGGGAAAAAAGGCGACCAAAGAAATCGATGTTTTCAAATACCGACAGTGTTGCATAGAGATTCTTGCCCAGCCCCTGGGGCATATAGGCAATGCGCGGGCAGATGGATTTTCGGTGGCGCGCTTCGGCCATATTCCCAGCCAGGACCTTGATTTGGCCGGTTTGAATGACGCGGGCTCCAGCAATCAAGGCAAAGAGACTGGATTTACCGACCCCGTCAGGACCGATTAATCCGACCATCTGCCTGGCTGGCAGATCGAGGGTGATGGCATCCAAGGCAAGTGTCTTGCCGTAGCGTAAACTGACATCGTGTAACGATGCGACCGGCGGTGTTTTAACCGTAGCCGCAATCGACTGGGGAGCCGACTCGGCATTGATCATTGCGGAAGCCTTACCTGCAGGGCGGCTGGCCACTCAACCTGCGGGTCGAGCCGGACATAGGCCATGCCAGGCAGGCCGGTCTTGACCTTACGGATATGTTTCTTGAGCAGCTCCGGGTCAATGTGCGCCTTGACCCGGAACATCAGTTTCTGCCGTTCGCTGGCGGTCTCCACGGTCTTGGGAGTAAACTGGGCGACATCGGCAACGAAGGAAACCGTGGCCGGGATGACGTATTCCGGCACGGCATCGAGTACCAAGTGCACCTCGGAGCCTATAGCGACTCGGCCTGCCGTGGCGGTGGGGAGGAAGAAGGTCATATAGACATCCGTTAGATCGAGCAGGTTGAGAATCTTGCCTCCGCCGGCCACCACCTCGCCGGGCTGGGCGATGCGATACTGTACACGACCGTCACGGCTTGCCTTTAAGGCGCTGTCGTCAATATCTGCCTGGATCCGCTCGATCGTCGCCCGCGCGGCCTCAACATCCGATAATGCCTCCGTCTCCTGAGATCTGGCGCTGGTGATTGCGGCTTCCGCCGCGGCAACCTGGGCCTGCGCTGCTTGCACCGCCGCCTGGGCGCTCAGGGCCTGGGCACGATCATCGTCCAGCTCCTGGATGGAAATGATGCCAGAGCGAGCCAGGGATTCGGATCGCAACAACCGTTTTTGAGATGCATCAAATTCTGCCTGGCGCTGTGCCCTCAGCGCCAGGGCGGCGGTCTTCTCGTTCTGCCGCTGCTTCACCTGGCTCTGGACGGTCTCGACCCCACTTTCTGCCTTGCGCAGATGTGCTTCAGCCTCACGGCGTTGGGCATCGAGTATCTCGGTATCCAGGGTTGCGACAATCTGCCCGGCGGTGACAAAATCTCCTTCTCTCACCAGAATATCCTTGAGCCGGCCTGCCGTCTTGGCGGCAATATCGATCTCCACTGCATCGATGCGGCCGTTGCCGCTGGTAAACCCGTCACCCAGCCCTTTCGGCTGGAGATAGCGCCACAACAGAAAGGCAAGGCATCCAGCGATGATTACCGTTCCGATTGTGAAAATCCACTTTGGATTGAGTCTCATCTCGGCAGTTCTCCTCTGATTGACTGAGTTTTCACATTATCGGCTGTTCATGGTGCGGTCTTAGGATGTGATAATTCCCCGCAGTTTCTTAAGGTCTGATATAATCCTAGCAGATTTAGAAACCCGGATCAAACGGGCCTGTCATAGAATGTATCATTCACCCCAAAAAGGGGTGGTGGCCCCTTGGCTGAGAAGTCTTGATCGTCAAGGGAGATGGGGGATTGTTCAATCCTCTTCCTGATAGCTGTCAAAACTCAGTCCTTCGCGTTGCAGCCACTCGGGCGGGATATTCTCGGGCCGATATGAAATCCCTGTTTTTTCATCCACCAGCGGCACATTGAGACAAAGAGCAGCATGGGCTGCGACATAGCGTGCCCAAGCACGAAATACGGAAAAATTGGAGCCCCTGCTCATGAGGAATTTCCGGCTGCTCACGCGTTCCAGATATTCTGGCGACCAGCCGAGCAGATAATCCAGGAAAGCAGTTTTGGACATAAGCCAGACAGGGTTGACCGGCCGCAGCATTATTCCTCGGCCAAGTGGCCTTGATACTGGCAACTGGCGGTGTGCAAGGACTATCCTGTCCAACTCAAGCAGACTCCTGCGCCTTGGCGATCCGATCCCGAAAAACTGCCAACCGGAGTACATGGCCGGCTCCTTTGGCTCTATGCGTGTCACGTAGTCCAGGCCAGCAAATCCGAGTCCTGTGCAGACAGGTAAGAAAACAACCAGGTAAGTGGCCCATGTCCACGCCGTACCGTCCATACTGAACCTGTTAACGATTGCCATCCCGATGGCAATAAGTCCGCATCCCAAGAGTCTGCGTTTGCCCTTGAGCGGCGTGCGCAGGATCAAGCTTGTCCCTTGTGAGGCAGTGAATGTCATCGCTCATCGAAGATGGAATGAATTACCACGGGCTATCTGTCAGGTTGCGTCGCTTTCAGTCTTGCTTGAATATTTTGTAAATTGCTGAAAAATCTTCCTGGGCGATGCCCTCGGCAAAGGTCCGGGCGTAAAGTTCTTTGACGACCGCCCCGGTAAAAAGCGTTTTCTTCTGTTCATAGGCCAGGTCCTGGAGGCAATGGAGATCCTTATAGATCAAGGCGCTTGAAAAGTGGGTTGAGAAATCTTCTGTGAGTAATTTGTTCTTCTTGGCATTGAGTACCAGAGAGTTGCCTCCCCCTGCAGATAAGATCTCCAGGATCTCTTCCTTCTCAATGCCAATGGCTTCTCCGAGTGACAGGGCCTCGGCAATGGTGGCCATAAAACTGCCCAGGGCAAGATTGTTGATGAGTTTCATCTTGGTGGCAAGTCCTGGCTCCTGCAGGTAGAAAAGATTTTTAACAATGTCTGCTAACACCGGTTTGACCTGCTCATAGCCGGTCACATTGCCGCTGATCAGAACGGTAAGCGCGCCTTGCGAGGCCGGGACGACACTGCCCAGGACAGGTGCCTCCAGGTACACACAACCAGCCTTCTCGCAGAGGTCATGAAAGAGTGCCACCTCTTTGAAATGGTTGGTGGAGAGATCGACGATGATTTTTCCGGAGATGTCACCTGACAACAGCCCTTCTTCCTGACTCAGGACGGAATGGACCGCCGGACTGTCAAACATGCATATAAAAATAACTTCTGCTTTCTTTGCCACCTCACGGGGCGAAGGGGCCACTTCGGCCTTCATGCCCTTCGCCTTGGAAGGTGTCCGGTTCCAGACAGTGAGCGTATGGCCACAGTCTAAGAGTCTGCCCGCAATTGCTTTGCCAAGATGTCCAAGTCCGATGAATCCTAAATGCATTTTATCCCCCTTCGTATTTAGTTAGAGACCAGTGTTACTGTTTACATCTATCTGAGTAATATGATCAGGCCGGCACAACGGTGTTTGCACGTGGACCCTTTTTGTTAGAGAAATTGTTAAATGTGTCACAATCGTCCATGTTGCCATATGAGAAAGCAATCTTGCAACTCTTAGAAACAGCTGTTCTCCGACCTGTTTTAAACTTTCACCTTGCTATCGATTCATGTGTTGAGGAAAGAAAGATGGATCTCGCTGCCGTATCGACGGATGATATCGAGTTTGGCGGCGTGAAAGGCTTTACTGTCAGCCTTGTGACCCGATTTTTCCACCGACCATCGAGCCAGTTCATCTGAAATCACATCCATGAAAAGTTCGGCCAGCAGCAGTCTGGCGGAATCTCGAAAATGTCCGCGACCATCCACATACAGCTGTACGGTCGGTGCACCGGTGTTGATGAGGATTTTCCGTTCCTCAGGGCTATATACCGCCCGGTCCAGCTCGTTGTTCAGATTGCGGAATTCATAGCCAAGGAACATAGCCACACCATGATCCCGTGGCAGCCCTTTCTTTACGACATGGCCGGCTGTGCCATGGGCATGCCCGGAAGCATGCTCTGCCACTACCAGCTCACACCAAGCCCAATAGGTGCCTGCCCGCACCGTGATCTCTCCACGATCCCCTGCCGCGTCACCCACAATCGTCCATTCGAGGCGCTCCCGGTCCTTTAAGTCGTGGAGCGGTATCGACAGCGGTGCGGGTTCGATGCGCATGGAATCGGGTAGTGCATAATTGAAGCTTAATACCTCATCCCCTGTAAACTGACCGGGATCAATCAGCAAGGTGACATGGAAAGGATGATTGAGCTTCCGATAATAAAAAGGGGTGGTAAAACGCAGAGCAGCCGGACGTTCTACCTCCTCAACACCAGTCGTTTTTAGGTCAGGCGGCGTGAGGATGATGCCCAGATCCTGGATTGCCGCCCGATTCATGCGTTGGAGCAGGTGCTCGATCATATGCGTGGTTCGGTCGGAGGTGGTGGCACGTTCCAGGTGCTTCAGTTTCTCTTGCTCTGCCTGCACACAGGGCGCGATCATTGAGCTGACGGCCTGGGAAAAGGCCGCCACAAAGGGCTCCTTATGATTCAATCCCTCTCTTTCATCGCTGATAATGGCCGCGCCCTGGCCGAGTTTTTCGATCAAGGCCGGACAGTGCACTGTGCCGAAAAGGTATTCAGTCCCCACCTGATTTTCGTATTCAAACAACTGACAGTCCAGTACCGCCATGCCGGAGAGGACCACCAGTCCATTCGTCCGTTCATCGCCCCTCGGGGTTAACTCCACATTCAATGCACGCTTCAGGGTGAGAGTGAACGGATACTCTTTTTGCTCATAGATGAAGCGCCCCTCTTGATCGGGGCCCAGCAGCAGATTGGCCGGCGGCTCCTCATAATGCACCTGTCCGCTGCGCTCCACCTCCCTGCCTTGCTGCACCTTCACCAGTTCCAACTCTCTCCGAGCCTGGACATCGCGCAGATAGATGTTGTTTGCCACCGCCTGCACAACGGATCGATAGCGGGATATGTTCACCAGCGTGTTCTCAATGACGATGGCCACCCTGGTGCCGCTGTCCGTAATATCCAAACGCTCGTAATCTCTCGCCTCCGCCGGCCGATCACCGTCCCCATCATCATAGAGGTAGCCGCCATTTTCACTGCGGAATAACTCGATACGGGAAAATCGTCCGGCATGAATGGTCTCGATCCAGCCGTAACCGAGTCCATAAATCGCCTGCTTCAAACCACGACCGAAATAACCGCGCCCACCGCCATCGCCGCGCGCCAAAGGGCTATGAGCCCCGCCATAGGTTAAAATAAAACAGGCCTGTTTGAAGGACATCCCCTCTGCCTGGTCGGCGACCGCCAAAAACGCGCCAGCCTGATGCCGTTCATACTGGATGCGGATCCGGCCGCTTACCCGGGTGCCTGTTTGTTCCAGCCGGGCATAGCTGTCATCGCTGTTGGTAATCAATTCGACCAGGGCTTTTTCCACTGAAGCAAAGCGGCGCGAATCGATATCAATGACCCGTTGGTCCACGGGGATTGCGGAAATTGCCATGCCATGCACCTCGTTCAACTTATTGTTTTTACAATCACCTCACGGGGTAAGGTGGCCACTTCGGCCTTCATGCCGTCTGCTTGCAAGGTGTTCTGTTCCAGACAATGAGCGTATGGTCACAGTCTGAAAGTCTGTCCGTAATTGCTTTGCCTGTGGGTCCCCTGACCGGTAAATCTTAGATGTATGTTTTTCCCCGCTTAGTATTTATTTAGAGATCAACTATCTTTTCCTGATTTTGCCGATAAGAAATAAGAGCAATGCCGCCCCGAAAGTTGCTGTAACTATTGCACCGATTAATCCTCCCGCCGAGATGCCAAGCAGGCCAAATACAAAGCCGCCAATGAGCGCACCTATAATGCCGATCACGATATTGCCAAGCAGGCCAAAACCACGGCCTTTCATCAAGGTTCCAGCCAACCAGCCTGCTACGGCACCAATTGCTAAAAAAATGATCAATCCTTTTATGTCATGCATAACGTTACCCCTTCTGTTCTTGAAAAATATTGAGATTTACAGTGCCCAGACCTTAAAATGTGGCTGCTTGGCGGTATGAAATATTGAAGGATTGACACCTCTTCCGGTCAGCTTTACCTGCCGGCGTGCGCAGAGGGACGTGAACCTCTGGGATGCAAGTCCCCCATATGTTCGGTTGGTATTTATGATAAGAGAATCATAAATACCAACCGAAAGCAAGAGCGGAACCGTCAGGGAGGGATCAGGAAGAAGCTGGAATGAAGGTCAGAGGGGGGAGAAGGTCAGTCACCGGTGAGGATCGCTTTTGGGCCCGAATCCGGTGAAGCCAAATGTTAGCGATGGCGCAAGAATTCCAGAACGCAATCGGTGAAGACTTGAGGTTGTTCCATATGGATGGAATGAGCGGCCTTGTCTATCACAGAAAAAGTAGCCCCCGGAATCGCCTGTGCCAAGCGAGAACATACTTCCGGGGGGAATAAGAGATCTTCTTTGCCACTGATCACCATGGTCTCTGCGGTCACCCCGGATAAGGCTTTCGTGCAGTCATAACGCGCAATCGCCTGAACCTGGTTTCGGAAAGCGATTGCGCTTTGAGGGTAAGGATATTCGATTGCATAGCGGACGGCCTCCTTCACGGCTGCCTCGTTTTCAAAGAACTGCTCTGAGAATATCCAGAAAAAGATGTTGCGGAACCACAGCTCCGGGTCCATTCCCGTTTCCAGGCATGTGGCCAAATCGGAAAACAGAACATTATTCCTTATGGAGTTTGAAGCTGCTGTTCCGGCAAGGATGAGCTTGTGAACACAATCAGGGTAACGTATGGCGAGATCAAGGGCCACGAAGCCCCCCATGGAATGGCCAAGAATGTTGACGGATGAAAATCCCAAATGCTTGATAAGCTTAACGCTGTCGTCAACCATTTGCGGGATACTTGTCTCAATGTCTTGAGGTGTCGTTCTGCCCACGCCTCTGTTATCAAGTGTTATGACGAGATAGTGCCGGGAGAGCCTCTCGATTACTGGCAGCCAGCTCTGAGAATCACTGGCCAGGCCGGCAAGGAGCACTAGAGGCATACCCTGGCCATGAGTTTCGTAGTAGAGATCAACGTTATTGATGACTGTGTTCGGCATATCAGGTTAAACCTTCTAACTAAATTGTTACGTAAAGGTTACCGGCCTGCGCGACATGTGGCGCAGAACCATTTGACAGCCGGGTTGAGCCCTGCCGGTCATTTTGCCAACGCACTTAAAGCTTCCATGAGACGATTTAAGTCATGTTCGCTTACGTGCAGGTGCGGCGCAAAGCGAAGAGCGTTCCCGCGCTGGCTAATGAAGATATTTCTCTTTTTTAGATCTGCCACAAAATTACCCGTGTGTGCCATCGGCAGCTGCGCACCGAACATGTGCGGACATCGTTGCGTTTCATCCGGCAACTGAAAACCCAGTTGCTCGAGATGGGCGACAATTGCTGAATTGATTGTCGATAAAGTCACCGCGATATTCTCGATACCCCATGCTTTCAGTTGCTCCAGTGCGGCGATGGCACCCGGAAGAATCGTGGCGGTACATTTTTCACCCACATCAAACCGGCGTGCTCCGGGCATATACGTGTCTGAATACTTAACCAAGGCGGTGAAATCTTCGGCGTTGTGGCGCGCAAGCCATGTTTCTTCAAGGGGACGCGCGCTCCGCCATTGGTCCGAAACATAAAGCAAGCTGAATCCGTATGGGCACAGGAGCCACTTGTAACCAGCTGCGACAAGAAAGTCCGGTTTGACTTCTGCGAGTGGAAAAGGCATTGCGCCAAGCGACTGTGTTGCATCAACAACCAGAACGCTACCGACGTCGCGACATGCCTTGCCGATTGGTCGTAAATCGATATACGCCCCGTTTGTCCAGTGGCAGGTAGATACTGCGACAACCTTTACGCCCCTGTTGATTCTCTCCAGGATTGCCTGTGTCCAGTTTCCGTGTTCAGGGGCTGGAACAGTCTCCAGTACTGCGCCAACTTCCTGCGCCGTTCTTTTCCACGGCAAAACGTTACTTGGAAATTCCTCAGCGATAACCAGAATAAGGTCACCCTGTTGCAGGTGTGGTTCAACGGCGCGTGCTGCAGTGCTCAAGCCATAACTTGCAGCGGGAACGACTGCATAACCCTCCGCATCGCCTCCAAAGACAGCCGAGGATAGATGGCGAATTGTTTCCGCATCGTCGAAGAAGCTCGCCGGGGTGCGTTCCCATGGATGGTTCTTTGCGCGAATGCCGGAAAGCAGCCTGTTCAGCGATTCATTCAATTGAGGCGAGTTGTAGGCGCAATTGAAGTAGGCGATTTCATCGGGAATGCTGAACAAGTGTCGTTGTGATGGGAGAGTGGACATATGGTTCTCTTTACTGCCAAGATGTTCAATGATGTTTAAATCAACGGCTGGCCATAAACCATGTCTAGAAGGCCGCCACGTTTATCCCCGTCAGCTGCATTGATTTGGATATGTGACTGAAGGGTACCCTGAAATGCATCACCCTTGAATCCAGCTCAATGCTTCATCCATGGATCTCGTCACCATAGTTTCTAGAGGGAGATCACTGACAAACACCTCCCATATGCGAGCCATTCCAAACTGTAGATCTTTGGGGCACACATATGCTGTTTTTGCTCCCCTCCTGTGACTGCCAAATTTCTTTGCCAGAACCTTCAAAGACTGCAGAAACTCAATGGTTATGTTGTCAAACGACATGTGTGTTAAATCGTAAACTGCATTTATGTTTGACGGGTACTCTTTAGAGTTGACAATTTGCTCCATGATCTCAACAAACTCGTCTGCCGTTAACACACCTTCAAGTGTTATTACAATCGGGTGAAGTGGTCCTGAGAAATCTATACTAAAAGACATAAAATCTCTCTCATCAAATAATGGAAAAAATAAAGAAAGGGGTCATCCTTGACAATACTTATCATGGATGACCCCTTTCTTTCGACCCCTTTCTTTCTCAGGAATAATTTTTTAATCTTAGACTTGAAATTCCAGTTAGGATATAATGCAAGTAGTGATGATTTAAGAACATAGAACTACACGTAACTTGCGTCTGTTTTGCCGGAACAATTATCGTCCTCGTGTCAGATCCAATATAGATTTCAAACTGTATAATCAGAACAAGG
Organism: Desulfocapsaceae bacterium; assembly: GCA_028697885.1. GTDB lineage: Bacteria > Desulfobacterota > Desulfobulbia > Desulfobulbales > Desulfocapsaceae > UBA2270. The sequence goes on from JAQVER010000024.1 coordinate 17,775, forward strand.
AGGTTTGTATGGAAAAGAAATTGACAGCATTATGTGTCCAGTCTAAAAAAGATTTTAACGCACAAGGGAAAGCTATCATCAAACTGGCAAAGCAACAGGGGTTTATTGCCATTACAAATCGGTTGTCACTTTTTATCGACAAGACCTGCCGGCGATGGTGGTTTGCCGATAAGAAGAGCGGAGTTCTCCTCTCGGCAGAATATGGTCTGATTGACAAAGAAGCTATCAACTTTCTCACTAATGAAATTTCAGTTTAAACTCAACTCGTTGCTCCCGGCCTGATTTTTCTCTTTTTGAGAAAGATCAGGCTCTTTTTTTGGCTGACACCCTGCAGGAAACAGGCCATCGACGTAAGGGTGACCAAGAAGATAACGGCGTGCATCTTATTCTTACTTTCCATTGCTTATTGTTGCCGTAAACAAAAAGAAGCCTGGCATGAGTTTCTCTACTTGAATTTTATCAAAGCCCGCAGCTTTAAGTTGGTCACATACTTGGTCCGGAGATGGTAACGGTCCACAGCCTTTTGTCATTGAAGACCAAAGATTCATTAATTGAATGGAGGGCTCGTTTTCGGGACACAAAGTCGTTAAGAGCAGTTGGCCTCCTGGCTGCAACAAACTCCCTATGTGGCGGAGGATATCAATCCTTTCATTTACAGGGAAATAGTAGATAAGATTGTAAAACGAAATGATATTATAAGGCTTTTCACATTTGTAATTTCGTACATCTATATTCTGGATATCAACTCTATTACCTAGTTGCCAAATGATTGCATTCTCTCTTGCAAAATCGGCCACTTCCTTCTGTAGTTCTATGCCGGTTACCGTCAGATCTGGGTTGCGATCACAGGCTCGCTTGATATAGATTCCAGATCCACAACCCACTTCCAGTAAATTGCATGCACCACTTTGCGGAATGTTTCTATCGACAATATCAATTAGAAAAGGTTCGACGGTTCGCGAGGAGCGGGCAAACAACTCTCCGTACGATTGGTTGAATTCGAATTGCTTTTTCCCTTTTAGATAGGCTGGAGTTTTGATGATATAATCATGGAATATTTCAACACGAGCCTGAAAAAATGCTTTCCATGCATCATTTGCAGGTATTAATAATTCTTTCGAAAATGCACTTTTAATGCTGTAGCCTTCGCGACTTTTGGCAAGCTCTCCTAACGATACCCCTAGATCAAGCCATGCCTCCAGACCTTCTTGATTGAAATCCGCTCCAATAGCTTTCTGGATATCCTCACAGCTGGCCGGACCTTTGGAAAGGACATCGTATATTCCTTCGGAAATTGCTGTGGAAATAAAACCCGCTCGGCAAAACTCCCTGATTGTTTTGTTTATACGGTACATCAAAAAGATGGGGCTGTTCATGATAAATCTTATCAAAGTTTTGGCAGCCATTTAGATATCCGATTAAAGATTAGAAGTTTTCTTAGAATTATTTTGCCTAACGTCTGAATTCACGGAACCTGCGCGGCTTTTTGCGCAGGTTCCGTGGAATGATGGGTTAGGCTGATAGCCCAAAACGCAAAAGTCGGTGCTGGCGAGGCGGCGAGCAAAACACAAATGCCTCAGCGCGGCATCAGCGCGAACACACCCCAGCCCAGGTATTCACGCGTGTAAGCGGCGTAGCGTTCGGGTTCCGAGGTCAGTTGGCCGCGAACTTCCTTGGCCAGCTCGTCGTCGGGATTGGCTTCAAGCCAGCGGCGCATGGTGAGCCATTTGGCCGCCTCGTATCTGTCCCAGCCGTCTTGGTCAGCCAGAACCATTTCCACGACGTCGTAGCCCTGCTGGCCGAAAGACGCGAGCAGTTCCGGAAGCATGAGAAAGTCGGAGATGGAGTGGGCAAGACAGCCCTTGGCAACATCTTCCGTCGGCGGTAACTGCCGCCAGAAGGGCTCGCCGACGAGGATGATCCCTCCGGGGCGCAGGCTCTGCGCCAGAAGCTCGATAGTGCCGGCGACGCCACCGCCGATCCACGTGGCACCGACGCAGGCTGCTACATCGGCCTTGTCGTCAGAGACATAGCCGGCAGCATCGCCATGGATGAACGTGGCCCGATCGGCAACGCCGAGTTCAACAGCACGGAGTTTCGCTTGTTCGGTGAACAACTGGCTCAGGTCGATGCCGGTGCCGATAACATCGTGATCGCGTGCCCAGGTGCACAGCATCTCCCCCGAACCGCTGCCGAGATCCAGCACCCGGGCCCCCGCTTTCAGACGCAGCGCGGCGCCGAGAGTGGCAAGCTTTTCGGGTGTGATCGGGTTGTGGATGCGGTGCGCACTTTCAGTGATGTTGAATATCCGAGGGATGTCCATTGTGGAAAATTTCCTTACGGGTGTGAATAGATGCGGTCACGGCCGAACGTTTAACGGTGCCGGCCGGCTTTTTGGGTCGGCACAAGTGGTTGCCTGGGCAGTTTGATTATATGTCTACAAATTAATATATTCCAGGAATCAATCTATATCGTACCTGTTGTACATATTCTTTGTATCCTTGCAATTCTTCTTGCAGTGTTCTGTCTTCTAATTCCGTTCTTATCACGGCAATTATTATGGCTATGACCACTGGAATCAATGTCCACACTGAACCTAAAGCAAGAACAATCCCCGGAAGTGCCAACATATTCCCGGCGTAGCCCGGATGCCGTACAATTCGGTAAGGACCGCTGCTGCACACTTCATGTTCCCGGTCTTTCTGGATACGCACAAAAGTGGAAAAAAAGCGATTCTCAATCAAGGCCCATGAGGCGAAGGCGTATCCAAATGTGATCAGAACTAAGCCGAGTAAATTCATCCAGATCGGGAAGGGGAGAGACCATGCGAAATGGTGATCGAGGCCTGCTACTATGACAAGCGGAAATGATAGGCTGAGCGCCATCAAAGGGGCAATTACTTTATCCCAAGACTTTACATCCTGAGCCTTAGAATATTTAAACCGTTCAGCCAGAATTCCCGGATGTCTATGTTCTGCCCATATGCGCCCCCCTATGCCAGCCGTATCGATCAGCACAAAAAAGACCCACGCTTGCCACCACCTGAAATCCCCTCCGCAAACCAATAGAATTATGGGTATGGAAAGGTAAGTTATGATTATACTGAACCATTGGGATGGTTTTAATTTAATGACCGACTTTGGGTTTACTGTCATCGATACATCATTTTTCTATGCAGATTATGTTTGTTGGTTTTCATTATTCAATAATTTTCCAGAATGAATTTGAGAAGTGGCTCCGATTTATCTGAAATTTGCTCTGTAACAGAACTTCGATAAAGCGCGTTGCCCGCTCGTCCCTTGCAGCCTCTTGATAGCTATTGCATAGTTGGGAAGTGTGCTGGATCAGTAAATACCCAATCACGATTTTTAACTGGTGTGTGGCATGAGATGCAAACTTGTGCCCCTTGGTTGAAAGGCTTTTGATCTGCACCAACCCAGCGTGCCCAACCCCAACCGTATGTTTCTGAATATTTTTTTGAGTCCCTCAGCATGAATTCAACATGAACAAATTGTCCTGGGACAGTTGCCGCTTGCCAATTTTCCAGCTGAGTATCTTTCCATACAACTTTCGCTAATATGGCCCCATCAGGCCAAGGATTGATTTTACCAACACGTGCAGCTTCAACTGCAACCTCATTCCCTAGTATTATTCGAATGGTATTGTTATCAGTTCGGTGAGAAACAGCTATCGAAGACCAGTTTTGCCATCCTGTGGGATAATCAATATTATGTGATGATTTAATATCAGCTCCAGAAGTGATAACGGGTAACCCAATCATGATTAGTGAGACAAAAAATGATGTACTAAATTTCATGTTAATCTCCTCTTTAATTGTTGGACGATAGCTAACTCCCAGCTAAAGGGCGCAAATGTAGCGCAGCGGAATTTGCGCCCATTTTGAGCGCCGTGTTATGCATTGCCAGCTACAAACTGTATTTTAAGCTTTCTAAATTCTTCAGTTACAAGCTGCAAGCATTCAGAAAGCTCATCTTCAAGGTAAAAGAAGTCCTCTGCCTTTTTGTGTAGGGTTTCCATATTGGGGTTCGATCCTACAGTGACAATAAGTGCCTCATGCGCAATATAGTTGCGCTCTTTCCTTAGCCTATTTAATCGATTTTTTAATTCTTCATTCCCATTTAGTTTCCCAAATACATTCAAGAGCCTTTCTAGTGGGAAGTTTTCCACATCCTCTACCGTGAAGTCGAAGTGGATGCGATCTTGAACCAAAGCATGAATGTAGTCATACGAAGTTCCTATGTAGAGCTTGAGTGATAGCTCTAAGAGTTGGAAGCTTGTTAAAAGCCCAACTGTTCGATCTTTGTAGAGCTGTTGTGTTTGTTTCATGATTTTTTATGCATAACGACTTTAATCAGCGGTGGCGCCAATGAACTTGCCGCGTCAGCGCCGCCTACGTTACCGCCATCCGCTGAATTATTTTGTTAAGCGTTCTTCATTAAGTTTATATTCAATTATCCCTTCCATCCCACCTACCAGTAACACCTCATTCCCTTCTTCAACCTGAGGGAGAGAGATTATTGCTGATAGTTTTTTTACTTCTTCTTTCCAAACCAAGTTTCCATCTGGATCGAAGATGAATAGAACAGAACGGGCATAACCTGAACTCCCATGACACATTACCGCTAGGTAAGGTTTTTCCTCCTTGCTAAATTTTACGGATGTGCCTTCCGGGCCATGATATGGATTGAATGAAGTGTCTTGTACTGTGTGACTTAATATTTCATAACCATTTTGATCCAAGACAGCAAAATGACGCCCTGTGCCCACAAGTAAATTCCCTGGTGTAGGCCAGGAAATCGCCTGAGCATCCATTGCCCAGTCGGGGATTTTTATACTCTGCCCCTGACTACCATCAAGTTGATATGTTGATAATTTACTGGACTTATTGTGACCCGTTATTGCGAATGGAAGTTGCTCGCCTTTGGGAGTGACATATATCCCAATGTCAGAAACAGGTATGTTTTTACGCCATAATTCTTTCCCGTCAGTGTCATGAAAAACTATGAAGTCAGTATTTTGATACGAAAGGAAAAATGGTCTTTGTGTGATTGATTGAATAGGAACTACTCTGCTAAAACCACTCGCCTGCCAACGCCATTTAATCTGACCATTTTTGTTTGATACACCATCACTCGTTGAGACTAGAGGACTACCATCTCTATCCATGACCAGATAAGGGTACATATGGACGCAGCCATCACAATCTTCTTGGTGATAGTCAAGTTTTAACAACACGCCATAATTTACTGGATTGATTATCAAAATATTTGATTGAGAGAGAACCGTGAATACTTTTAATTCTGATTTTTGAAAATTGTCATATGAAATGGCCGAAACCGTAACAAGATTTTCACCAGTAAGGATATTGGTTTTTTGAAGAGGTATGGTTGATAGGGCTAAATTGGGGAAACGTGATTCTCGGGCAGCAATGTTTCGAGATTGTTGAGCAGGTGCTATGACACCATCAACAACGGCCATGACACCAAACCCCACGGCTGTCCAAAAACGGAATTTATCATTTTGAATAATGAAATGAAGTATACAGCCAAGCAGCCAGCTTGCCAGGATAGCGCCTACTGCATAAAAAGGAATAAATAACAGCCCGATTGCGGCGGTTGAACTGGAGCTAAGATTTATGGAGCCATGGGCATAAAGGAGAAATGCAACTCCGCCTGAAATTGAAACCCAATAGGCTAAAGGAAACTTTTTACTTGCTCGACCAAGCCCAAACCACGCAATGCTTGGGATAAAATTCACTGCTGAAAGGAATAAAATTCCCATGCCACCAGCCAAATAGGCTGTCAACCATTCAATGCCTCTAAAGGGCACACCGGCAAGACGCGCCAGGAATGGGGTAACCAAACCGACAACCAGTGAAAAAATAAAAAGTCGATTTGGCAGCTTTATTGTGTGTGGTGTTTTGGAGTTGTTTTCTATTGTCATTGTATTGTCTTTAGGCGCTTAACGACCTGGGTAACCAGACCGGCCACCGGATTTGTACCGCTAGGCCGCACGCGTTCACCCGGTCTGGTTGACCCTTTTGATAATTGTTATGACCTTCCTTCAGATGAAGGACGATAATGAAGGTTCCAGCAACATTAAACCTTCACCCAAAGGAGGCCAATCTGATGAATTTCTACACCCAACAACACAAGTATTATTGCGGAATCGATCTTCATGCCAGGAAAATGTATGTCTGCGTTCTCAATCAGCAAGGAAATGTTCAGGTTCATAAGAACATCGACACCGATCCTGAATTGTTTCTCGACCTTATTTCCCCATACCAGGAAGATATCATTGTTGGTGTGGAATGCGTCTTCTGCTGGTATTGGCTTGCCGATCTCTGTGCCGCCAGGCAGCTCTCCTTTATCCTGGGCCACGCCCTGTATATGCGGGCAATCCATGGCGGTAAAACCAAAAACGACAAAATCGATTCCTATAAAATCGCTCACCTGCTCAAGGGCGGCAATTTCCCCGTCGCCTATTCTTATCCGGCAGAGTGGCGGGCCACTCGCGATCTTCTACGACGTAGAATGTATATATCCAGGCGGTGTGGTGAACTTGTTGCCCATATCCAGAATACCAATACCCAATACAATCTGCCAGTTTTCAACAAGAAACTTACCCGTAAATACAATCATGGAGGGGTCGCTGAACAGTTCCAGGATCTTGAGGTCAGAAAAAGCGTCGAAGTTGATCTGGAGATGATCACAGCGCTCAATGAAACCCTGAAAAAGCTCGAATGGCATATCGAAAAAACAGCCAGGGAGCATGATTACCATACCTTTTATCTGTTACGATCCATTCCCGGTGTCGGCCAGATCCTGGCGCTGGTCATTCTCTACGAGATCCACGATATCAGAAGATTTCCCCGGGTACAGGACTTTTCTTCCTATGCACGCCTGATCCGTCCGAAAAAAGAGTCTGACGGCAAGTGGGCTGGAACCTCCAATAAAAAGATCGGCAATCACCATCTCAAATGGGCTGTCAAAGAGGCCGCCATCCTCATGCTTAGAGAGTCCAGCCAGGCAAAACTCTATGTGGGCAGATTGGAACGAAAATACAACAAAGGTAAAGCGCTCGGCATTTTTACCCACAAACTCGGCCGGGCCATCTATTTTATGCTCAAGAACAAGGAGGCATTCGATATGAAAACCTTCTTCGAACAATAATTTTGGAGCTGGGGGTGTCAGCTTGTTGCCTAACTGAAATCACATGGGTGGATCTGATTTCTCTTGATATCCCGCATGCAGCAAGACTGCCTCAGAAAGAGTGGACACTATACCCGAAGTTCAGGGCCTTTGATTGGCGGCACTTTCCAGCTCCAAATTACAATACGGATATTTTGCCAAATGATGATCGTGTTCTGCTCCTTGCCCGAGTGACACCCTAACTGGATGATCGCGTAATCGATCAAGCCGATTCTTTTGATTGCGCCGGGATATATTCTGATGCTGCCAAAAGACAGCACGCTGATTGTCAAAGAACCTTTTTGGCTTTTCAGTTAATCCCGATAGATGTTTGGTGCAGACGCGTTATTAAAACGTGCTGATACCCGCGACCGAAGACCCAAGTCGGAACCAACGAGTCGTTTGTCATGAAATCTGATTTTAAGATGGGAGCTTTGTTTCGTTTTTACCTTCTTCCGATCTATAGGGAATTTTTATTTCTTGACAACCGGAGGCCATATAGATGTTATTTTCATCATCTTTCTATTTCAAGTTCTGTCTTTGTTGCTGTTAGAATCGGAACGATAAATTTCAAAACATCGCTTTGAGGTACTGTCTGAACGGAAATGTTATCAATTGAATATCTTAAACTTGTAGGTGAACCAGTCCATACAAAATTAACAGAGGTAACATTCTTAAAAGAATCCGGCAAAATACCTTTCTGAAAATCATCTAAAGGACCAGAACCATCGTTAATTCCATCAAGAATAAAAGTTTCAGTTATAGTGCTCCCATTTTTTAGAGTACCAATAACATCTATCTGTGTAGCATAAGCAACATCGATATGCTGTTCTGCAAAATCAAAGGATAACAAGCTAAACGGTTTATTGTTTGTTCGCTTTATTGTAATAGGAGTATTTCCATTTTGTGTTAGCAAATATTGTGTTCCATTTTCTGGACATTCTGGGGTGCAAAATTCCGCGCCATCGCTAATAAAATAAGCTAATCCAGTGCTGATTTCATACCCAGCCTCAACACCATTATTGAGCAAACCTGTGGAGAATTCTTCAAATGTAATTGTTGATGATATAGTAGTATTTCTTTTCGCGAAAGAGGCCTCAACAGAGCAATTATCTAAAATCGCATCTGTTGTTACAGGCATGGTTGTTATTGTATCATCCGTGTTTTTAAAATTGATTCCACAGCCAGAGATCGATAGTATGAGATATCCCGTATTTGCATTGAAGGTAAATTGGGTAATTTCACCGTAATTTACTGTTTGTGGCGAAGGAGTTGCAACATCCAGGATTCCATTCGCGCCTGCGGTTGCAGATACATTATATTGGTTTATCTCAAATGTTGCATTTACAGCACAACTCTCTGTGAAAGGATCTGTGATGATTGTTTTACTTGACAGTGAATTGACAGTATTTGAAAAGTCAATTCCGCAACCAACAATGCTGGCAACATGATAACCAGTATCTGCATTAAAGGTGAACTGCACTGTCTCATCATTGTTAACTGTCCTAGGCGAAGGTGTCGAACCATCCAAACTACCGTTTTCTCCCACAGAAGCAATAACAGTGTTCTGTTTAATAGCAAATGTGGCATCGACAATGCAATCACTGGTTATAGTATCTGTGGTTTGAGAGATTGTTCCTGTTGCTTCATCTAAGTTTGTATAATTTATCCCACACCCTAATATAGATGTCACATAACTCCCAGGATTTGCATTAAATGTAAACGATGTTGTTTCTCCGTAGTTAACTGTTCGAGAGGAAGGTGTAGTCGCATCCAAAGTTCCATATGGTCCAACTGATGCTGAAACATTGTATTGGTTGATGGCAAAGGTAGCATTGACCGTACAACTCTCTGTAAAAGGATCACTGACTACTGTCTTGCTCATCAGTGCATTATCAATATTTGTAAAGTCAATTCCACACCCAATAATACTAGCAACATGATAGCCATTGTCAGCGTTAAAAATAAACTGAGCTGTTTCATCTGAAATCAAGGATATTGGCGACGGGGTTGAAGCATCCAGATGGCCGTTGGCTCCTGCAGATGCAATTATAGTGTTTTGGTTAATTGTAAAGTTGGCAGTGACAACGCAATCACGAATAACAGTATCTGTGGTTTCAGTTTTGCTTATTATTCCCTCATTTGTGTTTGTGTAATTTATACCGCATCCCGAAATGGATGATATATGACTGCCAGGTTCTGCATTGAAAGTGAACTGTGTTGTTGAGTAGTATTCAACTGTCTGGGGTGAAGGCGTACTGACATCAAGACTTCCGTTAGTACCAGAAAAGGCATACACTGTTCCCTTGATAAAATTAATGTATGCAGAACCTGATTCTGCACCATTATCATCGTCATAATACGCCCCAGCAATAATTACATCTCCATCTGTGGCCACTGATATGCCAAATTGATCCGACATCTGACCATCAGTTGCAGTGAGCTTTGCAGCTTCCGTCATTGTTGTCCAGCCAGATAGAGGTTTTTTAAAAACATACACGGATCCAGACCCTGATCCTTTGTCATCATCCCCTATAGCACCAATAACAATCGTATTACCGTTAATAGATACTGATTCTCCAAATTGATCCCACATATCGCCATCACTAGCAGTCAATTTTGCGGTTTGAGCCATATCGCCCCAACCTGCCAGGGGTTTTACATAAACATATGCAGAACCAGAGTTTCCTCCATTGTCATCGTCAAAAGTAGCTCCAACGACTACCGTTTCGTCGCTGATGGATATGGAATGACTGCCCAAGTAGTCATATTCAGCACCATCACTGGCAGTAAGTTTCGCAGTTTGGGTCATGTCAGCCCAACCACTTATAGGCTTTACATAAACATAAGCAGAACCTGAATCTCTTCCTTTATCATCATCAAATCCTGCTCCCACAGCTATCACATCACCACTAATTGACACGGATCCACCAAAGTGGTCTGATAAATCGCCATCACTAGCAGTGAGTTTTGCGGTTTGAGTCATATCACCCCAACCACTTACAGGTTTTTCAAAAACATAGGCAGAACCTGATTCTCCTCCATTATCATCATCCTCCGATGCTCCTACTACTATCACGTCACCACTTACGGATACACTGTTTCCAAAAAAATCGCCGGCAGCACCATCTCCAGCAGTGAGTTTTGCAGTTTGTGTTGTATCCACCCACCCACTAGCGGGTTTTACAAAGACATATGCGGAACCAGAGGTTAATCCGTTATCATCATCATAAGGAGCGCCGACAACAATCGTATCGTTACTAATAGATACTGTTCTACCAAAATGATCAGAAGTCGCGCCATCACTAGCAGTGAGTTTTGCAGTTTGTGTCATCGCTGCCCAACCTTCTGCAGGCTTCTCAAAAACATAGGCAGATCCAGCGTCTGAACCATTGTCATCATCCTCTGGTGACCCAACAATAATTGTATTTCCACTAATAGAAATAGACCAACCGAAATTATCACTGGAGGCACCATCACTTGCCGTAAGTTTAAATTGTTGAATCCAAGGATCGATCGTAATTGGATATTTGGCCTTATTATCATCAACACGGATACTGATAAGGGTATCATTTAAAAGGGTAAGGTGTGCAGGCAGAGATTTGGCATCTGCATCGAAGACCTGCAAACCAGAATAACGTGCTATACGTTTGCCAGGCACATCTGTGAGAACAATTGATTTATTTGAAAGTTCGGCTTTTAATTCACCGGAGAGAGCAAGTTCTACAACAAGCAAACCTGACTTTTTTTCTGGTGCCTCGTATACTGTAAATCCCTGCTCTATCCCATAGTGTGAATTAAGATACCATTCAGCAACAGAGCCTCGGTCATAAACCATTCTCCCATTATCATTGAACAATTTAGCTTTTCGAACAGGCTTGACTGCATCTTCATAGCCCATACGGTTCATTGTCAGACCCCATCTATTATTGTTTATCTGGATCTGAGGACCTTTAGGGGTAAACCTAACATGTAATCCATGGAGCGGATTGGACATTGTGAAGCTACTACCATCCTTCTTTAATTGATATTGAGAAGGTAAATAATTCTGCATAGCTTTGATTAATGCAGGCATAGTACCTGGAGGGAAACTAACATTGTCTATATAGGAAATCGGACGAGATGGTTTTATTAGAGCATTTGCTTTTCCTGAAGACAAGAACATAGGAGACATCAATAATACAAAGAAAATAAGTAGAGATAATATGCATCGATTTGATGTGCTTTGATTTGTCATAACTTAAGTCTCGTTTCTAAGTAAAAATAACGTTTAACGGTGCCGGCTGGCTTTTTGGGTCGGCACAAGTGGTTGCCTGGGCAGTTTGATTATATGTCTACAAATTAATATATTCCAGGAATCAATCTATATCGTACCTGTTGTACATATTCTTTGTATCCTTGCAATTCTTCTTGCAGTGTTCTGTCTTCTAATTCCGTTCTTATCACGGCAATTATTATGGCTATGACCACTGGAATCAATGTCCACACTGAACCTAAAGCAAGAACAATCCCCGGAAGTGCCAACATATTCCCGGCGTAGCCCGGATGCCGTACAATTCGGTAAGGACCGCTGCTGCACACTTCATGTTCCCGGTCTTTCTGGATACGCACAAAAGTGGAAAAAAAGCGATTCTCAATCAAGGCCCATGAGGCGAAGGCGTATCCAAATGTGATCAGAACTAAGCCGAGTAAATTCATCCAGATCGGGAAGGGGAGAGACCATGCGAAATGGTGATCGAGGCCTGCTACTATGACAAGCGGAAATGATAGGCTGAGCGCCATCAAAGGGGCAATTACTTTATCCCAAGACTTTACATCCTGAGCCTTAGAATATTTAAACCGTTCAGCCAGAATTCCCGGATGTCTATGTTCTGCCCATATGCGCCCCCCTATGCCAGCCGTATCGATCAGCACAAAAAAGACCCACGCTTGCCACCACCTGAAATCCCCTCCGCAAACCAATAGAATTATGGGTATGGAAAGGTAAGTTATGATTATACTGAACCATTGGGATGGTTTTAATTTAATGACCGACTTTGGGTTTACTGTCATCGATACATCATTTTTCTATGCAGATTATGTTTGTTGGTTTTCATTATTCAATAATTTTCCAGAATGAATTTGAGAAGTGGCTCCGATTTATCTGAAATTTGCTCTGTAACAGAACTTCGATAAAGCGCGTTGCCCGCTCGTCCCTTGCAGCCTCTTGATAGCTATTGCATAGTTGGGAAGTGTGCTGGATCAGTAAATACCCAATCACGATTTTTAACTGGTGTGTGGCATGAGATGCAAACTTGTGCCCCTTGGTTGAAAGGCTTTTGATCTGCACCAACCCAGCGTGCCCAACCCCAACCGTATGTTTCTGAATATTTTTTTGAGTCCCTCAGCATGAATTCAACATGAACAAATTGTCCTGGGACAGTTGCCGCTTGCCAATTTTCCAGCTGAGTATCTTTCCATACAACTTTCGCTAATATGGCCCCATCAGGCCAAGGATTGATTTTACCGACACGTGCAGCTTCAACTGCAACCTCATTCCCTAGTATTATTCGAATGGTATTGTTATCAGTTCGGTGAGAAACAGCTATCGAAGACCAGTTTTGCCATCCTGTGGGATAATCAATATTATTTGATGATTTAATATCAGCTCCAGAAGTGATAACGGGTAACCCAATCATGATTAGTGAGACAAAAAATGATGTACTAAATTTCATGTTAATCTCCTCTTTAAATGTTGGACGATAGTTAACGCTTGAGATCACATGCCCGCCTTCAATATACAGTTAAATTCGGCAGGATGCTGTGTCGATGAGTAACTACAAAATCGGGTGCAAGTTGCGGGTCAAGTGGATTGACTGGTTCGATAAAATCATTACGATTTACAACTTTTTCTTCTCAAACCAGAAAAACAAAGTGATTATCCCCACCCAGAATATCGGAACGATTACCCACTGCGAAATACCCAGGGCTTCTGGCAATCCGAGTTTTCCGAAATCTTTCCACGCAAGCACTGTTGATTTAAGTAAAGGGTAAAGCTCTGCATAGAATGCTGCCCCAACCAACATGCCTATTATGGCAAAAACTGCATGCCAGCGACCTTCGCCCAAAGCGCCTAGTGATGTGCCGGGGCAAAAGCCCATGAGCGCCCATCCGGCGCCAAACAATGCTCCTCCGATTAACACACCGCCAACATTCATCGGCTTGTGGCTCAAGGTAATGATTTCAAAGTTCGAGAGCAGGAGTATCCCGACCATTCCCACCAGAATTGCCGAAAGCATAAATTTGATTATCGTCATATCCTTCAAGAGCAGTGCTCCAATCTGCTTGTCGAAGCGAAGGACACGACCTTTCTGTAGTAAAAAACCAAATAATACGCCCGTGACTAGGCCCAGCCATTGATCGGTATTCATAGTGTCCTCCTTCCATAAATCAGATGAGAAGCCAAAACACCTATACCAAAAAACATAACTAAAGACACAAGCGAACTTACCGACAACTGCATCATTCCACTGAGGCCATGACCACTTGGACAGCCATCGGCCAGGCGAGCACCGATCATGGCGATAATTCCACCCACAAATGCCCCGGCTGCCCGCTTCCCGATCGATGGACCAAATCGCTCCTCCCAAATGGGTGGAACTTTTTCCAGCCGAAAGCTCTTATCCGTAGTGGACGAAATAAAGGCCCCCAGGACAATCCCGATAACCAGCATAAACTGCCAGTCAACACGAACCTTTGTTTTGGCGAAATATTCGTTTGAAACCACATGATCCGCGGTAACTGTCTGTTCCAAAATGCCGGCGGCACGAACGAACGTTGTGGACGCTCCTAAATAACTGGTCTTGCCGAGGAGCTGTGTGGTTGCAAGGACTGAAACTATGGCCAAGAGACCTAAAAGTGCTCCAGCAAGGTAAGGACTCCACCCCCCATCATCTGTTTTCCATTTCATTTCCATTCTCCTTTCTTGCTTTACGTTCTTTGAGATCGAACGGTAAACTTCAGCCGCGCGCGCCTTTGGCGCGTCGGCTGGAAGTTTTTGTGTACGCCCGGCATGGGCGTGAACTCATGGGGTTAAAGTCCCCTGTAAGTGTTCCTGTGATAAGTGAAAGCCTATCATAAATTACTAGCCAATGGCAAGGGCGTCACTGTGAGGTGGGGTCTGAAGGAAGCCGGGGGCAAAGATGTGGGCCGACGAACAGAAATGTCATACAAGGCCGAGTCACTGGGCAAGGCAGCACCACATGTCAAAACCCAAGGAGCAGGTGATACGGTAAATGGCGCGGTTGCACAAGGGAAGTTCACGTCATTATCCGGGGAGATCTGTATTCAATGCAGTATGAAATCATTTTCGGTGAAATCACCGGTGGGGTTCCGGTACACAAACATCCTGGCACAGACAAGGAAAGTCCCGCCTTATCTGTGAGATACGAAACGAAAGAAGGCAGACAGAAAATGAGGATATACGGCGCCAGGCTAAGCAATTGGAATGGTGAGAATACAGAAGTCAGCAGAAGCCATAGTAGCCAAACGCCAAGGGTAATGCCTTGGACACGGTGAAGGGCTGAACATTAAGGAGAGCAAAGGTAGTTGATGGCTCTGGATATACGTTGAATCCGAATGGAGGAGTAGTGTCCAGGCGTTAATCAACAAAACCAGCTCAAGTCTTTACGTCCGGTTACGACCCGACAACCTTAATGAAACGCCCCGTGCGGAGCCGCATGCGGGGTGTTGTGGGGGCTGGGGGAGAAAAACCCCCGGCTACCCGATTATGCCATTACGGCTTTGTGCAAAGTTTTTCATAGTTCAGGCCAGACACCGGGCTAGCGTTGGACGTATGTAGTTCTCTTTTTTGAAAGGCTTGAATAAGTGGTTCCAGGTCTGTCTTTTGCTGTACTCCAATGCATGCCTTAATTCTATTGAAAAAAGCTGATGACTCGGCTCTTGCGAAAATTTCGTACGTGGCCGAACCGTAACCTTTGTAAATCAGCGTCTCAGGCCACCACTCCTGGTAGTGGTCTTGTGACAATAGAGCCTGCATGCTGTCGGAAACGAAAAGCAGAAAATCTGCTTGCATTATTTGACTGAAAGAAACGCCAGTCCCCGATGATAGCTTCTTTATATAATCGGCGTGCAGTGACTTTCTGTTTGACTTGATCCTTTTATTTCTATGCTCAAGTGAATCTAGGTGGTTGCGAAAAACCCCAAAGCTTCTCATTGCGTTTCGTCCATACTCTTCATCCCTAGCAACAAAATATCTTTGTTGAAGCAGAATGGCGAGGACTTCGAACTTTTGGGATTTTATTAGCGAAGCCGCGCAGTACAAAAATAGCTCCTGCACAATATACTTCAGATTGTCCCAATCCCAAGTATGATACTGACTGATATTCTCGGGCCGATCCATCGAGGGGATTAGCTGCTCAAAGAAATAATGTAGATCATCTCCCAAAGAGCCAGGTTCTCCGTAATTGGCAACTGCAAGAAATACCTCGATCGCCTCATTTCTATAGGGAATGAACGACTCAATGGAATTTACTACTTCTTCATCAAACTCCGAATTTCCTTTACTCGGTTCGAGGCGGAACCTTTCAAAGTTGCCTATAAATGTTTGAAAATATTCCTTCAGCGCCCCATGGGCGTGGGGTTTTGAATTGCGGTAGGCATCGATACATCTTCTGGCGATTGCTGACGTACCGAGACTTGCTGTTGGAGTTTCGGACAGGAAAGCGGGCACGTTTCCAAGTTCCGGCTTCACATTAATGGGCTTGTTGAATATCCATCGCAAAAGTTGTTCGAAGTTTTTTGCGTATAGCTCATCGTAGGAAAGATCTATGTATATCCGTGATTTATAGTAAGTAGGTAAATGCGCCTCACCTTCATCGTTCTTTTCTGAAATTACGGCTACAAACTTATCTTGACTTACACTAGAGTAAATTTCTGAGCTTATAATTTGAGTTTCAGTTCCAACGCCGCCGCTTCGGCTATCTGCCTTTTTTGCGTAGGACTCATCGCAAACGATTATTACCTTTTTTACAGATTCGTCTGTGACCATTTTTTCCATGAATGCATTGGAATCATGGCCTTCTTTCAGGTCCCATTTATCTAGTACAACATCCACGCCAGATTCTCTAAGCTCTGTAGCGAGGGTTAACACCCATTCTTCATGCTGTGGGGAAGACCAGCTATATGAGATAAACGTTTTTGGTGATTCCATAGATGCTTCCATTCTTTTAGGCATAACGACCTAAATAAGCGGGCGGCGCCATTGAACTTACCGCGTCAGCGCCGCCGCGCTTAACGACGTCCGCTTAATTTTTTGGTTATGTTTGTATTATGTTTTCCCTTTCGAGAACTCGGCGTATTTCCTCAAAAACAGCTGATATATGTCCTTTGGGAAATCTAATTTGTGATAATCCGACAATATTTGAGAATTCTTCACAACCTTGTTCAAGAAGTATGATCGCTTTTTTAGGGCCAAGCCGTCCTTGAAAAAGGCCAACTTCGTGAACAACATTTTGTCTTGCGTGAGTAGTTTCATTTGAGTGTTGGTCTTCAGCGGTCATGATTAAAAATGCAAAACTAGCTGAATCCAACATCTCTGATATACGAGCAAAGGTTGTTATACCTGCAACTGCTTCACGATTGAATTCATCCCAAGGTAATTTTAGGCGATCATTTATAAAATCTTTTAATTCTCGCCACATTGGTGATCTGCCATGGCCAATAAAAACTCTTGTGCCAATGCTTTTTGTCACGAAAGCATTCATGCCAATTTTCTCTATGGAAACAACATATTCCTTCAAAAGTCGTAGTCGTTTTTCAAATTCTTCATTTACATTTACGTTGTCCGGGATCAATCCAGAAGAAATTGTTTTGGTAACTACATGATTTTCGCCATAGATTTTTTTAAAATGACTTCGACATCCTCCATTCCACATTTTAAGTTGGCCGATTTTTATATCGCCTTTAGACCTGATAACTTCTCCTCTTTCAATAAATCTCCGCAAGATGGCAATCAAAGAGCTTTCGAGTGTGGATGATGTAGCCATTTATCTATCCTTTTCGGGAACATATCAGTGTAATAAGTGGAAATTTTTCCATCATATCACCCCTTATGGGTGGACGGAATTTCCACTTATTTTTATATTGATCTATGAAACATAGAAACTCAATGAGTTTCTTGTCCGCTTATTGCGTTTTCTCTGGTTGAATTCTAGATATTACGATATTATGTGACGTATTATGGAAAGTCAAAGGAAAAACAAGCCACAATTTCACCCGAATCCCGATATCAGGCTTATGGATCAGGTACGCGAGGTGTTTCGGTCTCAACATTACGCGTATCGCACCGAGCAGACGTATTGTCAGTGGATACTCCGCTATATCCATTACTTCGGTGGCAAGACGCATCCGAATCGTCTTGGCGCCAAGGATATAGAGCGGTATCTTTCTCATCTGGCAACTGAGGGCAAGGTATCCGCCTCCACCCAGCGGCAGGCCTTGAATGCTTTGGTTTTTCTCTATCATGAGGTGCTCGGCAAGCCCTTGGGTGGGGAGATTGCTCCGGTGCGCAGTAAACGCCAGCAAAGGCCGCCTACAGTCCTCACTCAGGCAGAGGTTCAGCGCTTGCTTGCCGTTATGATTGGCAGAAATGCTCTCATGGCAAAACTGTTGTATGGAGGCGGCCTGCGTCTGCTGGAGTGTCTCCGTTTGCGTATTCAGGATGTGGACTTTGGTCAGGGCCTTATCTTTGTTCGTGGCGGTAAAGGCGGGAAGGACCGGACCACCATTCTCTCCAAGAGTCTGGAGGATGAATTGCAGGGGCAGGTTGAGGCGGTAAAAATCCTGCATCATAAAGACTTGGAGGAAGGATTCGGCGAGGTGTATATTCCGGAAGCCCTGGCCAGAAAATATCCAAATGCTGCCCGAGAGATCGGTTGGCAATGGGTGTTCCCGGCCAAGGAGCGTTCCCTTGACCCACGTTCGGGCCGGGAGCGGCGGCATCATGTACTTGAATCCGGTCTGCAGAAGGCGGTAAAGCGGGCTGTGGCTCAGGCCGATATTGACAAAAAGGCCACGTGTCATACCTTGCGCCACAGTTTTGCCACACATATGCTGGAAAACGGGGTCAATATCCGGGTGCTCCAGGAACTGCTTGGCCATGCGGATGTGAAGACCACCGAGATCTATACCCATGTCATGTCCAGGGATATCAGGCGGCTGCAGAGTCCGCTGGATATGTTGCCGGGCTGAACGGGACGACAATTTGCCCAGCTTCCCGCTGAGGGTACCGAATTGAGCGAGGCGATAAAAAAACATTTCGGAGTTTCGCGGGCTCGCTTAGGTGCTGAAATTTTAATACGTTAAAGGTGCATTGAATTTTGCCTAAAAAAAGAAAAATAATCCCGAAAAAGACAAAGCGTGTAAGCGGCAGGCGGCGGGGGTGGACCAAGTACACAATTGCGGCACAGGTGATCCTTGTTCTTTGTGTTGCCCTTGGAATCTATGTCGTCTATCTGGACAAGTTGATCCGCCAGAAGTTTGACGGCAAACGTTGGGCCTTGCCCGCCGTAGTGTACGCGCGCCCCCTGGAGTTGTATCCCGATATGCCTTTGACGGCCTCTATGCTGGCGCAGGAGCTGCAGCTTGGCGGTTATCGTCTGGACAAGGCGGCGAAAGATCCGGGCGGCTACGACCTGGCCGGTAATGTCATGCATCTGGTGACCAGGGATTTTGCCTTTGCCGACGGTCTGGAGAAATCGGCCCGGATCACCGTGGAGTTTGGTGGTCCCGTGATCAAAAAGATATCTGCGACAGAGAGCGGGGCAGATATTGCCCTGGCACGCATTGATCCGGCCCGGATTGGCAGTTTTCATCCTTTGGACAACGAAGACCGGGTTGTGTATAGCCGCAAGGAACTTCCCGATCTGTTGGTTAAGACCCTTGTCGCGGTGGAGGATCAACATTTCTATACCCATTTTGGTGTTGACCCGTGGGGAATCCTGCGGGCCATGTTTGCCAATATCCGGGCCGGCAAAACGGTGCAGGGCGGCAGCACGCTGACCCAGCAGCTGGTGAAGAATTTTTTCCTCAATAATGAACGTACCTTGCAGCGCAAGTTCAATGAGGTCATCATGGCCCTGCTGCTGGAGGCGCATTACAGCAAGGACGAGATCCTGACCGCCTACGCCAACGAGATCTTTCTCGGTCAGGACCGGGGCCGGGCGGTGCATGGCTTCGGTCTGGCCAGTCAGTTTTATTTCCGGCGCGACCTGAAGGATCTTTCCGCCGCCCAGATTGCCATGCTGGTGGGGATGATCAAAGGGCCTTCCTATTATGATCCGCGCCGATATGCGGAGCGCTGTCTGCAGCGCCGGCAGGTGATACTCGATGTGATGCGTGATGAAGGAGTGATCTCGGAGAGTACGTATCTCACCTCCAAGGCGACCGGACTGGAGAAGAATGGTAAAGTGCAGAGTGGGTTTAACCGCTATCCCGCTTTCCTCGATCTCGTGCGCCGCCAGTTGGGAGAGGATTATCGTGAGGAGGATCTTACCTCCGATGGTCTGAAGATCCTCACCACCCTTGATCCCCAGGTGCAGATGCAGGTGGAAAGGAATCTGCGGGAAACGGTATCGGACCTGGAGAAACGTCATGGCGTCAGCGGGCTTGAGGGGGCGGTGATTGTCAGCAGCCGAGAGGGCGGGGAGATCCTGGCCGTGGCTGGAGGCCGCGATGCCTTGCAGACCGGTTTTAACCGGGCTCTTGATGCCCAGCGACCCATTGGCTCGCTCATCAAGCCGCTGGTCTATCTGACGGCGCTCGCCAACGGCTACACCCTGGCTAGCCCGGTGCAGGATAGGTCCTTGACCGTTCGCGCCGCCGGAACCAAGGACTGGCGGCCAGCCAATTATGATAAGAAAGAGCATGGACTGGTGCCCTTTCATGAGGCGCTGGCCAATTCTTATAATCTGGACACCATCAGGATCGGCATGGATGTCGGGGTGGAAAAGGTCGTGCAGAATATAAAGCGGGCGGGGATCAACCGGGAATTCAAGCCCTATCCTTCCTTCCTGCTGGGAACGGCTGCCCTGTCGCCCCTTGAGGTGGCCCAGATGTTTCAGCTCTTTGCCACGGGTGGTTTCTATCAGCCGCAGCGGTCCATTGGCAGTGTGCTGACGGTGGACAATAAAGTGGTTCAGCGTTTCGGGCTGACCGTGGAACAGCGTTTTCCGCCTCAGCAAATCTTCCTGCTCGATACTGCCCTGAAGCGGGTGATAAGCAATGGAACCGCGAGGTCGCTTTTAAACTATATCCCTGAGACGGTGCAGGCCGCCGGTAAAACAGGAACCACCGATGAACTGCGGGATAGCTGGTTTGCCGGATTTACCGGAGATCGGCTGGCTGTGGTCTGGATTGGCCGCGACGATAACAAGCCGACCGTGTTCACCGGTTCCAGCGGTGCCATGGTGGTCTGGGGCAAGATCATGCAGTCTCTTCATCCCCAGCCTCTGGAGCTGATAGAACCCGAGGGTCTTGAATGGGCCAGGGTGGATGGGCGAATGTATGGCCGTGTGGCTGGTGGCGCCTTCCGGGGCGATGTGGTATTGCCCTTTGTGGCAGGAACGTTGCCAGCTGGAGCTACCCCTGCCTCTTCTTCGGGAGATGGCACTCAGGAGTGGAATGTTCCCGGGGTCTTGAATACGATACGTGACTGGTTTCATTAAAGGTACCCTGAAGGGGAGCTTTATGAGACTGTCAAAATTAGGAAAGAAGGGAAAATAAAATGACGCAAAGAGGTCCAAACCGTTTATGGAATATGGTCAGCAATGTCGGCTTGCTCATGACAGTGACTCTGTTCTTGCATGGCTGCGGGGTGAAGCATCATGTTGATTGGCCATCCAGACCTGCTCCGGTCTCTCGTCCGATGCCTGCTCCGCGTCCCGCTCCTGCCCCGGAGCCTGTCCCTGTTCCCAACCGTGAATCTGTACCGGTGGCGGAAGAAGGGAAGGCCGCGGGGGTCTTGCTTGCCAGTGCCCGGCAGAATGTGCGGGATGGCCAGTTCAGTCAGGCCGAAATGGTGCTTGAACGGGCCCTCCGGCTTGAGCCCCGTAATGCCAGGCTGTGGCATGAGATGGCCCAGGTGAAGTATGGGCAGAAGGATTATGGACAGGTGGTCCAGTTCTGTATCAAGTCGAACAGTCTGGCCGGAAAGGATTATGATTTGATCCAGCAGAACTGGCTGTTGATGGAAAAGGCCTATATCCAACTGGGGCAACCGGAGAAGGCGCAGCAGGCGAGAAGCAAATCCGGATGATGATGGTGATAGCTTTAACGAATCCGGTTGGTTATGTATTTTATGTCGTTGCTCTTAAAACTATAATAAATAGATACTGTCAGTATGGGATATTCGGAAACGCGTGATTCAGTAACAGGCCTTGTCAAGGAACAGGCTGATATTGTCCAGATCATAGGAGAGTGTGTTGACCTGAAAAGATCGGGAGCGCGCTTCCTGGGATGTTGTCCCTTCCATGGCGAGAAGACACCCTCTTTTTCCGTGCATCCGGGCCAGCAGTTTTATCACTGCTTTGGCTGTGGCGAGTCCGGTGATGTCTTCTCCTTCATGATGAAATATCACAATCTTGATTTTCCATCAGCCCTGAAGGAGCTGGCCAGGCGCTATCAGATTGAGCTGCCTGAAAAGCAATATTCGCCGGCAGAGCAGGAAAAAGAGCGTCAGCGCAAGGCCATGTATGGTATTAATGAAAAGGCGGCGCGCTTGTTCAGGGAATATCTCTTGCAGGCCCAGGGTGCGGCAAAGGCGCGGGCCTATCTCGAGCGGCGCGGCATCCCGCCGGATATCCAGGAGAAGTTTCAGCTGGGATACGCGCCTTCCGTGGAAAGCGCCGGCTGGAATTTTCTGGGCAGCAGCCTGCAGGGTGAGGAAAGCGCGGCTGCCGAGGCGGTGGGGCTCCTGGTGAAAAATGACAAGGGCTCCACCTATGATCGATTCCGTGACCGGATACTGTTTCCCATCTTTGATCCTAAGGGGCGGATAAGCGGTTTTGGCGGCCGCATCGTCGGTGACGGGCAGCCCAAGTATATGAACTCCCCGGAGAGCCCGATCTTTGACAAGAGCCGCCTGTTACTCGGTCTTTTTCAGCAGGCAGCGGAGATCCGCTCCCGGCAGCGGGTGGTGCTGGTGGAGGGGAATTTTGACATGGTTTCGCTGGTGGTCCATGGCTGTTCCAATGTGGTCGCGCCTCTTGGTACCGCCTTGACCCGGCCGCAGTTGAAGCTGCTGCGTCATTATGCGGACAACGCCATCCTGCTCTTTGACGGCGATGCGGCCGGGGTCAAGGCGGCGGTCCGGGCCGTTCCCCTTTTCCTGGCTGAGCAGATGAGCGCCAGGGTGGCGTTGTTGCCTCCGGGTCATGATCCCGACACCTTTATTCGGGAAGAGGGTCTGGAACAGTTGGAGCGCTTGCTGGATTCCGCCACACCACTGGCTGAGTTTGCCCTGGCAAAGATGATCGAGGAGCATGGGCTGACCCTTGACGGGAAAAGCAGGATCGTGGAAGAGCTGCGTCCGCTGGTACAGGCGGCGGCATCTCCTTTGCAGCGTTCGGTGGTGATTGCTCATTTCAGTGAAAAACTGGGGATTGCGACCCAGCAGTTGACGGATCTCCTCTCGGGCCATTCTTCGGTGCCGTCCCCGGTAGAGGTCCAGCCAAGGGAGCTGAGTCGTCGGGTACAGGCAGGTCGAGAAAATGTCAGACTGAATGCGGTTCAGAAACGCCTTGTGGCCCATATGGTCTTGCATCCTGCCCATTTTTTGCGGCTGGAAGAGGTCGGTTTGCGGACAAAGTTGGCTTTCGGGGTGGGGGAAGTCTTGTTCCTGCAGCTTAAGGCTTTGCATGCCAAAGGCCGGGAGCTGGAGCCGGAGGAGTTGCTTGCCGCTTTGCCCGAGGGAGAAGAGCGGGCTCTGGTTGCGGAAATATTGTTAACTGCATCATCAGCTGATTCGGGAAGCAGTTATTGTTCAGGGACGGAAGAGGAACTGGGTGAATTGCTGCTTTGGTTGAAGAGGGAGGAATTGCAGGAAATGTCCAGGCAATTGATTGCCGAGATAGGAAAGGTGCAACGTGACGAACATGAGTTTGTCACGCTTTCCCGTTTGCTGCAGAAGAAGCAGAAGATTGATGAAGAGTTGCAGGCCCTGGGGTGAAAAATAAGGGATGGGTAAAAGAGCTGGAGCCAGTCTGGGTGTCCCTGCCGGATATCGTTTGGTGGGCTTAGGTTCAACTTTCTCTGTTTTCAATCACTTATTGATTTAAAATTTTTTTTTGATATAGTGCATGAGCAGTGAACTAGGTGATTTTGTTAAAAGATGGGAGAGAGAGATTTTTTTCTTGATGTGAAGACGTGGTATCTCGGGGGGGAGCTATGGCTGGGGATAAGGAATTAGATCATAATGAGACAGAACCTATAATTGATGAGGACCATCTTGAAGATGATGCTTTTGACATTACAGAAATTACTGGTGCTCTTGCCCTTGAAGGGGATGAGCTGGTTGCCGCCTGGCCGGATGATGATACGGTGGATGTCTTGCACGTGATTCCGGAGAAGGATGAGGGCGACGATGAGTTCATCGTCGATCTGGATGATAACGATTCGTGCCACCTTGGCGCAGGCGCGAAGCAGGGGTGTCATACCGTTGACCCCATGAATATCTACTTGCGCGAGATGGGAACCATGACCCTGCTTAGTCATGAGGAGGAGCTGGAACTGGCCCGGATGATGGAAGAGGGTTTGTATCGCATCCAGCGGGCGGTGCTGTCAACTCCTTTGGCCATAGAGGCTCTGGAAATAGTGGCGCAGGAGCTTCAGTCCGGTCGGGTAAAAATCTTTCAGGCCTTGAAGGGTATCCCTGATGATCAGGCTGACCTTATTTCCCATGCGCACGACGAGTTTATCAACAGGGTTGCGCTGGCCACAAAACTTGAACAGAAAAGAGAGGGCTTGCGACAGCGCTTTCTTGCTTGTGTCGATGGCTCGGATGAAGATAGAGAGATCTATCAGCAGATTATGGCTATCGGAACGGAGGTGGCTGAGATCTTTCAAGACAGGCTTATCTGTCCTCGCTGTATCAATGGTATCGCTGCCAGTTTGGAAGAGCTGGCCAAGCGTTTTCGTCTGGTTCGCGTGCAGGTGATGCAGGAATACAAGCTTGCGGCGGCAGCTCAGGATGAGCTGGAGATCAGTCCTTTGGAGCTTGAGAAAAGGATTGCCCGGAGGATGTGTGAAGAATTTTGTATTGGTTATCATGCCTTGAATGAGACGCTGCATGAACTGGAGGCGGCGCGGGATACGGTCAAATACGCGAAAGAATCGCTGGTCCGGGCCAATTTGCGTCTTGTCGTCTCGGTTGCCAAGAAATTTATCAATCGCGGGCTGCAGTTTCCTGATCTTATCCAGGAGGGCAATATCGGTCTGATGAAGGCTGTTGAAAAATTTGATTACCACCGCGGCTATAAGTTCAGCACCTACGCCACTTGGTGGATTCGCCAGTCAATTACCCGTGGGATTGCAGACCAGGGGCGGACTATCCGCCTGCCGGTGCATATGATAGAGACCATTAACCGTTTGCTGCGGGTGACCAGGGATTTTATCCGCATTGAAAATCGTGAGCCAAGCCCTGAGGAGATGGCTGAGCAGCTTGGCCTGGATGTGGTAAAGATCAAGGCGGCGCTGAAAACAGCTAAGGATGCCATCTCGCTCGATACGCCTGTGGGAGCCGATGAAGAATCGTTTCTCTCTGATTTCATCGAAGATTGTGCCGCTATGGGGCCTGACGAGTCCTCCATGGTTGACAGTCTGAAAGAATGTCTCTGTCGAGTGATGTCTTCTCTTTCTCCGCGGGAGTCCAAGGTTCTGCAGATGCGATACGGTATTGATGTGAGCTGTGATCATACCCTTGAAGAGGTGGGGAAATGTTTTGCGGTTACCAGGGAGCGGATTCGGCAGATCGAGGCCCAGGCAATACAAAAACTGAAACATCCTTCGCGAATAGATGAGTTGCGTGTGTTTATGACCGATTAGGAGCTTTCCTCAAAAGCAACCTCATTTCTGACCTTTCAGTATGGCTTTCTACGCAGGGATTTCTCAGGATTGCTCGTTCCGGTAACTGTCACCCCAAAGCTGAAGCTTTGGGGTGGTAAAAGCGGTCGAGTTTTACCGTTTCTTTGCAGGATGCCTATACAACGGCATGGATTGCCGACACACTTCTCCTGAAGGGCCATTGTGGCTCTTGTCATTTTTTGTTTATTTCCTGCCAAGCGGTGAGGTATGGCTGATCTCCTTGATTGGGTGAGTCTGAGTCTGGTTCCAGGATTGGGGGCGGCAGGGATGAGGCGTCTTGTAGACTTCTTTGATGGCCCGGATCGTGTATTGCTGGCCTCTGCCAAAGAGCGAGCAAAGGTGCCCGGGATTCGGGCGGAAGCTCTTTCAGGACTGGCAAATGTCGACGAGGTGCGTTGCCGGGGTGCGCAGGAGCTGGAAGGACTTGCCAGCTCAGGGGCACAGGCCATCTGTCTGGAGGACCAGAGCTACCCTTCCTTGCTCCGTCAGATCAATGGTCCGCCACCAGTTTTGTATGTACGGGGCAGGAGTGAGCTGCTTGAAGGTTGCTGTGTGGCGATTGTCGGTTCGCGGGCGGCAACCACGTATGGCCACCGGATTGCCTCCTCCCTGGCTAGAGATCTGGCTG